>CALWYT010000089.1 GCA_944385835.1 uncultured Oscillospiraceae bacterium | reverse complement strand
CGCCGCGCCGGAAAAGCAAGACCCTAACATTTCCCTGCGGCGGGAACGGAGGAAATATGCCGAAAAAGCCCCTTGCCTGCGCCCTCGCCATCGCCGCCGCAGCCGCCGTATTCTCGGCCGCGGCGCTGCTGCCGCGCGCGGAGGAGCCGGGTACCTATGCCGGGCGCGGCGGCGCGCAGGAGCGGCTCGCCTTCCAGGCGGAGGACGGGCGGCTGGACCTGAACCGCGCCTCGGCCGAAGAGCTGGAACTGCTGCCGGGCATAGGGCCGGAGCGCGCGGCGGACATCGTCGCCTGGCGCGAGCGCTGGGGCGGCTTCGGCGGCGTGTATGAGCTTGCCGCCGTCCCGGGCATCACCGCCGGCATGGTGGCGGAGTTTGCCGACTACGTCTGCGTGGAGGTATACGATGAAGATTCTGGTTGTTGACGATGAAAAGCTGCTTGTCAAGGGCATAAAGTTCAACCTCGAGAACGAGGGCTACACGGTCGACGCCTGCTACGACGGCGCGACCGCCGTGCAGATGGCCGCGCAGGGCGGCTACGACCTCATTGTGCTCGACCTCATGATGCCCGGCCTCGACGGGCTGGAGGCCTGCCAGCGCATACGCGAAAGCTCCACCGTACCCATCATCATGCTGACGGCCAGGAGCGAGGACGCCGACAAGCTGCTCGGCTTCGAGTCCGGGGCGGACGACTATATCACCAAGCCCTTCAACATCCTGGAGCTGAAGGCGCGCATACGCGCGCTGCTGCGCCGCGCGGGCATAACCGCCTCGCAGCCCGGCGGCCAGGGCGCGCGGCTGCTGGAGCACCGCGGCCTCGCGCTGGACACCGACCGGCGCGCGGCCTATAAGGACGGCCGCAGCGTGGACCTCACGGCGCGGGAGTTCGACCTCGCGGAGCTGTTCCTGCGCTCGCCGGGGCGGGTGTTCAGCCGCGACAGCCTGCTGGACCTGGTCTGGGGCTACGACTACCAGGGCGACGCGCGCACCGTTGACGTCCACATCCGCCGCCTGCGCGAGAAGCTGGAGGACGACCCCGCCTCGCCCAAGCTCTTCGTCACCAAGTGGGGCGTGGGCTACTACCTGGCAGAGTGACGGCCGCGCCCGAGGCCAAAAAGCGCCGCAGGCTGACCCAGCGCGTGCAGTTCCGGCTCGTGCTGGCCTTCCTGGCGCTCATAATCGCGCTGCTGGCCCTGCTCAACAGCTACCCCGTCGCGGCCTCGCGAGACATAGTGTTCTCGGAGAAGGAAAGCTCCCTGCTCGAGCAGGCCGGCGTCCTCGCGGCCTCCCTCGCCGCGCTGGACACGCTCAGCGGCGACGGCGCGGCGCAGGTGGTGCAGCTCCTGGGCCTCACGGGCTGGGAGCGCGTCATGGTCACCGACGCCGCCGGGCTGGTGCTTTACGACACCGGCACGCCCTCGGCGGAGGGGCGCTACGCGCTTTTCGCGGAGACGGCGCGCGCCCTGGGCAGCGAGAGGGTGTTCTACTCGCGCTTCTCCGGCGGGGCCTTCCGCTCCAGCGCCGCGATGCCCATCGCGCGCGACGGGGCGACAATCGGCTCGGTCTACCTCAGCGAGGTAGACTCCGGACAGGCGGAGATCATCCTCGCCTTCCGCGACAGGCTGTTCGCCGTCTCCGTCGTGGCCCTGGCCGCGGCGATAGCGCTGACCCTTGTTTTCACCCTCCGCCTCACGCGGCGCATAACCCGCCTGAGCGAGGCCGTGCGCACCGTGCGCGAGGGCAACTACGCCCAGCGCGTAGCGGTGGAGGGCGGCGACGAGCTGAGCGAGCTGTACGCCGACTTCAACTCCATGACCGAGACGCTGCAAAAGACCGAGGAGCAGCGCCGCCGCTTCGTCTCCGACGCCTCGCACGAGCTGAAAACGCCCCTGGCCTCGATCCGGCTGCTGGCCGACTCCATCCTCGGCAGCGAGGACATAGACCCCGCCACTGCGCGCGAGTTCATCCAGGACATCTCCGACGAGACCGAACGGCTGCAGCGCACCACGGAAAAACTGCTGGACCTGTCGCGCCGCGACGACGGCGCGCGCGGCGAGCGCAAGGCCGTGGACCTGGGCAGGGCCGCCGAGGCCACGCTGCGCCGCCTGGCGCCTCTCGCGGGCAAGAGCGGCGTCGATCTGCGCTGCGACTGCGCCCCCGGCTGCCTCATCAGCGCGCCGGAGGACGACGTGTACCAGATAGTCTTCAACCTGGCGGAGAACGCCGTGAAATACAACGTCCCCGGCGGCAGCGTGGACGTCTCCGTCCGCGCGGAGGGCGGGCGCGTGCTGCTGGCCGTGGAGGACACGGGCATAGGCATACCGCCGGAGGACCTGCCCAACATCTTCTCGCGCTTCTACCGCGTGGACAAGGCCCGCTCGCGCGAGAGGGGCGGCAGCGGCCTGGGCCTCTCGATAGTCCACGACGCCGTGGCCGCCCTGGGCGGGGAGATAAGGGTGGAGCCGGGCGAGGAGCGCGGCACGCGCTTCACCGTCAGCTTCCCCGCGCTGGATGGGAAGGGGGCTGCGAAGTGAAACGTATCCTGTGCCTTGCGCTCGCAGGGCTGGCGCTCCTCGCCCTCGCCTCCTGCGCCGCCGGCGGCGAGAGCGTGGAGGTCTGGCGCGCGGTCTCGCCCTACTACCTGGAGGGCGGCAGCGCCGTGCGCAGCGAGACCGTCCGCGTGGACGCCGGGCTGTCGGCCATCGACGCCGCGGTCGAGGCCTTCAACACCGGCACGGACAGGCCGGAGCTGCGCCGCGCCCTGCCCGAGGGCGTGGACGTCCTCGGCTGGACGCTGGACGGCGGCGCCCTGACGCTGGCCGTCTCGCCGGGCTACGCCTCGCTTGCGGGGCGCGCGCGCACCGTGGCCGACTGCTGCATCACGCTGACCTTCTGCGCCATAGAGGGCGTGGAGAGCGTCAGCGTCCACGCCCTCGGCGCGGCGCTGAGTTCGTCAATGACCCCGGACGGCTTCGTGCTGGAGCCGCAGGCCGCCTGAGCGCGGCCCGGGGCAACATACATAATTCACCTGGAGGTAAGATATGTCACAGCTCAAAAGAGTGCAGGAGGCCGTCGAGCGCAGCGGGCTGGGCGCGCTCCTGCTCATGGACGACAAGAACATCTACTACGCCACCGGCTTCATGCCCACGGACAGCGCCGCGCTGATAACTCCGTCCAGGGCCTGGCTGGTCACCGACTCGCGCTACATAGAGGACGCCGGCGCAAAGTGCTCCCCCGGCGTGGAGCTGGTGCTGGACACGGCCGAGCGGCCGCTCGGCGAGTGCCTGAAGGCCCTCGCTGCGGAGGTGTCCGGCGAGATAGGCGCGGAGGACGACAAGCTCTGCTACGCCGCCTACACCGCCCTGGAGGGCAGGCTGGGCCGAGTCTTTTCCCCGGCCGGCGCCCTGGTGGCCGGCCTGCGCGCCCACAAGGCCGCCGACGAGTTGGAAAACCTCATCGCGGCGCAGCGCATCTCAGAAAAGGCGCTGGAGGAGACGCTGGCCGTAATCAGGCCCGGCATGAGCGAGAGCGAGCTGGCCGCCGAGCTGACCTACCGCATGATGCGCCATGGCGCGGAGAAGAACAGCTTCGACCCCATCGCCATCACCGGCGCGCACACCAGTATGCCCCACGGCGTCCCCGGCGAGGCGCTCATCGCCAGCGGAGACTTCGTCACCATGGACTTCGGCTGCATCAAGAACGGCTACTGCTCCGACATGACGCGCACCGTGGCCGTCGGCTCCGCCACGGAGGAGATGCGGAACGTCTACGACGTCGTGCTGCGCGCCCAGCTGGCCGGCATCGCGGCGGCCAGGCCCTCCGCCACCGGCGCGGAGGTCCACGCGGCCGGCGCGAAGGTCATCGCGGACGCCGGCTTCGGCGAGTACTTCGGCCACGGCTTCGGCCACGGCGTCGGCCTGGACATACACGAGTCGCCCCGAGCCTCCCTCTCGAACGGCGAGCCGCTCGGCGAGGGCGCGGTGATTTCCGCCGAGCCGGGCATCTACATCCCCGGCAGGTTCGGTGTGCGCATCGAGGACGTGCTCTACCTGAGCGGCGAGGGCTGCGTGGACATCACCAAAGCGCCGAAAGAGCTGATAATACTGTAAGCCAGCCGGAGTCCCCGCCTATGAACAGGATAGTTTTGCTCCACGGCGCCGGTCACGGGCCGGCCAGCTGGGACAAGGCGGCCGCGCTCCTGCCCTCGGGCTGGGAGGCGCTCCGCCCGGGGCTTTCCGCCATCCTCGGCGGCAGGGAGGCGAGCTTTGAGAACCTCCGCGCCGCGCTCGAGCGCTACTGCGCCGGAATAGAGGGGCCGCTGCACCTCTGCGGCCTCTCGCTCGGCGGCATACTCGCGCTGGACTACGCCCTCCGCCGCCCGGAAAGGGTAAAGAGCATCGTCCTCATCGGCACGCCGCACAGGGTGCCGAAGGCGGCCTTCGCCCTGCAGAGCCTGGTTTTCAGGCTGCTGCCGGAGTCCGCCTTCAGGGGTATGGCCTTCGGCAAGCGGGACACCCTCGCCCTCGGGAGGTCGATGAAAAGCCTCGACTTCACGGGCCGGCTGGGCGGCGTCGCCTGCCCCGCGCTCGTGCTCTGCGGGGCGAAGGACGGTGCGAACCTGGCCTCGGCGAAGTATCTGGCGCGGCACATCAAAAATGCCGGGCTGCGGATACTCCCGGACACGGGCCGCGTGGTGAACGAGGAACGCCCCGAGGCGCCGGCGGAGATACTGACGGAATTCTACCGCGCGCTCGATGCGCCCTCGGGCGGACCGCCCAGGGACGCCGCCCCGGCAAAAAGCCTGCGGAGTACGATTTGATGGTGATACCCTCTTGCCAAAACGCGCCGCATAGTGTAGAATGGCTTGGTTAAAGCTGTTTGAGCACTTTAGATACTGCCATAGGGAGGATAATTTATGATTTCTGCAGGCGATTTCAGGAACG
>CALWYT010000088.1 GCA_944385835.1 uncultured Oscillospiraceae bacterium | reverse complement strand
CGCGACGGCGCCTGGTGGTCCGGCAACGGCTGGACCGGCCAGCCGCTCATAGCGGAGTGGCCCTATGAGACGCGGCAGGTCATGAACCTGCACGACTGGGCCAAGCAGCAGGAGACGCTGGTCGAGGTGATATACCCCTCCATGGACGGCTATATCTATTTCCTGGAGCTGGAGACCGGCAAGGAGACGCGCGACCCCATCAACACCGGCTGGGTGTACAAGGGTACCGGCACGCTCGACCCGCGCGGCTATCCGCTGCTCTACGTCGGCGGCGGCTACGAGATGTCGAAGGGCGACAGCCGCGTGACGGTCTACAGCCTTATCGACGGCAGCGTCTTGTATGAGTTCGGCCCGGACGACAGCTACAATTTCGCGCTGCGGCCCTGGCCGAAGTTCGACGCGGCCCCGCTCATAGACGCGGACACGGATAAGCTGATCTGGGTCGGCGAGAACGGCCTGCTGTATATAATCACGCTCGGCACCGAGTACGACGAGGAGGCGGGGACGGTCTCCGTCAACCCGACGCGCGTCGTCAAATGGCGCTACGAATCCCTGCGCCACCAGAGCACGGGCAAGTACTGGCTGGGCTTCGAGGCCTCGCCGATAGTCTGGCAGGGCTATATCTTCCTCGCCGACAACGGCGGTCACCTGATGTGCCTCGACCTCGACACGCTGGAGCTGGTCTGGGTGCAGGATATAGTAGACGACTCGAACTGCACGCCGGTCATAGACTTTGAGGACGGCCACCCCTACCTCTACCTTTCCACCAGCTTCCACTACGGCTGGCGCAGCTGGACGACGGCGGAGATACCCGTCTGGAAGATAGACGCGGAGACCGGCGAGATAGTCTGGCAGGTGGACTACACCTGCTACAGCGCCGACGGCCTCTCCGGCGGCGCGCAAAGCTCCATGGCCCTCGGCACGGGCGAGCTGGACGGCCTGGTGTACCTCTCGATGGCGCGCTATCCCTCCGGCGAGGGCGGCACTCTCCTCGCGCTGGACAAGGAGACGGGCGAGGAGGTCTGGACCATGAACACCCAGGTATACAGCTGGTCCACGCCGACGCTGGTCTACGACCAGGACGGCAAGGGCTACGTCGTGTACTGTACGCTGGGCCAGTATATGTACCTGCTCGACGGGCTGACGGGCGAGCAGTACGCCGCCATGAACTGCGGCGGCAAGTTTGAGGCCACGCCCGCCGTGTACGGCAACTGGATAGTAGTCGGCCACAGGAACGGCGCCATCTGGGGCGTCGAACTGACCTGAGCGGCAACCGCCCCGGGCTTTATGCCCGGGGCGGTTCGCTCTCCCCGCCCAGACGGGCGGCAAGGGCGGCGAGGCTGCCGGCCAGGGCCTCGGCGAACGCGCCGTCGCCGGCCGAGGCCTCCACGCTCAGCGCGCTCTCCTCCGGCTCCGGCGCGATGTGCGCCGTGCAGTGCGCAGAGCGCAGGGTGAGGCCGTCGGAGAAGTCCGCGCCGCACTCCATAAGCTCCCCGGCCAGGGCGCGCATGAGCGCGGCCAGGTCCGCGCACGGCACGCGCCGGCGCGCGCCGCCGCGCGCCGGCGGCGCGGCCTTCGCACGGGGCGCGGCGGACGCAGGGGCGGGCTGCTCAGGGCTTAGCCGCCCCGCCAGGACGTCCAGGCAGCACTGGTAATAGGCCTCCGGCGTGCCGACGTCGCACCAGTAGCCGGGCATTTCCACGCCGCGTATCCTCTCTCCGCGCTCGAGCAGCGCGGGGAAGAGGTCGTGGGCGAAGTCGAAGGCCCCGCCGTCCGGGACAAGCTCCATCGCGCGCGGGGAGACGACGTAGATGCCCGTACTGACCAGGTCGCCGACGACGCGCGGCCAGTCCGGCTTCTCTATGAAGCAGCGGATGAAGCCGCCGCGGTCCGTCACCGCGACGCCGTAGCGCAGCGGGTCCGCCCGCCGCGCGAGGGCGATGGTCGCCGCCGCGCCGCTCTCGGCGTGCTCGCGCGCCAGGCGCCGCAGGTCGTAGCTGCAGAGCGCGTCGCCGCTGACGACGAGGAAGTCCCCGTCCCCGACGAGGTCCATGCAGGCCTTGACGCCGCCGGCCGTACCCAGCGGCTGGGTCTCCACGCGCCAGTGCAGCCTGACGCCGAAGCGCTCCCCGTCGCCGAAGTAGTCCATGATGACGCCGGGGTTGTAGCGCAGCGTGGCGCACAGCTCGGTTATTCCGTTTTCACGCAGGTGCTCGACGCAGCGCTCCATCAGCGGCTTGCCGAGCAGGGGGACCATGGGCTTCGGCAGGGGGCCTGTCACGGGCTTGAGCCGCCGGCCCTCGCCGCCCGCCATAATAACAGCTTTCATAGCGCTCTTATTTTGCGCGCGCGGGCGGAAAATATCGTTGTAAACTTGCGCCAGCGGCGGACGCGCCGCCTTGACGCGGCCGAAACGCGCCGCCGGGCTGCGCTAAGAATAAATGTTGTAAAGTCAAGCTAAGTTTGCTATAATATTTTAACATGCAGTCAGAGCGCCCTTTACTCGGGCAGACGCTTCTGGGGGGAGCTGGTGCGCTTGAATAAGAAGTTCCAGAAACTTGCCGACTCTAGCGGCAGAATATATCTCTTTGTGCTTGTGGCCTTCGCCGCCGCGGCGCTGCTGGTGGGCCAGTATGTCCTCGCGGCCGTGGAGGGCGGCGTGCTGCTGCTGCTCATCGTGGTCTCGCTCTTCGTGTCGCGCCGGCGCAGGCGCGAGCTGATGGAGTACATCGAGTCCGTCACCTACGACGCGGACACGGCGAAGAACAACACGCTGCTCAATTTCCCGCTGCCGATGGCGGTGTTCTCGCTCAACGACCTGCGCATAGTCTGGGCCAACCAGATTTTCTTCAATATGTGCGGCGTCAACGGCTCGCGCTTCGAGGCGAGGATGGACACGCTGGTGCCGGCCTTTTCCGCAAAGTGGCTGCTGGAGGGCAAGACGCAAAGCTCCGACCTGCTGTCCATCAACGGGCGCAAATACCAGATACACGGCAATATCATCCGCCCGGGCGAGGACGAGGAGAGCGCCGGCCACGGCTTCATGGGCATAGCCTACTGGGTGGACGTCACGGAGTACGACGACGTGCGCATCCGCTATGAGGAGAGCCGGCCCGTCGTCGCCGACCTCATAATCGACAACTACGACGAGCTTGTGCGCAACCAGCCCGAGCGCGTCAAGAACGACCTGCGCGACGCGGTGGAGGACATCATCACGCAGTACTGGGACGGGCGCGACGCCGTCGTGCGCCGCTATGACCGCGACAGGTACCTGGTCATATTCGAGGAGCGCAGCCTGGCCGAGATGCGCGCGGACAAGTTCAACCTGCTGGAGCGCGCGCACACGGTGTCCAGCCCCTCGGGCATACACGCCACGCTTTCGCTGGGCATAGGCCGCGACGGGACGGGCTTCGGCGCGGATCTGCAGTTCGCCTCCCTCGCGGCGGAGATGGCCCTCTCGCGCGGCGGCGACCAGGTTGTGATAAAGAACCGCCTGAGCTTTGAATTCTTCGGCGGGCGCGGCAGCGAGGTCGAGACGCGCACCAAGGTCAAGAGCCGCGTTATGGCCAACGCCCTGGCCGAGCTGGTGGCGGACTCCTCGCGCGTGTTCGTCATGGGCCACAAGTACGCCGACCTCGACGCCGTCGGCGCAGACGCCGCCGTCTGCTGCATCGCGCGCAAGAAGGGCAAGAGCTGCAGGATAGTCATCGACCCCGAGAAGAACGCGTCCAAGCTGCTCATAGAGCGGCTGAAGGCCGAGCCGGAGTATAAGAACGCCTTCATCACCCCGCAGGAGGCCATGCTCCAGGCGGACGGGCGCAGCCTGCTTGTCGTGGTGGACACCAACAGGCCGGAGCAGGTGGAGGACGCCGACCTGCTGGCCGCCTGCAACCGCGTGGCCGTCATAGACCACCACCGCCGCGCGGCGACCTACATCCAGAACGCGGCGCTCACCTTCTACGAGCCTTACGCCTCCAGCGTCTGCGAGCTGCTCAGCGAGGTGATGCAGGAGGTCTGCGAGAGCGACGACGTCCTGCGCTGCGAGGCCGAGGCCATGCTCGCCGGCATAGTGCTGGACACCAAGAACTTCACCATACGCACGGGCGAGCGCACCTTTGAGGCCGCGGCCTTCCTGCGCCGCTGCGGCGCGGACACCACCGAGGTCAAGAAGCTGCTGCAAAACGACATGGCCGACACCGTCGCGCGCTACCGCATCATGCAGAACGCGCAGCTCTACCGCGGCAACATAGCCGTCGCCGCGCCGGAGGAGCCGCAGGACCGGATCATAATCGCCCAGGCGGCGGACGAGCTGCTGAACATCTCCGGCGTGGAGGTCAGCTTTGTCGTCAGCCCCACGCCGGACGGGGGCGCGAACATCTCCGCGCGCAGCATAGGCGACATCAACGTGCAGGTGATAATGGAGAAGCTGGGCGGCGGCGGCAACCGCTCCGCCGCGGCCTGCCAGATAAAGGACACGACGCTGCGGGACGCGGTCAACGCGCTCTTCGCCGCGATAGACGAGTATTTGGACGGCTGACGGGCTGCCTAAAAGGCCCGGCGGCCTTTTGCGGCAATTTTAATCGACGGTTTTAGAGAAAAGCCAGAAAGGACAGATATATATGAAAGTCATCTTCAATCAGGACGTGCGCGGCCAGGGCAAAAAGGGCGAGCTGAAGGAGGTCTCCGACGGCTACGCGCGCAACTACCTCCTGCCGCGGAAGCTGGCCAGCGAGGCCACGCCGGATATGCTCAACGCCTTCAAGCTCCGGGAGAAGGCGAAGAAGGCGCAGATGGAGCGCGAAAAGGCCCAGGCTGAGGAGAACGCGCGCCGGCTCGAGGGCGTCGTGGTGCGCATCAGCGCGCGCGCCGGCCAGGGCGGCAGGCTGTTTGGGGCCATCACCAGCCAGGAGATTTCCGACGCCCTGCGCGAGCAGCACGGCATCGAGATCGAGAAGAACAAGATAGTCCAGGCCGAGCCTATCAAGGGCTTCGGCAGCTTCGAGGTCAGGGCCAAGCTGGGCTACGAGGTGAGCGGGAAGATAAACGTCCTCGTCACCGAGCAGAAGTAAGCCATGGACGAGCTGCTGGGCAGGCGCGCGCCCTATTCCGCCACCGCGGAGCAGGCCGTGCTGGGGTCGGTGCTCATCGACCCGCAGTGCATCCCGGACGTGATAGGCGCGGTGAAGGCCGACGACTTCTACGTCCAGGCCAACAGGGACATATTCGAGACGGTCTACGCCATGTTCTCCTACGGCCAGACGGTGGACCCCGTCACCGTGCTCGACCGCATGAAGGAGCGCGGGGTGTGGAAGGAGAACACCCGCCAGTATCTGCTGGAGCTGATGGAGCTTACGCCCACGGCGGCGAACGTCATGGAGTACGCGGCCATAGTGCGCGCCCGCGCGCTTCTGCGCGCCCTGGCCAAGGCCGGCGAGGAGATAAGCGCCATGGCCTACGAGGGCGAGGGCAGCGCGCCCGCCGTGCTCGAGGCGGCCGAGCGCAAGGTCTACGCGCTCAGCCGCGGCCAGAACGTGGGCGGCCTGACCCCTGTGGCCACGGTGGTGCAGCGGGTCATAGAGGCCGTGAGCGAGGCCGCGGCCAGCGACAACTCCATCACCGGCCTCTCCACGGGCCTTGTGGACCTGGACAACACCATACTCGGCCTGAACGGCGGCGACCTGGACATCATCGCCGCCCGGCCCGGCGTGGGCAAGACCAGCCTCGCGCTGAACATAGCGCGGCAGGTGGGCAAGGCCACGGGCCGGACTGTGGCCGTGTTTTCCCTGGAAATGAGCCGCGAGCAGCTGGTGCTGCGTCTGCTGTCCACCGAGGCGGGCGTGGACGGCAAGCGGCTTCAGACCGGCCGGCTCTCCGACGAGGAGTGGCGGCGGGTCACCTTCGCCGCGAGCACGCTCAGCGCAACGGACATACGCATAGACGACAACCCCACGCTCACCGTCACTGCTATGAGCGCCCAGTGCCGCCGCATAAAGGACCTGGCCCTGGTGGTGGTTGACTACCTCCAGCTGATGCAGTCCTCCGGGACGGGCAGCTCCTGGGCAAACGAGACGCGCACCGTAGCGGTCAGCGACATCTCCCGCGCGATGAAGGTCATGGCCAAGGAGCTGAACGTCCCCGTCCTCTGCCTGAGCCAGCTCTCGCGCGCGAGCACGCAGCGGCCCAACAAGCGCCCAATGCTCTCCGACCTGCGCGAGAGCGGAGCCATAGAGCAGGACGCCGACGTCGTCGTCGCGCTGCACCGCGAGTGGATATATAACCCGGAGGTGGAGAACCCCAACGAGGTGGAGCTTATCGTGCTCAAGAACCGCCGCGGCGAGCTGAAGACCGTGTTCCTGCAATGGCAGCCGGAGCACGCCAACTTCCTGGTGCTTGACAAGAGGCGCGAGGATGAGTGACTTTGGCTTCCACCTGCTCGGGCGGCGCGTGCTCTGCGCCGTGTCCGGGGGCGCGGACAGCGTGTACCTGCTGCTGCGCTGCCTCGAGGGCGCGCGCGAACGCGGCTATACGGTCGCGGCCGCGCACTATAACCACTGCCTGCGCGGCGAGGAGAGCGAGCGCGACGAGCGCTTTGTGCGCGCTTTGTGCGCCCGGCTGGGCGTCGAACTGAGCGCGGGGCGCGGCGACGTGGCCGCCCGGGCGGCGGAGGGCGGGCTTTGCATTGAGGAGGCCGCGCGCGAGCTGCGCTACGCCTTCCTCGAACGCGCGGCGGACGCGCTCGGCTGCGACACCATCGCCACGGCGCACAACGCCGACGATAACGCCGAGACCATGCTGCTTGCCCTCGCCCGCGGGGCGGGGCCGAAGGGCCTGGCCGGGATACCGCCGCGGCGGGGCAGGATAGTCCGGCCCATGCTGGGCGTGACCCGCTCGGAGATAGAGGCCTACCTGGCCGGACGGGGGGAGGCCTACGTCGTGGACAGCACGAACGCCTCCCTGGACTACTCGCGCAACAGGCTGCGCGCGCTGGTGATGCCCGTCATGCGCGGGCTGAACCCGCGCTTTTCCGAGGCCGCCGGGCGCTCCGGCGCCCTGCTGCGCGCCGACGAGGAGTTCCTCTGCTCGCTGGCGGAGGAGTTTTTGGCCGCGTACCCGGACGGGCGCGTAAGCTGCGCCGCGCTCGCCGCGCAGCCCTGGAGCGTGGCCAGCCGGGCCGTCCGGCTGATGGCGCCCGGGGCGCTGGAGCGCGGCCACGTGGAGGCTGTGCTGGGCATAGCCCGGGCGGGCGCCGGCTCTGCCGACGTCCCCGGGGCGAGGTTCTGCGCGGGCGGCGGGGCGCTGTTCCTCGCCCGCGCCGGCGCGAGCGAGCTGCCGGAGCGGGAGCTGGCCGTACCCGGCGTGACGCCGGTGCCGGAGGCCGGCGTGGCCCTGGTCGCGGAAGCTGTGGAAGGCCCCGGCGAAATTAACACTTCATTAAACACTTTTTTCTTTCAATATGAGAACATCTGTGGTAGGATATACTGTACTTCCCGGCGGCCCGGGGACCGGCTGCGCATAGCCGGGCGAGGCTGCACCAAAAAACTGGCCGACCTGCTCTACGAGCGCGGCGTCCCCGCGCAGGAGCGCGGCCTTGTGCCGGTGCTGCGCGACGATTTGGGCGCGCTGGCCGCCGTGGGCGTCGGACAGGACGAGAGGGCGCTCGCGCGGCCGGGGTCGAGGGCGATAGCCGTCAGGATCTCGCCGCTGCGAGAAGAATAAAGATTTGCGTGGGGTAAAAGAGTATGAGGCAGGACATAGAGAGAATACTGTACAGCGAGCAGCAGCTGCGCGAGCGGATCGCCGAGCTGGGGGCGCAGATAACCGAGGACTTCCGCGGCAAGGACCCCATATTCGTAGGCGTGCTCAAGGGCTGCTTTATGTTTATGGCCGACCTGCTGCGCAGCGTGGACATATACTGCACGATGGACTTCATGGCCGTCTCCAGCTACGGCGACGGCACGACGACCACCGGCGCGGTCAAGATAAACAAGGACCTGAGCCGCGACATCGCAGGCAGGCACGTCATAATCGTCGAGGACATCCTGGACAGCGGCGTGACGCTGAGCTATCTCAAGAATTACCTCGAGGTGCGCCAGCCGGCCTCGATAACCCTCGTGACGCTGCTTGACAAACCCTCGCGCCGCCGCGCGGACGTCAAGGCGGACTATGCCGGCTTCGAGGTGGAGGACGCCTTCGTCGTCGGCTACGGCCTCGACTACGCCGAGGAATACCGCAACCTCCCCTATATCGGCGTGCTCAAGAGCGAGGTCTACTCCAAGAACGGCTGAACCGGGAGGCGGGGCAATGGACAGGGCAAAGGCAAAAAAGCTCAAGAGCGTCGCGCTGCTCATCGGCGCGGTGGCGCTCATGGGCCTGGGCTATCTGCTGATGTCGATGGGGGAGAGCTTTTTCTCCGCCGCCGGCCTGCCCAGGGAGAGCGTCACGGCAGCGGAGGTACAGCTCGCCGGCGAGGAGTCCGCGACGGCCCTCGACGCCGCCGATATGGAAACCCTGCTGGGCCTGCTCGACGAGCTGCGGTGCAAGCACCGAATAATCGGCAGGGGCGTGAGCACGGACAGCGACCGCATCTTCCTGGATACGGAGGGCGGGCGCTATGAGATACTGCTGAACTCCGAGCGGCTGCGCGTAACGCCGCCCGGCGGCCGCGCCCGCACCTTCAACCTGGGCCGCAGCGAGGCGCTGATGGATTTCCTCGCCGCGCAGGACGCGTGAGGCGCCGCCCCGGGCCGAGCGGAAACGCCCGGCTGAGCATAAACGCAAGTAACGAGTTGGCGGCGGACACAGTCTGAAGCGCCGGTGTGGCGAAACCGCCGGTCGCCGAGCGGAAAACCCGGCTGAGCATAAACGCAAGTAACGAGTTGGCGGCGGACACTGTCCGCCCGCAAAGGAAGTGAAGTTTGTTTGAAACCCCAGCGTAACCGCACGCGTGACATCGGGTTCTACGTGCTGATACTGGTCATACTCCTGGCCGTTATCTATACGATGTTCACGCCCACCCAGCAGACGGAGGAGCTGAGCTACTCCGACATTGTCGATATGTTCGTAAACGAAGAGGTGGAGAGCTTCACCGTCGAAGGCACAAACCTTATCATCAAGCTGAAAGGCGCGGCCGAAGACGAGACTCCCATCACCTACGAGCTTTACGACGTCGGCCTATTCTGGAACCACCTCGGCCAGCTGATAAACAAGCAGCACGAGGAGGGCATCCTCAGCGAGTACGACTTTGACGAGGGCTTTGTGGCGCCCTGGTGGCTGGGCATGATCCCGTATCTGCTCATCATCTTCGGCTTCTTCGCCCTCTGGTACTATATGATGAACAAGGC
Source organism: uncultured Oscillospiraceae bacterium (assembly GCA_944385835.1). Classification (GTDB taxonomy): domain Bacteria; phylum Bacillota; class Clostridia; order Oscillospirales; family Oscillospiraceae; genus Scatomorpha. Next base: position 1,805 of record CALWYT010000088.1, on the reverse strand, counting down.
CGGCGGCGGCGGAGGAGCGCCCGGCGTCGGCAAGTTCGGCAAGGCCCGCACCCGCCTCGGCAGCGAGGAGCAGAAAAAGGTCACGTTCAAGGATGTGGCCGGATGCGAGGAGGAGAAGGCCGAGCTGGAGGAGGTCGTGAACTTCCTGAAGAACCCCAGGGCCTACACCGACATGGGCGCGCGCATACCCAAGGGCGTGCTGCTGGTCGGCCCTCCGGGTACCGGCAAGACCCTGCTGGCCAAGGCCGTGGCCGGCGAGGCGGGGGTGCAGTTCCTCTCCATTTCCGGCAGCGACTTCGTCGAGCTGTATGTCGGCGTCGGCGCCTCCCGCGTGCGCGACCTCTTCGACCAGGCCAAGAAGGTGGCCCCGGCGATAATCTTCATCGACGAGATAGACGCCGTGGGCCGCCAGCGCGGCAGCGGCCTCGGCGGCGGCCACGACGAGCGCGAGCAGACGCTCAACCAGCTGCTTGTCGAGATGGACGGCTTCTCGAACAACGAGGGCGTCATAGTCATGGCGGCGACGAACCGCGACGACATCCTCGATAACGCCCTCACGCGTCCGGGCCGCTTTGACCGCCGCGTCTATATCGGCCTGCCGGATATAAGGGGCCGCGAGGCCATACTGCGCGTCCACGCCAAGGGCAAGCCTCTGGCCGACGACGTGAACCTCAACTCCATCGCCCGCGGCACGCCCGGCTTCTCCGGCGCGGACCTCGAAAACCTCCTCAACGAGGCGGCGCTGATGGCCGTCACAAACGGCAAGCGCTTCATCACCAGCTATGAGATAGAGGAGGCCATCCGCAAGGTGCAGATGGGTCCCGAGAAGAAGAGCAAGGTCATGAGCGAGCGGGCGAGGAAGCTCACCGCCTATCACGAGGGCGGACACGCCGTCGTGAGCGAGTTCCTCGAGCACACCGACCCCGTCCACTATATCACGATAATCCCCCGCGGCCCGAGCGGCGGCGCGACCTACTTCCGCCCGAAGGAGGATCTGGAGAACTTCCACAGCTACTCCGAGCTGTTTGAGGACATCGTCGTCTCCCTCGGAGGCCGCGTGAGCGAGCGGCTGTTCCTCGACGATATCTCCACCGGCGCGTCCGGAGATATACAGCAGGCGACCAACCTGGCTCGCGCCATGGTCACGCAGTTCGGCATGAGCGAGAGGCTCGGCCCCATCAGCTACGACAGCTCCGGCCACAGCATCTTCATCGGCCGCGACTTCGGCATGACCAAGAGCTACAGCGAGGAGACCGCCGCGATCATCGACGAGGAGGTCAAGCGCATCTTCGACGAGGCCACGGCCAAGTGCGAGCACATCCTCACCCAGCACGCGGACGTCCTGCGCGGCGTCGCGGAGTACCTGCTGCAGAACGAGAGCATGGACGGCGAGGACTTCAGCTACTTCTGCCGTCACGGCGAGCTGCCTCCGAAGAAGCCGGAGCCGAAAATGCGCGACGCGAGCATTGAGCCGCCGGCGCGGAAGATAAGCTACACCTTCGACGAGCCGGAGGACACGCCGGCCATAGAGGACGGCGCAAAGCCCGAGGCCGGGCCGGACGGCGGTCCGGAGGGCGGCGAAAACAGGGAATAAACGCAATCAGGCGGGAGCGTCCAGCTCCCGCCTGATGTTGTCAGCGCTATTGTTTGCTCTTGCTTTTCAAATACGCCGCCAGGGCTATGCCCGCGATTATCAGCACGACGCCTATGACTATGAATACCGTACCCACCGCGGCGACGGGGTTGAACATCTGCGAGCCTCCGTCGACGGCGAACTCCACGCCGTCTATCGTCACCGTGGAGCC
>CALWYT010000087.1 GCA_944385835.1 uncultured Oscillospiraceae bacterium | reverse complement strand
GCCAGCCGGTTCGTGATGATGAACCTGACCATCGACCAGGTGGAGCTGCCGGAGAAGCTGGAGCTGGAGGACAAGTGGGTCCTCAGCAAGCTCAACACCCTGATCCGCGAGGTCACGGAGAACATGGACGCCTACGAGCTGGGCGTGGCCTCCGCCAAGGTCTACGACTTCATCTGGGACACCTACTGCGACTGGTATATCGAGCTGACCAAGGACCGGATGCGGAGCGCCGACACCGCGGAGAACGCCCAGAACGTGCTGTGCTACGTCTTGATTCAGGTCCTGCGGCTGCTGCACCCCTTCATGCCCTTCATCACCGAGGAGATCTACCAGGCCATCCCGCACGAGAGCGAGGCGCTCATCATCGCGCCCTACCCGCGCTACGACGAGAGCCTCGCCTTCCCCGAGGAGGAGCGCAGCTTTGAGCTGGTCATGGACGCGATACGCGCCCTGCGCTCCCGCCGCGCGGACATGAACGTGCCGCCCAGCCGCAAGGCCAAGGTCATAGTCTCCACCGCAGAGGCAGCCACCTTCGCCGCCGGCGCGCCCTATATCGAGCGCCTCGCCGGGGCGAGCGAGGTCGAGCTGGCTGGCGCGGACTATGAGGCCGGCCCGGGCATGGTGACGGTCACGACGCACTCCGCCAGGCTCTTCATGCCCATGGCCGAGCTGGTTGACATAGCCGCCGAGCGCGCCAGGCTCGAAAAGGAGCTGGAAAAGGCGAAAAACCAGCTCGCCGCCCAGGAAAAGAAGCTGGCCAACGCCGATTTCGTCTCCCGCGCGCCCGAGGCCGTCGTCAACGCCGAGCGCGAGAGGGCGGAGAAGGCCAAGGCCCTCATCGCCAATATCGAGGGTTCGCTCAAGGAGCTTGGCTGATTATGCAAACCAAAACGCCTCTGAATTTTCAGAGGCGTTTTGCCTTATGCCGTAGCCTATTTCTTGGAATGCGTCTTATCAAAAAAGGAGGGATAAGATGCAAAAGCTTCTCTGCGTAATACTGGCCCTGGCCTTCCTCTCGCTCGCCGCCTGCGGCGTGAGCGGGACGCCGGCGGAGGCATCGGAAGCGTCGCCGTCCGCGACGAGCGAGCCGCCGGAGGCGACGCCCGCCACGGCAGGATAAAGTATAGTACGCGCGGCAACTTTCATCATGAGATTTATATAATTATAAAATGCAAATTATTTATGAACCCGAACGAGAACAGCCCCCACAAAAGCGGGGCGCGGGGTCAACTTTTCCGCACGGCGGGATAGGGCCGGCGGGTATCGGTGCGGCCGAGCAGGTAATCGGTGCTTGTCTGGTAGAGGTCAGCAAGGGCTGACAACACATCGGTCGGGATGTCGCGCTTGCCAAGCTCATAGTTGGAGTAACAGACCTGGGAGCATTTCAGATACCGGGCCAGATCCGTCTGAGTCATGTCTGCGTCCTCGCGCAGGTCACGTATGCGCCTGTACATATCCCATCACCTCGTGCAAGTATCTGTACGAAAGTATAATTAAAACATTTTGTTTTATTACATTTAAAACAAAATGTTTTAAACTGTGTATGGCGCAAACTAAATTTAACATCTAGGAGGAATGGAAATGAAAAGGATAAGGCTGTTGGCGACTGTGCTGCTGTGTGTATTGCTGTTAGGCGCGCTGGCCGGCTGCGTCGCGCAGTCGCCGGAGGAGCAGATACTGGGGAAATGGGTATATGATGCCGACCCAGAACAATATATGATTTTCTACGATGACTACAATGTTGTAGATGCCGATGGCACTACAGCCAGATGGTTCATCGAAGGCGACACGCTGAGCATTATAGATCCTTGGTATGGGGCCGAGGAGGGGAGATATGAGCTTTCCGGGAACACGCTCCGTATATACACCGAATACGGCGTGGCGATTTTAAGGCGCGCCGGTTAAGCGAAGCGCCGGCGCGGATTTCAAAGCGGAAGGCCGCGTCAAGCATGGCCTTAATTTCAGGCAGCAGGACCCGAACGTGTGTGTGATTTCGTTTCTTCATGATATTACCCCCTGATGTAGTCTATTTTCCTACATCAGGGGGTATTTTGTCTATTGTCCAGTTTTACTGGGGCGGTTCACACAGGCCCCGGTTTTATCTTTCTCATACGCCCATCGCGGCGGCGATCTGGGCCAGGCTCTGCACTCCGACGGTCTTGTTGATGAGGTTGCCGTCCTGGAAGTACAGCAGCGTGGGGATGTTCATGACGCCGTAGCGGGCGGCGAGCTGCGGCTCGTCGTCCACGTCCACCTTGCAGACGGCGACGTCCTGATGCGTCTCGGCGAACTGCTCGAGTATCGGCGACTGCATACGGCAGGGGCCGCACCAGGAAGCCCAGAAGTCCACGACGACCTTGCCGGACGCGACGGTGGAGTCGAAGTTGTCCTTGGTGAGATGGATAATTGCCATTATTATTTTTCCTCCTTGGTTTTGTTCTCAAGATATTTGCAGGCGGAGAGGCCCGCGATATTCCCCTCGCCGGCGGCCTTGGCCACCTGATAGGGCGCGCCGGTGCAGTCTCCGGCGGCGAATACGCCCGGCATATTGGTCGCCATGGCGGAGTCCACGACTATGCTCCCGCCGGCGAGGGCCAGGCCGGGCAGCAGGCTGTCCGGGGCCACCGCCCCGCGGAAGATGAACACGGCGTCGGCCGGGTACGTCTCGCCGTCGGCCTCGAGGCCCGTGACGCGCTCGGCGCCCAGCACGGCGTACCTTTTGGCGCGCGAGGCGTCGAAGTACTCCACCTCGCAGCCTATGGAGCGCAGGTACTCCGCCTCCTCCGGCGCGTCCGCGGAGAGGCCCACGACAGCCACCCGCCTGCCCCTGTAGAGCATACCGTCGCAGGTGGCGCAGTAGCTGACGCCGCGGCCGAGGTACTCCGCCTCGCCCGGGAAGGGCTTGGCCCTGGCGAGGCCGCAGGCGAGCACCACCGCGCCGCCCTGCACGAAGTCGGAGCCGACGCTGACGCCGTAGACGCCGCCGAGGTCCGCCACGGCCAGCGCGCGGCCGCGCATTATCCCGACGCCGGAGGCCTCGGCGTGCTTCACAAAGGCCTCCACCAGCTCCGCTCCCGTGGCGCCCGGCAGCCCGGGATAGTTGTCCACGCGCTCGGCCCTGTAGAGCGGGGAATCCTCCGGCGCCGTGGTGATGATAAGCGCGCTCTTCCCGCGCTGCCTGGCCGTCAGCGCGGCGGAGACGCCCGCCGGGCCGGAACCGATAACGATAATGTCGAATATCCCGTCCATATTATGCCTCCTCAGTTCTGTCTGTATCCGCACGCAGCGCGCCCTCCGGCGCGCAGCCCCCGGCCGCGGCGCCGATTATGCCGCAGACCTGGCCCGGGGTCTTGTCAAAGCCGTCCTCTATCCAGCGGCACAGCACGCCGAAGCGGCCGTAGGTGTAAAAGCTCCTCAGATAGGCGTCTGCGTCCGCCTCGCCGCCCTCCGCCTCCGACATCCGCTCGTAGGCCCGGCGCAGCGCGTCGTACAGCCCGTTGCGGTACATCAGCAGCGCCTGCTCGCGGTTTTCGTAGATGCACTCGAGCAGCGCGCAGCCGCAGCCGCGCCCCGGCTCCTCCCCGTGCAGCCGCCTGTAGCGCTCCCACTCGTACTCCAGCTTGAAGATCAGCAGCCCGTCCATGCTGCCCTTGCAGTCGCAGTGGCGGTAGAAGGTCGTGCGGCCCAGCCCGGAGCGCTCGCAGACGTCGCTGACGCCTATCTCGGCGTAGGGGCGCTCCCGCATCAGGGAGATCAGCGCGTCGGCCAGGCACAGCTTTATGAACGCCGCCTGGTTGTTTTTCAAATACCGCAGCCTCCTCCCCGTCGTATCGGAACACACGTTTTATTTTGGAACATTTGTTCCTCCTCCGCTGTTACAGCATACAGTACGGCGCGGCGTTTGTCAAGGGGGAAAGGGGCGGAAATCGCTCCGCGCCGAAAAAGCCGGTTGTAAAACGGGGCGCTTTAAGTTATAATATGTCGGTAATTACTCTAGAGGGTGAACGCTATGGAAGAGACTTCCCGCAATTTTATCGAGCAGTTCGTATCCGAGGACATTGCGCCCGGCGGGCGCTTCGAGGGCCGGCAGGTCCACACGCGCTTCCCGCCTGAGCCGAACGGCTATCTGCACATCGGACACTGCAAGGCGCTTATCATAGACTTCGGCACGGCCGAGCGCTTCGGCGGAATCTGCAACCTCCGCATGGACGACACCAACCCGGCCAAGGAGGACACGGAGTACGTCGACGCGATAAAGGAGGACATACACTGGCTGGGCTTCGACTGGGGCGACAGGTTCTTCTACGGCTCGGACTACTTTGAGCAGACTTACGAGTACGCCGAGGAGCTTATCAAAAAGGGCCTGGCCTACGTCTGCGAGCTGACTCCCGAGCAGTTCCGCGAGTACCGCGGCGACGTCAGCACCCCGGCGCGCAGCCCCTGGCGGGACCGGCCCGTCGAGGAGAGTCTCGACCTCTTCCGCCGTATGCGGGCCGGCGAGTTCCCGGACAACAAGTACACGCTGCGCGCGAAGATAGACCTCGCGAGCGGCAACTTCAATATGCGCGACCCGGTCATTTACCGCATACGCCACTTTGAGCACCACCGCCAGGGCAACAAGTGGTGCATCTACCCCATGTACGACTTCGCGCACCCGATACAGGACGCGCTCGAGGGCATAACGCACTCGCTCTGCTCGCTGGAGTTCGAGGCGCACAGGCCCCTCTACGACTGGGTGGTCAACAACGTCTCCGTACCCAACCGGCCGCGCCAGATAGAGTTCGCGCGCCTGGGGATAAACTACACCGTCATGAGCAAGCGCAAGCTCAGGAAGCTGGTCGAGGAGGGCTACGTCTCCGGCTGGGACGACCCGCGTATGCCCACGCTCTGCGGGCTTCGCCGCCGGGGCTACACCCCCGCCGCCATACGCGAGTTCATAACCCGCGTCGGCGTCGCCAAGGTCAACTCCACGGCCGAGTACGCGCTTTTGGAGAGCTGCCTGCGCGACGACCTCAACGCCCACGCCCAGCGCGCCATGGCCGTGCTGCATCCGCTCAGGCTGACGATAGTCAACTACCCCGAGGGCAAGAGCGAGCTGATAGAGGTCGAGAACAACCCCAACGACCCGGAGGCCGGCACCCGCGCGGTGAGCTTCTCGCGCAACCTCTACATCGAGCGCGAGGACTTCATGGAGCACCGCGCGCCGAAGTATAAGCGTCTCTGCCCCGGCGAGGACGGCGAGAGCTGCGGCCTGGAGTGCCGGCTCAAGGGCGCGTACCTCGTGCGCTGCGCCGGCTTCGTCAAGGACGAGAGCGGCGAGGTCGTCGAGGTGCTCTGCGAGTACGACCCCGCCAGCCGCGGCGGCGACCCCGCCGACGGCCGCAAGGTCAAGGGCGCGACGCTCCACTGGGTGGACGCCAACAACTGCGCCGACGCCGAGGTGCGCGTCTACTCCAACCTCTTCTCAGACCCGGAGCCGGACGCCGCCGGCAAGGACTTCATCGAGTGCCTCAACCCCGAGAGCCTCGAGGTGCTCACGGGCTGCAAGGTGGAGAAGATGCTCGCCGACGAGGCGAGCGGGACGCACTTCCAGTTCCTGCGCGAGGGCTACTTCGCCCGCGACAAGGATTCCACGCCAGAGCGGCCGGTTTTCAACCGCGCCGTGGAGCTTAAGGGCAGCTTTAAGCTCGGCTGACAGCCAAGAGGCCCGCGCCGTACGGCGCGGGCCTCCTCCGCTGCGCGGCCGCGCGGGCCGGGACCTACTCCACCGAATAGGAAAACGGCAGAAGCTCTTTTGCCCTGATTTTTGCAAGCCCTCCGCCCGCCGGCACGATGACGCCGCAATCCGGCATATAATCGTGCAGTATCTGGCGGCAGTTTCCGCAGGGCGGTATGACCTCGCCGCCCGCTTCCCCTCTGACAGCAACTATGGCGTCGAACTCCCTTTCGCCGTTTGTGATCGCCGCGCCTATCGCCACCTGCTCCGCGCAGGCGCCGTGCAGGGAATAGAGATTTACCCCGACGTATACTTTGCCGCTTTTGCAGCGCACGGCGGCCCCCACAGTGTGGTTAAGGCGCTCATGGTCGTAGTTCAGGCGGATTGCTTTTTTCGCTTCCTCTGTTTTTGCCGCACCTGTTGATATTGGCGGACGGCGTTCTTATGTCGCCGCTGTCGTTCGTTCTGATTCGTCTAATCGTTTTTACCTACACGAAGTTATTGGCAGCGACGGCGAAAAAATATACAAAGTTTACACAGAAAGCGAAAGCGCCCCGGACAACATCAAGACCGGGGTTACCGCACAAAACGGAGTTACCGGGGGTTCCGGGACGCTCTCTAATAATATTATACCAAACTCCGAGCAATCTGTCAACACTTCGGAAATTCCGAACAGTTCGCCCGCGCAGGATGTGAACCCTCCGGTAATGCCGGATAGTTCGGCGGTCAGTCCGACGGATAGTCTGGGCGCGGCTCCGAGAGGGTACAGCTATTAACTCGCAGTCCCTTTCCCGGAGGCAATCCATATCCTCAATCTCCTAAATCCCGGTTTTTCCTTTGTGCAGGAACCGCAGGCGGGGGCGGCGCTTCATGCCGTCCCTGCGCAGACGGCCCGTTACTGCTGCGGCGCGCCCTCGCGCTCTATTTTTTTTACGTTCCGCTCAAACTTGACCCTTTCGCCGAACACCTCGCGGCCGCAGCCGAGGCATTTGAGCCGGAAGTCCGCGCCCGTGCGCTCCACCAGCCAGCGGTTGGAGCCGCAGGGGTGCGTTTTTTTCATCACCAGCGTGTCGCCGACCCGTATGTCCATCACTTGCCTCCCTTGACGCGCTCCCAATAGGCCTTGGCGGCCTGCTCATTCTTGTTCTCGCCGAACTCGTAATATCTCCTGCCGGCGAGGGCGTCGGGCAGGTACTGCTGCTCCACCCAGTGGCCGGGATAGCTGTGCGGGTACTTGTAGCCCTGCTCGCGCTCAAAGCCCGTGCCGTCGGCGTGGACGTTCTGCAACTCGCGCGGCGGCGGGCCGTAGTTGCCGCGGCGGACGTCGGCCATGGCCGCGTCGATGGACATGACCACGCTGTTGCTCTTCGGCGCGGTGGCCAGGAGCAGCGCCGCCTGGGCCAGCGGCAGCCGCGCCTCCGGCAGGCCCAGCTGCAGCGCGCTGTCGCAGCAGGCCTTGACTATGCTCGCCGCCTGGGGATAGGCCAGGCCGATGTCCTCGCTGGCCGAGCAGAGCAGGCGGCGTATCGCGCCGATAAGGTCGCCGGCCTCCAGCAGCCGGGCCAGGTAGTGCAGCGCCGCGTCTGGGTCCGAGCCGCGCAGCGACTTCATCAGCGCGCTGACCGCGTCGAAGTGCTCGTCGCCCTCGCGGTCATAGTGCATGGAGCTGCGGGCCGTGGCGGCCTCGGCGTCGGCGAGGGTGAGCCGCACCCTGCCGTCCGTGCGCGGCGCGGCGGCAAAGAGCAGCTCGACGCCGTTCACCGCCTTGCGCACGTCGCCGCCGCAGCCGGCGGCCAGCCGCTCGGCCACGCCCGGCTCCAGCTCGGCTGTCACGCCCTCCAGCTCCGACGCGCGGCGCACGGCGCGCTCCACGGCCGGGATAACCTCCTCCGGCGTCACGCTCTTGAACTCAAAGACGCTGCTCCGGCTCAAAAGCGCGTTGTAGACGTAGAAATACGGGTTCTCCGTCGTCGAGGCTATCAGCGTTATGCGCCCGTCCTCGATGAATTCCAGCAGGCTCTGCTGCTGCTTTTTGTTGAAGTACTGTATCTCGTCCAGGTAGAGCAGCACGCCGCCCGGGGTCAGCAGCGTGTCCAGCTCGGCGATGACGCCCTTCACGTCGGAGAGCGAGGCGTTGGTGGCGTTCAGGCGGCGCAGCGTCCTGTCCGTCCGGCGCGCGATGATGTTCGCAACCGTGGTCTTGCCGGTACCCGAGGGGCCGTAGAACACCATGTTCGGTATGCTGCCGCTCTCGATGATCCGGCGGAGCAGGCCGCCCTGTCCCAGTATGTGCTTCTGCCCGACGACCTCGTCCAGGTCGCGCGGGCGTATCTCATCGGCTAAGGGCCGCAAGAGAAATCACCTCTGATTGCGTTGAAATATGCAGGAAACCGTGATAAAATGTCAAAAAGGCTGGTGATATGTATGAGAACGCCCGAACAGGCGCTGGAGATTGTCCGCTGCCTGGAAGAGGAATATCCCGACTCGCTCTGCTCGCTGGAATATGGCAGGGACTATGAGCTGCTGTTCTCCGTGCGGCTGGCGGCGCAGTGTACGGACGAGCGCGTCAACATGGTGACCCCCGCGCTCTTCGCGCGCTTCCCCACGCTGGAGAGCTTCGCCGCCGCGGACGTGGAGGAAGTGGAGAAATACGTCAAGTCCTGCGGCTTCTACCACACCAAGGCGCGCGACATAGTCGCCTGCGCGCAGATACTGCTCGCGCGGCACGGCGGCCGCGTGCCGGACACGATGGAGGAGCTTGTCAAGCTGCCGGGCGTCGGGCGCAAGACCGCCAACCTGATACTCGGCGACATCTACAACGTCCCCGGCGCCGTGACCGTGGACACGCACTGCATCCGGCTTTCGAACCGCATGGGCCTCGTCGACGGCGAAAAGGACCCCGTGAAGATAGAGACCGCGCTGCGCGCGCAGATCCCCCCGGAAAAGACGAACAACTTCACGCACCGCCTGGTGCTGCACGGCCGCGCCGTCTGCACGGCGCGCAAGCCGTACTGCGAGCGCTGCTGCGTGCGGCACGTCTGCCAGTTCGCCTCCGGCTGAGGCTAAGCCCCCGCCGCGCCCAGCACCTCGCCGAGGACGCGCAGGCTGTCGCCCTCGCCGGGGACTATGGGCGGGTACGCGCGGTTTTCGGAGATGAGCGCCGTGCGTCCGCCGGACGCGCCCAGGCGCTTGCAGTAGGCCTGGCCGTCCAGGACGAAGATGCCCACCCTGCCGCGCTCTATGCTCTCGCAGCGGCGCACCCAGACCACGCTGCCGTCGCGTATGGCCGGCTCCATGCTGTCGCCGGCTATGCGCACGGCGAAGTCCGCGCCCTCCGGGGCGCCGGCCGCGTCCACAGGCTCGCTGCTCTCGCCGTCCAGGAACTGGCCCGTGCCGGCGCTGGCCGCGAGGTCGAAGAGTGGCAGCACCCTCGCGCGCTCCTCGTCCTCCTCCGCGTACAGCCCGCTGGCGCGCAGCACGCGGACGTACTGGGCGACAAGCCGCCGCCCCTCCGCGTTCAGCCCGGCGAGCGCTCCCCCGCCGCCGGTGAAGGTGCCGAGCACGTCCGTCACGCCGTAGATGGAGCACAGGGCCAGGAACTGCGCCGCGTTGGGCATGGTCATGTCCTTTTCCCACTTGCTCACCCCGGCGCTCTGTATTTCAAGGCCGCGGGCCGCCAGCTCCTCGCAGACGCGCGACTGTGTCAGCCCCGCCTCGCGCCGCAGCCGGTTTAATGTCGTTCCAAGAGATTTTTTCACGTTTAACCTCTCCTTACAGGAGAATTATACCCCAGCTTTTCCCCCATTGCAACAATATCTTTAGGAGGATGCGCCATGGTACGCGATATTTTGCTTCTCGGCGACGCGCGCTTGTACGAGCCGAGCCTGCCCATAGAGGGCGGGGACTGGGACCTGCTCCCCGGCTGGACGCGGGATCTGCACGACACGCTGCTCGACTACCGCGCGAGGTACGGCGCGGGCCGGGCCGTGGCCGCGCCGCAGATAGGCGTCCGCAAGCGGCTGATCTATATGCTGCTGGAGCGGCCCTACGTGCTGGTGAACCCCTCGCTGAGCTTCCCGGACGGCGAGACCTACGAGCTGCTGGACGACTGTATGTCCTTCCCCGGCCTCGCCGTGCGCGTGCAGCGGCACAGGCGCTGCGTGCTGGAGTACACGGACGAGGCCGGCGCGCCGCAGCGCCTGGAGCCGGAGGGCGACCTCGCCGAGCTGGTGCAGCACGAGTACGACCATCTGGACGGCATACTCGCCACCATGCGCGCCGTGGACGACAAGAGCCTGTACATGATGCAGATAAAGCGCGCGTTCGACTGAGCGCGCCGCAAAATACAATAAACACTAAGGAGGCGCAGTATGCGTTACGAAATCCGCGGCGGGGAGTTCCCCGTAGTAATCTGCTCGCTGAACGACGGCGAGGCCATGATAACCGAGCGCGGTTCCATGGTCTGGCAGACGCCGAACATCAGGATGGAGACCACCGGCGGCGGGCTGGGCAAGATGTTCTCCCGCGCCTTCTCCGGCGAGAGCATCTTCCAGAACATCTACACCGCTGAAGGCGAGGGCAGCATAGCCTTCGGCTGCAGCTTCCCCGGCCGGATCCTGCCCATGGAGATCGGCCCGGGGCGCGAGATAATCGTGCAGAAGCGCAGCTTCCTCGCCTCCACGCCGGGCGTGGAGCTGTCGGTGTTCTTCAACAAGCGCCTCGGCGCCGGCCTCTTCGGCGGCGAGGGCTTCATCATGCAGCGCCTGGGCGGCGAGGGCCTGGCCTTTGTCGAGATAGACGGCGACGTCTTTGAGACGGAGCTGGCCCCCGGCGAGCAGCTGCTGGCGGACACGGGGAACGTCGCCGGCTTCGAGGCCGGCGTGCAGATGGAGATACGCGAAGTCCCCGGCCTGAAGAACAAGTTCTTCGGCGGCGAGGGCCTCTTCAACACCCTGCTCACAGGCCCGGGCAAGGTCTGGCTCCAGACCATGCCCATCTCCGGCGTTGCCGCCGCGCTGCGGCCCTACTTCCCGACGGGCAACGGCTGAGCCGCCCCGCCGCATCCTGCAAGAAAAATCCGGCTGGTTTCCCGGCCGGATTTTCGTTTGCGCGAGGCTCACTCCACCTCGACGATGATCTCTATCTCCACCGCGACGTCCATGGGCAGTACGGGGGCCGCGACGGCGCTGCGCGCGTGCTTGCCCGCCTCGCCGAACACCTCGACAAAGAGGTCGGACGCGCCGTTCATGACCGCGGGCTGGGCCGTGAAGTCCGGGGTGGAGGCGACGAAGGCCAGCACCTTGACGAACTGCTTGACCCGGTCGAGGTCGCCCAGGGCGTTCTTGAGCTGGGCGATCAGGTTCAGTCCGGCCAGGCGCGCGGCGGCGTAGCCCTGCTCGGCGTCCAGCTCCTTGCCCAGCTTGCCGGTTATGACGGGCTTGCCATTTTCGAAGGGGCCGGCGCCGGACATGAACAGCAGGTTGCCGGACCTGCGCACGGGGACGTAATTGGCGAGCGGGGTCGGGGCGTCGGGCAGGGTGATGCCCAGCTCCTCCAGGCGTTTTTCAATTTTCATGGCTCTCTCCTCCTAAAACCGGCTCCGGCTCAGTCCTCGCCCTTGGCGAAGCGCACGGCCGCCTCGGCGATTATCTTGTTGGGGTTGAGCAGCGGGACCGGGAACTTTGCGTCGTTGCCGAGGATCAGGGGTATCTCTGTGCAGCCCATGATCAGCGCCTCGGCGCCGTGGTCAACCAGCCAGTTGGCCGCCTCCGTGGCGTCCGCCACGCAGCGCTCGGTGCGCCCGGCGTACTTGAGGCCGTAGTCGGGGTCCACGATGGACTGGTGCAGCTGGCTCTGCAGCTCGGGCGGCAGGTCGAGCACCTCCATGCCGAACTTCTCGCAGGACTTGTGATAGACGCGCGCCTTGACCGCGCCGTTGGAGGACAGCACGCCCACAGTGTGTATGCCGGGGCAGACGCGGGCCATCTCCTTGACCGTCTCGTCGATGATGTGCAGGAAGGGTACGCCCACCTGGGCGGAGACGGCGTCGTAGAAGTAGTGCGCGGTGTTCGCGCCGATGATGATGACGTCCGCGCCGGCCCTGACCAGGTTCTGCGCCGTGGCGACCATGGCCGGGACGGGGCTTTCGCCGCCGTGGAGGATGGCGTCCTGGCGGCTGGGCATCTTGGGGTTGCTGTCCATGATGATGTGGAGGTGCTCCTCGTCGCACTTGGCGTGCGTGGCGGCCGTGATATCGAGGAATATATCCGCGCCGGCCTCAGGCCCCATGCCTCCCATTATGCCGATGACTTTTTCCTTTTTCATTTTTTACTCCTTTCCCTCAGGCGCTTTCGCCGCGGCTTTTTCCTTCTCCTCCCTGCGGTCCTCGCCGGCGGACACCATGGCCGCGACGACGACGCTGCCGGAGCAGTTGAGCGTGGTCAGGCCCATATCCACGACGCTTACGATGCCGCCCAGCAGCGCGGCGAATTCGGCGGGCATACCCATGGCCTGCAGGAAGATGGTGGTGGACACGACTATGCCGCCCGGGATGCCGGGGCTGCCCAGCGTCATAAGGACGCCGGTGAGCACGGCGACTATCATGGTGCCGATGCTCATGTCCAGGCCGATGGATTCGGCGACGAACACGGCCACGACGCCGTACCAGAGGCCGTTTCCGTCCATGTTCATGTTCGCGCCCAGCGGGATGGTGAGGTCGGAGATCTCCTTGCGCAGCTTCAGGTTTTCCTCGCAGGTGCGCATCGAGACCGGCATGGTCGCGGCGGTGGAGCAGGTGGAGAGGCTGGTCATCCACACGGGGGATATGGTCTTCCAGAACTTGAACGGGTTCTTCTTGGTGCCGGCGAAGTAGATGCCGGCGTAGAACACAAAGGCGTGGATGAATATCGCGATGTATATGGCCAGGATGAACTTCCCGAGCGGTCCCAGGACGTCCGTGCCGTAGAGGCCCGTGGTCTTGCTCATCAGGCAGAACACGCCTATGGGCGTGAACTTCATGACCAGGCGCAGGAAGCTCATGATGTAGCGCGAAATCAGGCCCGTACCGCCGAGCAGCTTCGCCTGATCGTCCTCCTTCATGAACAGCATCACGCCGATGCCGGAGATGATGGCGAAGGAGATGACGTGCAGAAGGGTGCCTTCGGCCATGGAGCCGATGATGTTCGTGCCGAAGAAGCTCAGGCAGATGCTGGCCAGGGTCGGCGCGGCCTGCTCGGTCACCTCGCCGGCTTCGGTCATGACGAAGCCCGCGCCGGGATGTATCACCAGCGCCACGACAAGGCCGATGGCCGCGGCGACGAAGGTCGTCGCCATGAACAGCACGATCAGCTTTACGCCTATGCGCCCCAGCTTCTTCACGTCTCCCATGCCGGTGACGGCCAGCAGGATGTTGCAGAAAATCAGAGGCACGACGCCGCAGCGCAGGAGATACAGGTAAATCGTACCGATAAAACTTATAACCTCTATCTCAGGCCCTACGATGAGGCCGCACAACGCGCCCAGCACCATTCCTATGAGTATCTGCGTCGTGAGGCCGGGTTTCTTCACTTTTTTCAGCATTTCAGCACACCCCTTCCGTGTTGATAAATCAGGCGCGGAGCTTGTCCGCGGCCGCGGGCTTGACATTGAAGTGCATATTATTTATCAAGCCTCGCCCAAATTTGCCTTCCCCTTCCCGCCTTCCTGCGGCGGGAGCGCCATCCCTCCAATCATAAAGGCTGCTTTCACGTATCCGCTGCGTCATGCCCCCTTTGCGCGCCTATTCGGCGCCCTTTTTCCTGACTTCGTCCAGGTAGTTATACAGCGTGTACTTGGAAACGTTGAAAAATTCGCAGAGCTTCACGTGGGCCTTGGAGATGAGCGTTATGCCCTTGCCGTCCAGATACGCCAGGGCGCGCAGCTTCTCGGCCCTGTCCATCTGGCTGCCCGGCTTGCCTATCTCCTGCACGACCTCCAGCAGGTAGTGGTCCATAAGCTCCTGCACATTCCGGGCGAATTTCTCCTTGACCACGCCCTTGTCCATGCCGCTGCCTATCATCGCGCCCAGCGCGCTGTTCATACGCAGCAGCTCGCTGATGTCGTAGTTCACGCAGATGGCGCCCACCGTGTCGCCGTTTTCGTCCGCGAGGAAGGTCGAGGAGGAGTGTATCGTCCTCCCGTCCTCGGTAAAGGTGTAGTACTCCGAGAACTGCTCCGTCTTTTTGTGCTCCTTGATCGCCTGCAGATGCTCGAAGAAAAGGTTCGTCGGGGCGTCGCCCACCTTCCTGCCGGTGTTCTCGCCGTTGACGATATGCACGATCGTGTGCTCCAGGTCGCCGGTGAAGTCGTGGACGACTATCTCGCACTTCGGCCCCAGTATCTTCCCCAGGTTGTCGGTAAACTGCTCAATGAACTCCAGGCTAAACTGCATTGCGCTCTCCCCTTTGCCCAATTATACAGAATAAAATTCTGATAGTCAACCATAACCAGAATATTTTTCTGGTCAGGGCCGCACGGCGCGGCTGCGCGCTTTACACGCGGGGCCAATCGTGCTAAAATACCCCCGCACAGACCGATACGCCGCCGCCCGGCCAAGCCGGGCCTGAGCGCCGCGTGCGACGCGGCGGGAGGGGGCGGGGGAAGGCGGTGAAAATCCGCCGCAACAGCCATTGCCGTGAGCCTTTGGCAAGCCGGAATGCCCGCCCGGACGGAGCGGACGCCCCAAGGGGCGCCCGGGGATCGTGAGCTGCGACAAAATGCATTGGAGTGTGTGTAATGAACAAGACGAAATCAACCGCCGCGCTGGAGGTGGCGCGGGCGAAGGAGCTTGGCGTAGCCGCCGGCGGCGGCGCGCCGGGCGCGGAGGAGACCTCCCAGGCCCTCGAGTCCGCCGCGCCCACGGCCGCCGGAGACGGCGGGGTGCTGTGGGCCTCGGCCCTGTACGCCGCGGACACGGAGCTGGGCGAGGGGGCCAAGACCATACGCTTTGAGTGTACCGCCGGGAACAAAACGGTGGCGTTCACCGTCCACACGGACGCGGAGTACCTGCGCGCCGCGCTGGAGGAGAACGGCCTCATCTCCGGGGATGAGAGCGAGTTCGGCCTCTACGTCAAGGCTGTCAACGGCATAAGCGCCGACTACGACGCCGACGGCTATTACTGGTCGCTCTATGTGGGCGGCGAGTACGCCGTCAGCGGCGTGGACACGACGCCCGTGACGGACGGCGGTGAGTACGCCTTTGTGCGCGAAGCGGCGTAAGGGGAGGCTCAGCGTCCGTGAGATGGCGGTGTTCGCCATGTTCGGCACGCTGATGTTCGCCTCCAAGGAGATAATGGCGGCGCTGCCGAACATACACCTCCTGGGGATGTTCACCATGCTGCTGACCGTGGTCTACCGCGGCCGGGCGCTGTACCCCATCTACATATACGCGCTTCTGGAGGGGCTTACCTACGGCTTCCCGCTGTGGTGGCCGCCGCATCTCTACCTCTGGACCATACTCTGGGGCGTCACGATGCTGCTGCCGCGCGATATGCCCGACCGGGCCGCGGCGGCGGTCTATCCCGCGGTCTGCGCCCTGCACGGCCTCGCCTACGGCGCGCTCTACACGCCCTGGCAGATCATAGCCTTCGGCCTGAGCTGGAGGGCCGCGCCGGCGTGGATAGCCGCCGGCCTGCCCTTCGACGCCGTCCACTGCGTGGGGAACCTGGCCGCCGGGCTGCTGATACTGCCCTTCTCAAAGCTGCTGCGCGCCCTCAACGCGCGCGCAGGCATAAAATAACCCCGGCCGCCGCGCTGAAAGCGCGGCGGCCTTCTCGTCAGGACGGGAGCTGTTCCATGAGCAAGATCAAACTGTTTGGCAATACCGGCTCCAGGCACGCGCCGCGGCCGCGCCGCTCTCGCCGGGCGCTCGCCGCCGCTGCGGCTGCGCTGGCCCTGCTCGCGGGGCTGTACTGCCTCGCCGCCTTTTCCGACATACCCTTCATCGCCAAGTGGAGGAACATATACATCCAGACCGCCATGGACACGATGAACCACCAGTGGCTGGCCACGGCCTTCCTGCCGAAGAGCGTCATAGACAAGGCCATGGCCTCCCGGGCCGAGGCCATGGAGGAGCAGACGCAGCACAACTCCTCCGAGGACTGGGGCGGGCAGACCGCCGCGCCCGCGCCTTCTGCCGAGGGCGAGGAGGGCTTTTACGAGCTGTTCTGGGAGATAGACCGCGGGAGCATGGAGGCCTATCTCGCCGCGCACCCTGAGGCGCTGGACGGCGGCTGGGAGCGGCTCTGCATAAACGAGGCGGGCCTGGACGACGAGGGGACCTCGATACGCACCACGATGGGCGAGCAGGTGCTGGCCGTGGACGTCCCGAACGGCATCCTGCTGGTCCGCGTCTCTGGCGGCGGCTACCGCGGCGTGCTGGCCGTCGCGAAGGACCCCTCCCGCCTCTCGGTGCGCAGCTCCGCCCGGCTGGGCGAGTCCGGCCAGACCGCCGGGGCCATAGCCGAAGCGAACGGCGGGGTCCTGGCCATGACCGCAAGCGCCTTCATCGACGAGGGCGGCACCGGCTCCGGCGGCGCGCTGAACGGCTACGCCATGTCCTGCGGCGTGGGCATGGGCGACCACCTGGGCTGGGGCTACAAGCGCATAGAGCTGCGCGAGGACGACCGGCTGTACATCGTGGACGCCTCCGCGCCGGTCGATCCGGCGACGACGGACGCGGTGGAGTTCACCCCGGCCGTCATCGTGGACGGCGAGAGGCTGAGCGCCTGGGGCTGGGACAGCCTCAACCCCCGCGCGGTCATCGGCCAGTCGCGGCGCGGCGAGATACTCATGCTGGTGATAGAGGGCCGGCTCATAGATTCCCTCGGCGTCAGCGTGGACGAGTGCGGCGCGATACTCGAGCGGCACGAGTGTATGCAGGCCATGAACCTCGACGGCGGAACCAGCGCCATACTCTGGTACGACGGCGAGAGCGTGACGCGCTGCTCCAATCCCGCCCTGCCGGACGGGCGCAACCTTCCGAACGCCTTTGTCTACGCGCGCGCGGAGGGGCGGTGAAAAGTACGAAACGCCCGGGGCGGGAAAATCCCGCCCCGGGCGTTTTATGCTCAGTCATTTGAAAACTCGACGGTGAAGGCGTACACGCCGGCGAAGCTCTCGCCGAACAGCTCCGGCTGGGCGAAGCCGACGCCGGGGTCGTACATGGTGCGGCTGTCCCCTCTCTCGCCGGATATGAGCAGCAGCGCGCAGGGTTCGTCCAGCGCCAGCTCCTCCTCTACCGCGAGCAGGGAGACGCCCCAGCCCACGCCCGGCTCCAGGCCGGGCAGCTCTATCGGGCCTTCGATGCTGTAGCCCCCTCCGCCGTCGAATTGCAGCGAGAACTCCAGCGTCAGCCTCTCCAGATCCACGCGGTAGGCGATGCGCCCGTCCTTTACCCCGCCGTACCAGCTGCCGCCGCTGCGGTGGAAGGTCTGCCACTTGCCGTCCTCAAGGCGCCAGACGGTGAAGTAGGCCGTGTCCGCCGGCTCCGGGAGGGTAAACTCCAGCAGCTTCCAATCGTCCGCCTCCGGCTCCACCAGCTCCATGGCCAGCGATTCCTCTTCCGTAAACACCGCCGGGCCTATCGCCGCGCCGCAGCCCTGAAGGGCGGCCAGCAGCGCCGCCGCCAGCAGCAGTGTAATCCCTTTTCTCACTCGCCCCGCCTCCTTTTTCCCCAGTATACCAGAGGCCGGGGGCGGCGTCAATTACAGGCCGAAGAGCGCGAGGAAGCGCTGCCAGAGCGTCGGCTCCTCGGCGGGCGGCTCCGGCTCCGGTTCGGCCTCGGAGGCCTCGACGGCCTCGGACTGTATGACAAACTGCACAGAGCTTATCACGCCGTTCTCTGCCGAGACGAAGCTCTCCGGCGCGTCCATGCTGCCGCCTATTTCGCCGAGCAGCTCGTCCACCTGGGCCTGCACGTCCACGCTTCCGGCCGAGCTGTGCAGCTCGCCCGCCCCGGCGGCCATGGACTCCGCGCCCTCGCAGAGGGCGGCGACAGCGCCGTACAGCTCCGACGTGCCGGAGTTCAGCTCCCCTGCCCCGGCCAGCAGCTCGCCCGTGCCTTCTGCCAGCGCGCCGACACCGCTCATCACGCTGCCGAAGCCGCCCAGGAGCTGCGTCACGCCGGAGGCGTAGGCCCCGGCCCCGCCGCTCAGCTCCGCGGCGCCGGCGGTCAGCGCGGCCACGCCGGACTTGAGCCGCTCCACCTTCGCGCCTATCGCGCCCGCCTGGGCCTGCAGCCCGGAGATGGCCGTGGTCAGCCCGCCCGCCGCGGTGTCCAGGTTGTTGAGCGCCGTCTCCAGCGCGCTGATGGAGCCGCTGAAGCTGCCGAGCGCGCCGCTCACCGTCGTGACCACGCCGTTCATGACGGCGCTGCTGCCCTGGAGCGCGGCCTTGACCGAGCCGAGGTTGTATCCCTTCTCCGCGAGCGCCGCGGCGATGTCCTCGTCCGCGAGGACGGCGTCTATCACGCCCTCGGCGGCGGTGTTGGCCTCGACTGCGGCGCTTATCTGCATGTACGCGCTCATCGCCTCGCCGACAAGCCCGCTGACGCCGCCCTTGAGCGTCTCCGCCGCGCTCCGGGCCTCCGCCCCCGCGCCGGTCAGGGCCTCTATCTGCGGCGCTACGGCCGCCAGCATCGAGGCTATCTCCGCGTTGACGTCGAAGGCGGCCAGCTCAGCCGACAGCTCGTTCAGCCCGGCGGCCAGCCGGGCCGCCCCGCCGGTCAGCTCCGGCGACTTGGCGGAAAGCTCCGAAAGGCCGGCCTGCATGGCCGCAAGGCCGCTTTGCAGCTCCCCGACGCCGGAGTCGAGCGACTCTATCCCGCTTGTCAGGCTCTCAGCGCCGTCCCGGAGGCCCGCCGTGCCGTCCAGCAGCGCGCCGGAGCCGCTCGCGAGGGCCGCCGCGCCGTTCGAGAGCTGCGCCGCCGCGCCGACCAGCTCGCTCACCTGGCCCTTTATCCCCTCGGCGTCCACGTCCACATTCAGGTTCAGGTGTATGCCGTTTATGCTGACCGCCGGCATATGGAAGCCCTCGACCTCGGCGGTTATGCGCGTATCTATGCCCTCGCCGGGCAGGAGGGTGAAGGTGAGCTGCTTGTCGGCGCCCACGCTGGCCAGCGTGGCGTCCGGGGCGGAGATGTCCGAGCAGCAGCCGCCGGGGAGGGTGAAGTTTGCCTGCAGGGCGTAGTCGGAGTAGAAGCTGCCCGCGCTGCGCGGGTTTTCGGTCACGGTAAAGCGTATCTCCAGCGCGCCGGAGGCCCCGCCCAGCTGTTCGGGGTCTATGTCCTCGCCGTCGAGCTTATAGCTGAGCGAGATGTCCCAGGGCAGCTCGGCATTTTCAAGCGTACCCTGGTAATACACCTTATCCGCGGCGGAGCTGAGCGTGACCACGCCGTCCGAATAGCCTATCTCGTCCTCGGTGTTGAGTACGCGCAGCTCGGAGTAGTCGCCGTAATCCGTGATTTCCCCGCCCGGGAAGCTGTTGACGGCGTAGGCGCCCAGCACCTTCCCCGACGCGTCCAGGTTGAAGTATATTACCTCCTCCTTGGCGGAGGCCCCGTCGGGCGGCGCGGCGGCCGCATCGTCCGCGGCGAAGGCCGGCGTCACTGCTGCAAGAGCGAAAACCAGCGCTAAAAGCGCGGAGGCGAAGCGTTTACTCATGGGTTTTGACCTCCTTGGATATGAGGAAATTGGCGTTGCGTGTGCTGCGGCGGATAAGCCCGTCGCAGAGGTACATGAAGCCGGGCAGGACAAAGAGCACGATGGCCAGGCTCAGCGCGCCGCCTATGCCCAGGAAGTAGCCCAGCTGGGAGATGATCTGGTGCTTGGAGACCGCGCCGAGGCCCAGGCCCACGACGATGATCGCGCTGCCGGAGGTGGAGACGGAGACCGTGACGGCGCTGACCGTGCGCAGCACGGCCTCGCGCTTCGGCATGGCGCGGCGGAACTCAAGGTAGCGGTCGGCGAAGAGTATGGCATAGTCCACCGTCGCGCCCAGCTGTATGGAGCTGACGATGAGATAGGAGATGTAGAACACCGTGCTCCCTCGGAAATAGGGTATGGCCATGTTTATCCAGATGGCCGTCTCTATGCTCAGCACCAGTATCACCGGCAGGCTGAGGCTCTTGAAGGACAGCAGCAGCACGAGGAACACCGCCGCTATGGCTATGACGTTGACTTTGACGTTGTCGGCGGTGATGGTGTCCATGAGGTCGTAGACGCTCACGCCGTCGCCGGCGAGATAGTAAGCGCCGGGGTAGATGGAGTCCAGTATCGCGCGCACCTCCTCCACCAGCGAGAAGGCCCGCTCGCCCTCGCTGTCGGAGGCCACCGTTATCACGAAGCGGCTGTAGCCGTCGCTCACCAGCAGCTCCAGCGTGCCGGGGTCGAGGTACTCCATGGGTATCTCCGCGCCCACGCTGTCCACATAGCTCAGCACGCTCTCCACCTCGGGTATGGCGTGCAGGGCGTCGGAAAGGGCCTGCTCCCGGGCCGTGTCCCCGCGCTCTACCATGGCGACATAGGTGTCGCTCTTGCCGAATACCGCCTCCACGGCGGCTGTGTCCTCGCCGTAGCGCGTACCCTCGGCGTATATGTAGGCGCTGCCGTAGTAGAAGTCGTTCTTCGTGGAGGCGATGCAGGCCGGGACCATGATTATGGCGAACACGGCCAGCATGGGCAGCATGACGCGGCTGACGAAGCGGGCGAATTTGCCGAAGCCCGGCAGGAAGGCGCGGTGGCGCGTCCTGCGCATCAGCTTGTAGGTTGTGAGTATCAGCGCCGGCTCAAAGACGAACACGGTTATCATGCTTATCACTATGCCCTTGGCAAGGGCCGTACCCAGATCGCTGCCCAGGCCGAAGCGCATGAACACCAGCGCGAGGAAGCCGATCACCGTCGTGAGGCCGCTGGACATGATGCTGGTGGTGGACCTGCAGAGGGCCTCCGTCATGGCCTCGCGCGGGTCGGGGCTGTCCTCAAGGCACTCGGCGAAGCGGTGTATGAGAAAGACGGAATAGTCCAGCGTGCAGGCCAGCTGCAGCACGCTGCCGGCGGCGTTTGTGACAAAACTTATCTCGCCGAAGATTATATTGCTGCCCGCGTTCAGCACCGTCGCCACGCCCAGCCCCACAAGAACGATAACAGGCTCGGCCCAGTTGGAGGTCGTGAGCGTGAGTATGAGCCATACGAACAGCACGGCTATCACGGTGATGAGCCGCACCTCGGCCACGGTACCCGTGGTCGCGTCGGCGGTGGAGGCCGCGTCCCCCGTCAGCGCGCCGTCCTCACCCGCTATCTCGCGCACGGCCGCGACGGCGTCTATCCTGTGCTCCTCGGAGATGGTCAGCGTGTAGAGCGCCGCGCCGTCCTTGTAGTACGCCTCCACCGTGGAGGCGTCCTGCGTCTCCAGCGGCGCGAGCACGTCCACGGCGTCGTCCAGCCAGGTGACGGACTCCACGCCGGGTACGGCGGCGAGGCGCGACTTTATCTCCAGCGCCTCCGGCAGCGTCACGTCGCGCACCATGCAGCGCGCGTTGGGTATGCCCCCGGCGAACTCCTCGCCGAGAACCTCCAGCGCCTGCGTGGAGGGCGTATCCGGCGGGAGGTAGTCCGTGACGTTGTAGTTCACGTCCACCCCCGTCTGGCAGGCCGCGGCGGCAACCACCAGCAGCGCGAAAAGCGCCAGCAGCTTTTTCGGGTTGCTCACCACGAGGGTATAGAATCTTCGCATTTACACCAAACCTTTCCGGCCGGTTAGCCTCGGTTAAATCATAGCGCCGCCCCTATGCGGCGGAAAAGGGTCAAAAGGGGACGTTTGTCCAAATTTGACCGTTGTCGTCAAAGTTTTTTTATCTTACACTATACGATAGTTGAATAGGCCTGGAGGAATCGAAATGAAATACGAGGCCGCCTCGATGCGCACAAAGCAGGCCCTGGCGGAGTCGCTGAAAAAGTTTATGCGGCAGAAACCCTTTTCCAAGATAACCGTCACCGAAATCGTTGCCGACTGCGGGGTCAACCGCAAGACCTTCTATTACCACTTCGAGGACATCTACGCCCTCCTGCGCTGGATTTTCGAGCAGGAGGCGGTGAGTATGCTGGAGCGTTTCGACCTAATCGAGGACTACGAGGACGCGATGAAGTTCGTCGCCGGGTACATAGACGAGAACATCGACCTGCTGCGCAGCGCCTACGACGCCTTCGGCAGCGTGGCGCTGGGGCGCTTCTTCCACGCCAGCTTTGTCGGCCTGACCGGCAAGCTCATAGATTCCGTCGAGCAGAAGCTGCGCCGCCGGCTGCCGGCGGCCACGCGCGACTACCTATGCGAGTTCCTCTCGGAGGCCGCGTCCGGCATGATGCTCAACCGTATCTCAGGCGTGGCGCCCAGCGGCAGCGCGCAGATGGCGAGGCCCGTGCGCAGCATAGTGCGCGCCTGCATCGTGGGAGTGTTGACGGAGGACGGCGTCCCCTTCGACCCCGCCGCAGAGTAATTATCCCGCAAATACCTTAAAGGAAGATTAAAGCGCCGGACGCACCGGCGCTTTAATCCGTATTTCAGGCCGTTTTTGGGCGCGAGGCGGCGCCTTGAGCTTGACAAGAGGGGCCGTTTGCGGCAAAATGGGTTGCGAAAGGCGGCGATGCTATGACGGTGGACGAGCTGGCGCTCTTTTCCGGGCGGCCGGCCGCGCTGACCCTCTATGAGCGGCTGCGCGCCGGGATACTCGCGCGCTGGCCGGACGTGGAGGTGCGCGCCGCGCGCACGCAGATGGCCTTCCGCGAGCGCTACGGCTTCGCCTTCGTCTCCACGCGCCGCATGGGCCGCGCCTGCCCCGCGGAGGGCTTCATCATCCTCAGCTTCGGCCTGGGCCGCAGGCTGGACAGCCCCCGCCTGCTCGCGGCCGTGGAGCCGTACCCCGGCCGCTGGACGCACCACGTCTGCGTCTCCTCGGCGGAGCAGCTGGACGGGGAGCTTTTCTCCTGGCTGGCCGAGGCGCGCGCCTTCGCCCTTGTCAAGTAGGGCGCAACTCAAATCCGGAGGTTCACAATGGCTGCATTTATGCTGCTTCTGCGCGGCGTCGGCATGGCCGTCGGCGGCGCGCTGATCTGGGCGGTTTTCGCCGCCGTGCCGCCCTGGGTCTGCGGCTTCGTCATCGCGCGCCACAGCGCCTGGTGGACGGCCGCCGACCGCATAAAGGGCTTTGTCACGATAAGGAACGAGCGCCTCGCGCGGCTGCTCATCCCCGAATACGTCGGCTGGAGCAGCTTTATCCAGACGGACATACCGCTGTTTTTCAACCGCTACACCATCAACAAGTACCCCGAGAGGCTCAGCGCGCTGGGTGCGGCGAACTATGCCGTCACGGCGCTGACCAGCCTGTGCTACTGGGTGACGGTGACGGATTTCCTGTTCTTCCGCACCCTGGACCCCAACTGGGCGCTGTGGTGCCTCTTCGCCCTGGTGGGCGAGGCGGCGGTGTTCTTCGCGCTGGAGAGCTGGAACACCTCGCTCCGGCGCGAGCCGACGGTGGTGATAAACCGCCGCGGTATGCGCCAGATCCGCGCCGCCCGGCGCGCGAAGAAAAGGCGGAGCCGTCATGAGCGCTGACGCCGTCGCCGCGCGCCTGGCCGCGCTGGCCGATCCCGGGTACAGGGCCTTCCAGGCCTCGCTGATACCCACGCTCAGCCCGGGGCGCATACTGGGCGTGCGTATGCCGGCCCTGCGCGCGCTGGCGAAGGAGCTGGCCGGCACGCCGGAGGCGGAGGCCTTCCTCTCGGCGCTGCCGCACGCATATTACGACGAGGACAACCTCCACGGCCTGCTTGTCTGCGCCCTGCGCGGCTATGAGCGCTGCGCCGGGGCGCTCGAGGCCTTCCTCCCCTACGTGGACAACTGGGCCACCTGCGACCTGCTGCGCCCCAGGTGCTTCGAGCGCAGGCCGGCCGGCCTGGAGCGGCGCGCCGCGCTCTGGCTGAACAGCCCGCATACCTACACCGCGCGCTTCGGCATCGCGGTCTATATGTGCTATTACCTCGGCGAGGGCTTCTCCGCCGCCCAGCTGGAGGCTGCCGCCGCGCGCTGCTGCGGCGACTACTATGTGGACATGATGATAGCCTGGTACCTCGCCACGGCCCTCGCCAAGCAGCCGGAGGCCGCGCTGGAGCTGCTCGAGGGCGCCCGCCTCAGCGCCTGGGTACGGCAGAAAACCATACAGAAGGCCCTGGAATCCCGCCGCGTGGACCCCGCGCTCAAGGAGCGGCTGCGCCGGCTGCGCAGGGAGGGCCGCTAGATGCCGCGATATCTGGTTTTCGACACTGAGACGCCCAACGCCCGCAACGACAGGATGTGCCAGATAGGCTGGTGCCTGCTGGAGGGCGGGCGGATGCTCGGCTGCGGCGGGCGGCTTGTGGACCCCGAGTGCGGCTTCGACGGCTTCAATATGCGCCTGCACGGCATCACGCCGGAGCTTACGGCGCAGGAGCCGAACTTCGCCTGGCTTTGGCGCGCCGAGCTGGAGCCGCTTTTCACCGGCTCTGTGCTTGTCGCGCACAACGCCGTCTTCGATATGTGCGTGCTGGCCAAGTGCCTGGCCGCCTACGGCATAGCCTGGCGGCCGCGCGCGGCGTACATAGACACCGTCCGCGCCGCCCGCCGCGCCTTCCCCGAGCTGCCCAACCACAGGCTGGACACGCTCGCGCGCGCCCTGGGCCTGGAGCTGGACCACCACAATGCGGCCAGCGACGCCCTGGCCTGCGCTGGGATACTGCTCGAGTGCGAGCGGCGCGGCGTGGACCTGTCGCGGCTTGTACGCGGCTACGACCTCTGCGCCCGGCGCAGCTGCGCGCTGTGAACGCCGCCACGCTGAAGGGCGCGGGGCGCACGCTGCTTGTCCCGCTCTGGTGCAGGGCGCGCTGCGCGCTGCTCTACCCCGGCCTCGGCGTCGGGGAGGACGACGCGCTGCTGCTGCGCCGGCTGCGCGCGGACTTTTCGCAGGCGCTGCGGGCCGACTGCGCGCTCTACGCCCTGCGCGAGCTGTTTATCCGGCGCGCGGCGGAGGGCTATCTCGCGCTGCGCCCCGGAGCGGCCGTAATCGACCTCGGCTGCGGGCTGGATACGCTTGCGCGCCGCCTGCCCGGCTCCGGCGCGCGCATATACGCCGATCTCCCGGAGGTCATCGAGCTGCGCCGGGAGCTGCTGCCGCCCGGGCCGGGCGAGGCCTACGTGTCCGCCGACCTGTCCGGCGGCGCGGGCGAGCTGCCGGCGGCGGAGGGCGGGGCCTTCATAATGATGGGCGGCCTGCTCGGCCATCTCGCCCCGGCCCGGCGCGACGCCCTGCTCGCCTCGCTGGCCGCGGCCTACCCGGGCTGCGGCGTGGCCTTCGACGGCGTCTCAGGCGCCGCCTTCGCCCTTGCAGGGCGCGGCATGGGCCTCGCCTCCCCTCTGCCGGGCGCGCGGCGGCTGCTGCGCGGCGGCGCTTTCAGCCGCCTGGAAGCGCCGGCGGCCCTGCCGGAGGAATTCCGCCTCGTACCCGCGGCGGAGCGGCTGAAGCTCGCCGCCCTGCTGCGCTGCGGGGCGCTGCGGCTGTACCGCGGAGAATTTGCCCGCATTTGACGCGCCGCGGGCGCATACGCTTCCAGCGGGGGGTGATAACGTGGGCTGCCTCTTCTCCGAGCTGCGCAGCAAGGAGGTCATCGACCTCAAGAGCGGGCTGCGGCTCGGCTATGTCTGCGACGTGGACTTCGACCCCTGCTCGGGGCAGATCTGCGCGCTTATCGTCCCCGGGGCCGGGCGCGCCGGAGGGCTGCTCGGCCGCGAGGACGACTACGTAATAGCCTGGGGCTGCATACAGCGGCTGGGCGACGACATCATACTTGTGGAGCTGGACGCAAGCCCCGCGCGCCGCCGCCGGGAAAAGCGCCCCTTCCTCTACTGACGCCAGGCCGGCAAAGGGTCCGGCGGCCGAGAACGGCCGCCGGACCCTTTGCCGCGATATGAAAAGCGGGAGGGCGCCCGGCCCTCCCGCCTTGTCTCATATTACGCCCTCGAGCATCTTGACCACCTGTCCCACGGTGCGGACGTTGGCGGTCTTGTCGTCGGTAAGGACGATGTCGTAGCGCTCCTCGAGGCTCATGACCAGCTCGACCAGGTCGAGGCTGTCTGCGCCCAGGTCGTCGATGATGTCGGTCTCCGGCGTGATGAGCGCGGGATCCACCTCCAGCTGCTCGGCCAGGACCTTGCGCACGGTCTCAAACATTCGGCGTACCTCCTCAGCTCCACTCGCGGCTCTGCGGGCGGTTGTCCTGCGGCTGCCTGTTCCCGCGCTCGTAGGAGACTACCACGCGGCGGTTAGGCTCCGTACCCGTGGAGCTGGTAGAGACGCCCTCGTAGTTCTGCAGCGCGGTGTGTATCACGTGCCGCTCGTAGGAGTTCATCGGCTCCAGCGCCATGGAACGCTTGTACTTCACAACCTTGGCGGCCATTTTCTCGGCGAGATGCACCAGGCTCTCCTCGCGCTTGGCGCGGTAGCTCTCGGCGTCCACGCTGATGTGGCAGCGCTTGTCCGCGCCGCGGTTGACGGCGTAGTTGGTGAGGTGCTGGATGGCGTCCAGGGTCTCGCCGCGGCGGCCTATCACCGCGCCCATGCCCGGGCCGGACAGCTCTACCAGCAGCCCGCCGCCCTCGCGGTCGCTTATCGTGATCTCCGCCTTGACGCCCATGCGCTCCAGCAGCCCGGAGAGGAAGCTCTCCGTGGCGGCCTTGACGCCCTCGGCGTACTTGGGCGCGGCGCTCTGCGCGGCGGCCGGCTCGCCGGCCTTCCCGGCGGCCGCGGCCTCCTCGCGCGCGGGTTCCGGCTTCGTCTCCGGCTCGTCGGGTACCTCGTACTCCACGCGGATGACCGCGGGGGAGGCGCCCAGGCCAAGGAAGCCGCTCTTGGCGCGCTCGACAATCTCCACGGAGACGTCGTCGCGCTCGAGGCCCAGCTCGGCCAGCGCTGCGGCGAGGGCCTCATCCTCGGTTTTACCGGTTTTCTCAAGATATTTCTTCATATTATCTCTCCTGCTGCTCCCCGTCGTTGACCTCGGGAGCCTCTGCGGCGTTATTGCTGTCGTCGGGGACGCCGAGGATGACGGTGTCGTCAATTACCTCGGGGTCGATGGAGCCCATGCCCTCGCTGGCCTCGGCGGCGGCCCTGGTGGCCTCCTCCGCGGTCTCGGGGTGCTCGAAGCGCTCCTCCACGTAGGCCCTGCCCCTGGCGAAGCGGCGGTTGCCCACCTGGGAGGCCGGCTTCTCCTCCTCGACTATGCCCAGGCGCTTGCGCCTCTCGGCGCGCTCGGCCCTCTCGGCGGCGGCGCGGCGCTCCGCGCCGGCCTGGGCGGCCTGGGCCTGCTGCTTTTTCTTGCTGGTGTTCTTGTTGACGGTGGTGGCGTTCATGGCGCGCAGCCGCTCGGTCTCCTGGCGCTTGCGCTCCAGCTCCTCCTCCCTCGCGCGCTCCTTGGCGTTGAACTCCTCGTCCTCCTTGGCCATCTGCTTGCGGAACAGCAGCGTGAGGCCCGTCTCGCGCAGGATGCCCATGACGCTGTTGATGACCCAGTACACGCTCATGGCCGCAGGCATGACGAAGCCTATCCAGAGGCTCATCAGCGGCATGACGTACATCATGGTCTTCATGGTCTGGGCCTGGGACGCCGCCTGCTGCGTCGTACCGACGTTAGGCTGCATCTTGCGGCTGACGAACATGGAGAAATAGCTCAGCGCGGTGGAGATAAGCGGCATCACAAAGAGGCCGATGGTCTGGGCCGCGCCGCTGGAGAGGTCGAAGGTCCAGAACTTCCAGTCGGGGGTGGCGGAGAGGTCGAGGCCGATGAAGTTGAAGTTCATCTGCACCAGCTGATCGGAGATCCCGCGGAAGGAATCCCAGTTCTCGGCGATGAACTTGGCCTGGTAGATCTGCTCGTAAAAGCTGTTGCCGGTGGAGGCGAACTGGTAGCCCAGCGCCTTGAGCTGCTCGTATATCGCGCCGCCCTCGAGCAGCAGCTCGTCGGGGACGCCCATCATGATGGTGAGCGGCTTGACCACGGCGCGGTAGAGGGCCAGCATGATGAAGATGGGCAGCAGGCCCCACAGGCAGCCGCCCATGGGGCTGACCTTGTTCTCTCGGTAGAGGCGCGCGACCTCCTCGTTGAGTTTCTGCGGGTTGCCCTCGTGCTTCTTCTGAAGCTCCATCATGCGCGGCTGGAGGCGGGACATACGCATCATGCTCTTCTTGCTCTTGGCCATGAAGGGCAGCATTACAAGCGTGACGACAATGGCGAAGAGGATGATGGCCCAACCGAAGTTGTCGGTCAGGTTGTAGAGCATCATCATCAACCAGCCAAAGGGTGTTGCTATAGCATCAAGCATTTTCTCTTAGCTCCTCGGTGTTTTGTCCCGGTCAGTGTCCGGGCGTCTGGCGCGCGGAGGATATGGCACAGGGTCGTAAAACTCGTGCTCGCCAAGGTGCAGGGGGTGGCAGCGGCTTATCCGCTTGAGGGCCAGCCAGAAGCCCTTGACGGGGCCGTAGAGCTCTATGGCCTCGAGCGCGTATTCCGAGCAGGTGGGGACAAAGCGGCAGCACGGCGGCGTGAGCGGCGAGATGTTGCGGCGGTAGAAGCGTATCATGGCGAGCATGAGCTTTTTCACGCCCGCTCCCCCTCTCGCAGCAGGCCCAGCTCGGCGCAGGCGCGCATGAAGTCGCGCTCCAGCCTGCCGTAGTCGGCGGAGACTGCGCGGCTGCGCGCCACGACGACCAGGTCGTGGCCGGGGCGCATCGCGCCCTCGTGGAGCCTGTATATCTCGCGCAGGCGGCGGCGGACGCGGTTGCGCACGACGGCGTGGCCCAGCTTCTTGCTGACCGTATAGCCGACGCGGTTCAGGGCGCTTCCATTGCGCCTTGCGTACAGCACAAGGCATGGCTTCGCCGCGCTCCTGCCCTTTCGGTAGGCGCGACGGAAGTCATAGTTCATTTTAAGCGGTACGCTGAACTCCAAGGGCCGCCTTCTTCAGCTCGCTCGCACTGCCTCCGCGGCAAAGCCGGCCCGCCCCTCCCAGGCGCGTCGCCTGAGGGCGCGGCACGGCCGGGACGCGGCGGGCGCTCCGCTCAGTAAGAGAGCTTGGCGCGGCCCTTGGCGCGGCGGCGGGCAAGGACCTTGCGGCCGTTACGGGTGGCCATGCGCTTGCGGAAGCCGTGCTCCTTCTTGCGCTGACGCTTCTTGGGCTGATAAGTGCGAACCATTGAAATCATCCTTTCGGTTTATTACTCAACAAGCGGCGCCCTGGGGACTCCGCCGTAGTTGACATATATGTTCAGGGCATAGCAATACCCTCCGCCGGGTAGTCCGGCAGAGGGTAATTATATAATATCCGCTCGAGGGCTGTCAAGCTATTTCTTTTGCCCGGCTTCCTCCTCCGGCTCGCCGCCGAGGTATTCCTCTGTGACCTCGACGAAGTTCTCCTCGCCTCCGGCGTCGCCGCCCATATCCTCCAGCTCGGGGCCGTCGGACGGCTCCGGCTGCTCGGGCGGCTCCAGCCCCTCGGCCTCCAGCGCGCCGGGGAAGCGCGCGTCTATCTCCGCGGCCGGGCGCAGGTTCAGCGTCAGCATCAGCCCGAAGTAGAGCTGCATCACGGCCGTGGCGAAGAACAGGGCCTGCAGCGCGAACAGCCTCTCGTCCGGCAGCGTCACGAAGCAGCAGAAGGCCCCGGCGTGGCAGAAGAATATGGCGGCGAAGGGCCGCGGCCTGGCGTAGGCGTGGCCGGCGACATAGTAGAAGGCGAGCAGCGACACGGCGATGGCGGTGATCTCCGGCGCGTAGCTCCAGACGACGCCGGTCGCCGCGTCCTGCCTGTAGCTGACCACCAGCCAGAAGCAGCAGAAGGCCACCGGCAGCACCGCGGCCAGGCACAGCCCCGCCTCCATCGCGCCCCCGCTCTCGGCCTTCCTGCCGCAGGCGGCGGCGAGGCCCATGAAGCCCGCCGCGCACAGCAGGCCCAGCAGGGCCAGCAGGCGCAGCAGCCCGGAGAGGTCGTCCTCCCCGGCGGTGACGAGCAGCATCACGCTGCCCGCGGCCATCAGAAGCGCGATTGCGGCGGCCACCGGCTCCGCAAGGCGCCTGTTGCCCGCCGTGGCAAGGCCGAAGTCCGGCGGCGAGGCCAGCTTGAGCCGGCGCATATAGTACAGCGTGAAGCCCCCGATGGTGCCGAAGGCCGCGAGATACATGAGTATAAGTACGATCCCCCAAAAGCTGCCCGGCTTGTACAGCCCGTTCGCCTCGAAAGCGGTCATGCCCTGAATCCAGCGGCTGAACACGCCGAAGGCTCCGAACACGCAGGCCGTGCAGCAGAGGGTCAATGCGTTTTTGCGCATATGGCCAAATCCGTCCCAATAGTATTTTGTGAGGGCGCGGCCTCCGCGCCCATCGTGCTATTTTATACCTGAAAGGGCTTCAAGTCAACAGGAAAGAGGGTGATTTGGTGCGTACCGTACTGGCCGCCGGGCTTATCTGCCTGGCGCTGGCGCTTGCCGCCGCTCTGCTGCTGCCGGCCGGCGCGGCGCCGGAGGCCGCCCCCTCCCCGACGCGCGACGGCGCGGCGCGCGATTCCGGGATACGCTTCACCGCGCTCAGCGGCGGGGAGGCCGTTGAGACCACCATGGCCGAGTGGCTGCCCGGCGCGGTGGCCGGAGAGATGCCCGCCTCCTTCGAGACGGAGGCGCTCAAGGCCCAGGCCGTCGCGGCGCGGACGTATATACTCAGCCGCATGGCCTCGCCCCCGGCCTCGCACCCGGAGGCCGCCGTCTGCGACGACCCTGGCTGCTGCAAGGCGCATCTCACAGACGCGCAGCTGCGCGAAAACTGGGGCGAGGACTACGCCGCCAACCTGGCGCGCATAGGCGGCGCCGTCCTCTCTACCGACGGGCAGTACCTCGAGTACGGCGGCGAGGCCATCGAGGCGGTGTTCCACTCCTCCTCCGCGGGCATGACCGAGGACGCGGCCGAGCTGTGGTCGGCGCGGCCGTACCTGGTGAGCGTCAGCTCGCCGGAGACGGCCGGGGACGTGCCGGACTATGTCACAAGCGTGGAGGTCTCGCCGGAGGACTTCGCGGCCAGGCTGGGCGCGGCCTATCCCGAGGCTGACTTCAGCGGCGGCGCGGCGCTCTGGCTGGGCGCGGTCTCGCGCGACGGCAGCGGCCGGGTGGAGAGCGTGGAAATAGGCGGCGTGAGCGTCCCCGGGACCGAGCTGCGCGAGCTGTTCGGGCTGCGCAGCACGGCCTTCACGCTAGATTACACCGCCGGGGGCTTCCTCTTCACCGTCACCGGCTACGGCCACGGCGTGGGCATGAGCCAGTACGGGGCGAACGTCATGGCCGGCTCCGGCTCCGAATACGGCGAGATCCTGGCGCACTACTACCCCGGCACGGCACTCGTCCTGGCTTAAAGCTCCTCGCCGTTCGAGGCTATGACCCGGGCGTACCAGTAGAAGGAGTCCTTGCGCCGCCGCTCAAAGCTGCCCGAGCCGTCGTCGCGCCTGTCCACGTACACCAGGCCGTAGCGCTTGGCCAGCTCCCCCGTCGAGGCGCTGACCAGGTCGATCCAGCCCCAGGGCGTGTAGCCCGTCACCTCCACGCCGTCGCGCGCGGCCTCCTTCAGCTGCTCGATGTGCCGTCGGAGATAGTCGATGCGGTAGGGGTCGTGTATGCGCCCGTCGGCGGACGGCTCGTCCAGCGCGCCCAGGCCGTTCTCCACGACCATGACCGGCACGCGGTAGCGGTCGTATATGGCGTTCAGGCTCCAGCGCAGGCCCTGCGGGTCTATCTGCCAGCCCCAGCCGCTGGCCTCCAGGTAGGGGTTCTTCAGCGAGGCGGCCAGGTTGCCCGCCGCGCCCTCCCCGCCGGAGGCGGCCGCGCAGCCGCTGGTGTAGTAGCTGCAGGTGTAGAAGTCGTGTACGCCGCGCCTGAGCGCCTCGGCGTCGCCGGGCCGGACGTCCAGCTTCACGCCCAGCTCCTCGAAGCGGCGGCGCATATACGCCGGGTACTCCCCGCGCAGCTGGACGTCCGAGCAGAACCAGTTCGTGTAGCGCATCTCGCGCTGGGCGGAGAGCATGTCCTCCGGCCGGCAGGTGCGCGGGTAAAGCGCGGAGAAGGCGTTCATGCAGCCCAGCTTCGCCCCCGGGCAAAGCTCGCGCGCGAGCTGTACGGCCTCGGCCGCGGCCACAAACTGGTGGTGCAGCGCCTGATAGCGCACCGCGGCCTCGGTGGGCGCGGAGAGCAGCGGCCCCGTATAGCCGCGCACGCAGCCCAGGGAAAGCGGCGCACCGGACGGCATGGTCCCGGCGTTTATCTCGTTGAAGGTCAGCCAGAGCCTCACGCGCCCGGAGTAGCGGCGGAAAAGCGCCTCGCAGTAGCGCAGGTAGCAGTCTATGGCCTCGCGGCCGTACCAGCCGTTGCAGCGCTCCACCATGGCGTAGGGCATCTCGTAGTGCGAGATGGTCACCAGCGGCTCTATGCCGAAGCGCTCCAGCTCGGAGAACACCCCGTCGTAGAAGCGCAGCCCGGCCTCGTTCGGCTCGTCCTCGAAGCCGGTCGGGAATATGCGCGTCCAGGCTATGGACAGCCGGAACACCTTGAAGCCCAGCTCGGCGGCGAGGGCTATGTCCTCGCGGTAGCGGCGGTAGAAGTCCACGCCCTCTCGGCTCGGGTAGCGCGCGCCGGGCGGGAAGCGCGGCTCTATGCGCCGCGCCTCGCCCGCGCCGCCCGCCGTGCAGACGTCGGCGAAAGACGCTCCCTTGCCGTCCGCATCCCACGCGCCCTCGCTCTGGTTGGCCGATATGGCCCCGCCCCAGAGAAAATTGTCGGGTAATACGCCCATTTTTACCTCCAAATCCTCGTCAAAGCGAAGGACGGGGCCGTGCGCGGCCCCGTCCCGTCACTGTTTTGCGCCGTTTGCCGCGGCGCGCCGGCGCTTCAGCCGCCGCAGGCCCTCCGTGTTGGCGGAGGCCAGCATAAAGGCCACGACGAAGAGCGCCACAACCACCTGGCTGTACTGCGTCGGGAAGCTGAACACCATGAGCGCCATCTGTATCATCTGCATGATGACCGCGCCGAAGTATATGCCCACAAGCACGTTGCCGCGCCCGGTTATCGAGAGGCCGATGAACACGCACATCATGGCGTTGAAGCAGGTACCCATGGTCCCCATGGCGCTGACCGTCCTGGCCACGCCGGAGGAGCCGAGGCTCACGGCCGCGTACAGCCCCGCGAAGAGGCCGGCTATGGCCAGCGCCGCGGCCTTGGTGTTGACAACGTCGATGCCGTTGTCCTCCGCGACCTTCAGGTTGCTGCCCACGGCCTTGATGCTGTAGCCTATCTTCAGCTTGCTGCTGAGCAGCCAGGCCAGGCCGAAGCCCAGCAGCAGCATCACGGCGTTGCCGGGGAAGCTGGCCAGCACCAGGTATTCCACGCCCAGAGTGACGCCGCGGCCGCCGAATATGACGCCGCAGACGCTCTCGTATATGAGCATGAGCGCGATGGAAATGATGATTGTGGGGACCCTGAGCAGCTTGTAGAGCAGCCCTGAGACCGCCCCCGCGGCGAGGCCCGCAAGCATACAGCAGCAGACCACGCCGACTATCCCGAGGCCGAGGGCGTCGGCGGCGTTCCCTCCAACTATCGCCGCTATCAGCACCTCGGCGCCCACGCCGAAGTCCCAGTTGCCCGCCTTGATGTTGAACAGGACTCCCCAGCCGAGCAGGGCGGGCGCCATGCCCTGCTCCAGGAGCGTCACCAGGATGGACAGAGAGCGCGTCGACGGCGCGAAGAGCATGAGCAGCGCTACCAGTATGGCCGTTACCGCGACCATGAGTATATATTTCCTGACGCCCTTAATCACTGTTTGCATGGCTTCTCCCTCCCCGGCCGCCGAGGCCGCTTACTGCACGCTGTTTTCCTTGACCCAGTCCAGCGAGAAGGCCTCCATCAGCTCGGTGAAGTCCTCGAGGGAGACCTCGCTGTTGAACTTGCCGTTCAGGCTGCGGATGATGTCGTCGGAGTAAATCTGGAAATCGGGGTTGTCGATGTACTTCTCGAAGTCGGCGCACTCCTCGGCGCTGGTGACGATGATCTCCTTCTGGGAAAGGTTGATGAAGCTGTCGGAAAGCGGGGTGCCTTCGACGGAGTTGGCCAGCATGAGGAATACGAAGAGCGCGTCGGGCGAGTTGCCCGCGGCCGCCGCCGCGACCCAGCCGGACTCGAAGTCCTCGGCTATGCCCTCGTAGAGGTCGAAGGTGACGACCTGGATCTGCTCGCTGGTGGTGTTCTGCTTGAGCGTGTTCATGATGGCCTCAGCCGCGCCCTGGCTGGCCGTCGTCATAAGGATGGCGTCCATGTCCGGGTAGAGGTTGAGGAAGTTGGTGATGCCGTTGATGTGGGTCTGGCTGTTGCCGTCGTTGGGGACCTCGTACTCGGCGACTATCTCGCCTCCGTTGGCCTCGGCGCCGGCGGCGTAGCCGTCGTTGCGCACCGCGAGGGCGATGGAGGGGTTGAGCTTCTCCAGGCCGTAGGTGGTGCGGCCGTTCTCAGCCAGGACGGCGACCATCTCCTCGGCCGCGCCGGCGTCGTCCTCCCAGCAGCTGCCGACGTAGTACTCGCAGCCCTCGACGTAGGCCTTGATGTCCTGGTCGAGGATGTCGCGGAAGCATATGGCGAACCACACGCCGTTCTCCTCGCAGTACTGGCCGACGCGCTGGGCGCTGGCGTCCTCGATGGGCATGAACATGATGCCCTCGCAGCCGGCGGAGACCAGGTTCTCGGCGCTCGTGAGCTGGGCGGCGGTGTCGTAGTCGCCGAGCGCCCACTCCACCTCGACGCCTATGACCTCGGCGGCGTGGTTGACCTCCTCGTAGACGCAGGAGCCGAGGGCGTCGTCGCGCCCGTAGAATATCACGCCTATCTTGTGCGCTTCGGCCTCGGGTTCGCTCCCCTCGCTGGGCGGGGCGCTCGGGTCCGTCGCGGGGCTGCCGCAGGCGCTGAGCGCGCCGAGCGCCAGCATTGCCGCCAGCAGGATGGCCAGGATCTTCTTCTTCACTTTGATCTCTCCTTTTTGGTATGGTTTTGCGGCGTACCGCAGGTTTTTTCCTATTTCACAGCGCGTAGCTGCCTTCCCTCCGCTCCATGGTCACGTAGACCGTGGCGAGGAATATCACGCCCTTGACGATGGATATGACGTTTGCGTCCAGGCCCCAGATCATCAGACCGTTGCCCAGGACGTAATAGGTCAGCGAGCCTATGAGCGCCGAGCGCATCCGCGTGTCCGTGCCGCCGGCCAGGGGTATGCCGCCCAGGGTCAGCGCTATGAGCACATCCGTCTCCAGGCCGCTGCCTATGGTCTTGGTCACGCTGCCTATGCGTATCATGGTCAGGAAGGAGGCTATGCCCAGCGTCAGCCCGCTGATGGCGAAGGCTATGGCCTTGTAGCGGCCGACGGCTATGCCGCTCAGCTCCGCCGCGCGAGGGTTCGCGCCTATCAGCTTCTGCGCCTTGCCCACCTTGGTGTAGTTGAACACGAACACGCTCAGCGCGAACACCACCACGAGGAAGGCCAGGTATACCATATTGTTGGCGTAGGCCGTGGCCGCGGCAGGCAGGTTCATGACCATATTCGTCGCAAGGCCCTCCACGACGCCCCGGCCGACGAACATGATGCACATCCCGGCCATAAAGGCGGGGATACGGCCCTTTACGTGTATCAGCGCGGTGACCAGGCTGCACAGCACGCCGAATACCATGCACATGAGCAGCGTCAGCGGCAGGTTCTCGCCCCGCGTCACCAGGAAGCTGGCCGCGGAGATAAGCGCGCAGCCGCCGCCCAGCGAGAAGTCCAGGTTGTTGTGCGCCATCACGAAGGTGCAGCCGCAGGCCGCTATCATCGTCACCATGGACTGGCCGATGATGTTCGTGAGGTTCCTCGCCTGGGTGAAGCGCCCGCCGGTCGTCAGCGCGAAGATAAGCGTGATGGCGATAAGCCCGGCGTAGGGGGCCAGGTTCTTCAATAAGCCCTTGTCAAGTCTCTTCATGCTCCACCTCGCTCACAGCATAAGCCGGATGATGTCCTGCTCGCCCGGGGCGTCGGCGCGCAGGAACTCCCCGGAGAGCGCGCCGTCCTTCAGGACCAGTATGCGGTCGGACATGCCTATGAGTTCCGTAAGCTCCTCGGAAATCATCAATATCGCGCCGCCCTTTTCCCGTATTTCCTCCATCAGGCGGTAGATGGCCGCCTTTACGCCGACGTCTATGCCGCGCGTGGGGCAGTCCATGATGAACACGTCCGAGCCGCGGGCCAGCCATTTGCATATGGCCACCTTCTGCTTGTTGCCGCCGCTCAGCTCGCCCAGCTGCTGCGCGACCGAGCGCATCTTCACCTGCAGCCGCCCGGCCAGCTCCTCGGCCATTGCCCGCTCCGCCTTCGGCGGGATGTACGCGCCGCGGCGCAGCCTGTCATAGGACGCGGCGGCGATGTTGTCCCGGATGTTGGCCGAGATGAACAGCGACTCCGTGTCCCTGTCCTTGGGGATATAGGCTATGCCCTCGCGCACGGCGTCGAGCGTGGAGCGTATCCGCGCGCCGGAGGCGCTCAGCACCTCGCCGGAGTCCGGGCGCAGCGCGCCGAAGAGTATCTTGCCCAGCTCGTGCATACCGCTCTCCGTGAGGCCGCCCACGCCCAGTATCTCGCCGCGGCGCAGCGTGAGCGAGACCCCGGCCAGCACGCCGTCCAGTCTTATGCCGGAGGCGCTCAGCGCCGCCTCGCCGGACGCTCCGCCGCCCGCGTCGGTGCGGTAGTACACCCCGTCGAACTCGCGGCCTATCATGAGCGAGCGCAGCCTCTCCTTCTCCAGCTCCGCGCGCTCCAGCGTGGCGATGTACTGCCCGTCGCGGAGTATCGTGACGCGGTCGCAGACGTCCAGGATCTCGTCCAGGTCGTGCGAGATAAAAATCACAGAGCGCTTGTCCTCGCGCATGGCTCGTATGACCTCGTATATCTTCTGCCGGCCCCGGTGCGAGAGGGCCGTGGTGGTCTCGTCCACGATGAGCAGCTGCGGCGAGTGCGCGACGGCGCGCGCCACCTCCAGCATCTTGCGCTGCTCGAAGGAGTACTCGGCCGCGTCCCGCTCCACGTCTATGCCCTCCAGGCCGTTTTCGTCGAGTATGCGCCGCGTCTCGCGCTTGAGCCGCCCGACGCTCACAAGGCCGCGCCCCGGCGCCGTCTCCTCGCCGAGGAACATATTCTCGTACACGCTCATGCCGGCGATGGTCCCGGTCTCCTGCGCCAGGAGGGACACGCCGGCCCTGGACGCGGCTAACACGCTCTGCGGCGAGTAGGCCGCGCCGTCAAGGCTCATGCTGCCGCCGCTGGGGCGGTAGACGCCGGCTATTATATTTGAAAGCGTGCTTTTGCCGCTGCCGTTTTCACCTACCAGGCCGTGTACCTCGCCGCGGCGCAGCTCCAGATGCACGCCGGCCAGGGCGCGCGTCGCGCCGAAGTCCTTGCGCATATCCTCAACTTTGAGTAATACGTCCATATCCTCGCCTCCCTCAGCTCTGCCCGCCGCGCCGCAGCGCTCAGCCGCCCTGGGATTCCGGCTCGTCCCAGGTGACGGTGGCGGGCGTCTCCCAGATGTAAAACGCGTTGCCCTCGCTGTCGGCGAGGACGGCGTACTGCTGCCCGTTGGCCTCGTAGCGGCCGCGCAGCACCCTGCCGCCGAAGCGCTCGGCCCTGGCCGCGGTCTCCTCTATGTTGTCCACCTCTATCATGAAGAAGGGGGCCATGCCCGTGGGGTCGGTGCTCGCGTCCTTCAGGAAGCCGTAGATGAACGAAGGTACGCTCGGCTCCCAGTTCGGGTTGCCCGGACCCGTGGCGCAGAACATCTCCGGGTGCGCGGCGTCCGTCCCCTCGCAGTCGACTATGTCCCAGTCGAGCAGCTCGGCGTAGTCCCGCCTCGCGCGCGGCGCGTCGGTGTACTCAAAGACGAAGCGGCGCAGCCTCCCGTTCCTCGTGCCGGCGGGGAAACGCTTTGCGACGTGGTAGCTGATGTCAAAGACGTCGCGCTCCCCCTCCTCCGGCTCGGGCGGGTCCACGTGGATGCGGCGCTTCTCCTCCGGGTTGTACGGCTCGCCGAGGAACCACTCCGGGCCGCAGTTGCAGGCCGGGCAGCGCGGTGGCAGGTTCCTGTCGTCGGCCTTGAAGGGGAAACAGCACTTATAGCAGGTGTACAGTTTCAGCATCGCGCTTCCTCCTCAGTCCTTGTCGTATCCGGCCTCCGGCTCCTCCCAGGTGCGGGAGCTGGGGCATTTCCAGAGCAGCTGGCGGTTGCCGTCAGGGTCCTCCACGACCACGAAGTCCGCCCAGTCGCCGTCTATCTCGGTCCGGGACACCACCTTCCAGCCGCGGTCGGTCATGGTCTTGACCGTCTCGGCCAGGGGGACGTCCATGCTGACCTCCGTAAAGGTCTGCACCTTGGGTACGCGCTCCCGCGCCACCAGCTGCGCCCAGACGTGGCCCGGCACTGAGGCCTCCCAGGACACCTGCGAGGGGCCCGTGGCGCACATCAGGTGCGGCCGCTCGTCGCTGTCCTCTATGAACACGCCCTGCGGCACGCGCATCATGTCCCAGCCGAAGACCTGCGAGTAAAAGAGCACCGCGCGGCGGTAGTCGTCGTAGGGGATCATCATGCCGCGCACACGGCCGTGCAGCGACTTCTTGGTGTACCGCTTCGGCGGGCGGTAGGGGTAAGTATCCAGCTTGCTCATCTGCCTTGTTCCTTTCTCTTCTCTATTTTCCCGGGAAACGGCTGATGTAATTCCAGGCCGCGCCCAGCAGGTTGCACTCGTCCAGATAGCGGCTGAGCATCACGTTCGCGCGAAGCTCGCTGCCGAAGCCGGTGCCGTTATAATAGGTGTCCAGCTCCTCGCGCAGGTCGTCGAGCATATTCTCTATCCGGCTCAGCCCGCCTCCTATCACCACCCGCTCCGGCGCGTAGGTGACCTGGATGTTGACTATCATGAAGGCCAGGGAGGCGAGGAACTCGTCGTAGATCTTCTTCGCGGCCGCGTCGCCCTCCTTGACCCACTGCGCCAGGCGGCGCCCGTCGGCGCGTATGCGCCTGGGCGGCTCGGAAAAGCTGGGGAAGCGCGCGCCGTAGATTTTGTCTATCGCCAGCATATTCCCGGCGAGGTCCTGGCAGGCGAGGTCTATGTTCTTCGCCTTGCAGAGCTTGTACGTAAGCCCGAAGGCCGCGCAGTTCATCACCGCCTCGCCGAGGAAGTTGGCCTCGTTGGGGTTTACAAGGTAGTTGGAGAACTCGCCTGCGGCGAGGTTCTTCCCCGCGTGTATGCGCCCGGACTTGATTATGCCCCCGGCCACGCCGGAGCCGAGGATGAGCACTACGCCGTCCTCGCAGCCGGCCAGGGAGCCGAGCCACAGCTCCGCCAGCGCGCCGCAATGCCCGTCGTTCTCCACGGCCGTGTCCAGCCCCGTGCGGGAGCGGGCCAGCTCGGCGATGTTCCTGCCGTAGAGGCAGCTGTAGGCCCCGGAGCCGATCAGCACGCCCGTATCGGCGTCCACATAGCCGGGTATGCTTATCGCAAGGCCCTCGGCGTCCGGGCAGCGGCGGTATATCCGCTCCACCGTGCCGAGGAACTTCTCCTCGGATTCCAGCGGCGCCGCCGCCCTGCCGGAGGAGCGTATCTCCCCGTCCCTGTCCACAAGGGCGTATTTCACCGAGCTGCCGCCAAAATCCATGGCCAAAATCATATGCCTGTCCCCCTGCCTGCCCGCGTCTTGAATTTGCGCGGGAATTAAACTATAATTGACGGCGTAGACCCCGGAGGTGACCCATGGAGATTCTGACGCCCTCAAAACAGAAAATCATCAACGGCGTTACGGAGCTGCTGCGCGAGAAGAGCCTCGGCGCGATCAAGGTCGCGGATATAACCGCGCGCAGCGGCGTCTCGCACCAGACCTTTTACCGCGTGTTCGCCGACAAGTACGACGCCTGCGAATGTGCCTGCTACCGCCTGCTCTCCGCCGCCGCGCTGGTCGTGGGCGAGAACTCCACCGTGAAGGAGCAGACCTTCTGCACGCTGAACATCATCCGCACCAACGCCGGCTTCTTCCGCCACCTGCTCGACGCCGACGAGGGCGTGGAGGTCGTAAAGCGCGCCCTCACCCACCTCTCGGAGACCACGATAAGCTTCCGCTCGGAGTCGCCCATCATGAACTCCTGGGCCTTCTGCCTCCAGGAGTGGAGCCGCAGCCGCTTCAGCACCGGCGTAGAGGACGTCTACAGGCGCATAATCAGCCTCTACCCTCTCAACGAGGTGGTGTTCGGCCAGGAGCTGCAGGACATCATGGAGCGCTACGGCAGCCGCACCATGCGCGAGCTGGAGGACTCCGTATCCCTCCGCTCGAAGCGCGGGAAGCAGGCCCCATAATTTGTACACGTTCCACATTCCGCAGCTTTATAATAATCGAGCGCTTGTGCGTTGTGCAAGTAATGAACTTTTAAATATGTTACGTTAATGTGACTTTCCGGCCAGAAAGTCACATTATTCTTATATAGCGGCGAATCTCTAAGGCCCTTTTCAGCAAAATTCGGACTTCTTTTGGCAAAAGCGCGCGCCAATCTGGGGTTTCAGCCGGAAAAGCGCACTATTTGTCAGCAACTTAACGACGTTATGCCCTCCGTTCCGGCGGCGGGGCCCTGCCGGTGAGCGGAGAAAAAAATATCGGATACTATGCAGCCAGCATATTGTTTTGGGCCGAGCGGGGTCGTAAAATGTGGTTTGTTAGGGTATCCTGCCCACAGAGAATTACACAAGGGGGAAACGAGATGAAGAAAATCCTTTGCCTGCTCCTGGCCGCGGCGATGGTCCTCTCGCTTGCCGGCTGCGGCAAGAGCGAGGCCGCCCAGGCTGTGGACGACCTGATCGCCGCCAT
>CALWYT010000086.1 GCA_944385835.1 uncultured Oscillospiraceae bacterium | reverse complement strand
GCCGCGGAGACCTCGCGCACGTTCTCCATCCAGCCGCAAATTTTGACCTGCTTCCCCGCGTCGGCAGCGCGAAGCTCGCCGCAGGTGTGAGTTCTTGACTGCATATCTGTCCTTCCCCTTTGTCAGTTAACTTTTATCAGCTTCTCGCCGGCGCGGCGCCTGATTCCCGCGAGGACCTCCAGCGCGGCGTCCTCCGGTGTGAAGCGCGCCTGGGTCCCGGAGGACATATCCTTGAGCGAGACCTCGCCGCACTCCAGCTCGTCCTCGCCGATTATCACGGCGTAGGGTACGGCCAGCTTGCCGGCGTAGGAGAGCTTCTGCTTGAACTTCTTATCCTCGGTGTAGAGCTGGGTGCGCACGCCGGCGCCGCGCAGCACGGTGGCGACGTGGGCGGCGAAGGCCGTGTCGGCGGTCATGGGCAGCACGATGGTGTCGCAGGGCGCGGTGACGACGCCGCCGTTGAGCAGGCCCTGCTCGCTGAGCACGTAGAAGAGGCGCGTGACGCCTATCGAGAGGCCCACGCCGGGCAGCTTCTTGTCCGTGTAGTACTCGGCGAGGTTGTCGTACCTGCCGCCGGAGCAGACGGAGCCTATCTCCGGGTGGGAGTTGACGCGCGTCTCGTACACCGTGCCGGTGTAGTAGTCCAGGCCGCGGGCAATCGTGAGGTCCACGGCGAAGCGCCCGGGCGCGACGCCCAGGCTGGGCAGCGCCTCTATGACCGCGCGCAGCTCGCGCGCGCCCTCGTCGAGCAGGGCGTTCTCGCCCGCGTGCTCGTCCAGGAAGGCCAGCTTGCGCTCGTCGGAGCCTTCGAGCGTGACGAACTCCAGCACGCCCGCGGCCTGCCCGTCCGTCAGGCCCCCGGCGCAGAGCAGCTCGCGCACCTTCTCGGGGCCTATCTTCTCCAGCTTGTCCACGGTGCGCAGCGTCTCCGTGACCCTGCCGCCGATGCCCAGCAGCTCAAACCAGCCGCCCAGCACCTTGCGGTTGTTTATACGTATCGTGAAGTCCTCCAGGCCCAGCTCCTCAAAGGCGCGGGCTATGACCGCGGGGGCCTCGGCGTCGTTCATGATGTCGAGCTTCCCGTCGCCTATCACGTCGATGTCCGCCTGGTAGAACTCGCGGAAGCGCCCGCGCTGCGCCCGCTCGCCGCGCCAGACCTTGCCTATCTGGTAGCGCCGGAAGGGGAACGCGAGGTTCGCGTAGTTGGCCGCGACGTACTTGGCCAGCGGCACCGTGAGGTCGAAGCGCAGCGCGAGGTCGCTGTCGCCCTTCATGAAGCGGTATATCTGCTTTTCCGTCTCGCCGCCGCCCTTGGCAAGCAGCACCTCGGCGGACTCTATCGCCGGGGTGTCCAGCGGCGTGAAGCCGTAGAGCGAGTAGACACGGCGCAGCGTGTCAAGCAGTATCTCCATCTGCTGCTGCGGCGCGGGCAGCAGCTCCATAAAGCCTGAGAGCGTGCGCGGCGTTACTTTGTCCATGCTATGCTGTCCTCCCGTGCGCGCCGAAGGGCGGCGGGAATCCCGCCGCCCGAGTGCGCGCATATAAATTTATTTTTTCTTGGGGTTTACGATGTCTCGCCAGTCGAGATCGCCCCGGCGCAGGCCCTGTATCAGCACTTCCGCCGTGGCCACGTTCGTGGCCATGGGGATCTGATACTGGTCGCAGAGCCGTGCGAGCTTGTTGACGTTGTCAAAGCCGTCCGGGTTCATAGGGTCGCAGAAGCACAGCACGAGGTCTATCTCGTTGTACGCTATCCTCGCACCTATCTGCTGGGCGCCCTGTTTATCGTGCAGGTAGAGGGTTATGGGCAGCCCGGTCGCCTCGCTGACCAGCTTGCCCGTGGTGTTGGTCGCGCAGAGGTTGTGGTCGGAGAGTATGCCGCAGTATGCGATGCAAAACTGCACCATCAGTTCCTTTTTTCCGTCGTCGGCCAGCAGGGCTATGTTCATTTGTCTCTCCTTTCCGGGATGAGCGCGCAGCGGCCCGTCCGCCGCGTCAAGCAGCCCGATGGTTAATTATATCCCTCTGCGGCGGAAACTGCAACACAATTATTGTGTATTGCCGCAAAAAATCACGCAAAATTCCGCTGCGCGGCCCCTTCCGGCGAACCGCGGGCCTCCGGCGG
Source organism: uncultured Oscillospiraceae bacterium (assembly GCA_944385835.1). Lineage (GTDB taxonomy): Bacteria > Bacillota > Clostridia > Oscillospirales > Oscillospiraceae > Scatomorpha. The sequence continues at coordinate 2,278 of CALWYT010000086.1, read as the reverse complement.
CGGAAAACCGGGGCGGGCAGGCTGCCCGCCCCGGCGCGTTTCAGTATTTTCAGCGCAGCAGGGCGTTCTCGCTGTCCGCCGAGACGGTCTTGTTGCCCAGGCTGAAGTAGGCGTCAAGGATGTCCTTGGCTATGCCGGCCAGGTTGGAGCCGGCCTGGCCGCGCTCCACGACGATGGCTACGGCGACCTCGGGGTCGTCGTAGGGGGCGTAGCACATAAAGACGGCGTTGTTGGTCTTGTCCTCGCCCAGCTGGCTGGTGCCGGTCTTGGCCGCGACGGTGATGGTCTCGCCGTTGTAGGAGTAGTTGAAGAAGGTCTGGTACACATCCGGCGAGGAGCTGTTGGGGTCGTTGGCCATGAGGTACATGCCGTACTGTACGGCCGCGAAGTTGTAGTCGGCGGAATCCACGCGGCTCAGCTCCTCGGTCTCGCGCTCGAAGAGCTGCTGGGAGTAGTCGAAGCTGCGCACGCTCTTGAGTATGCTGGCGCTGTAGCGCACGCCGCCGTTGGCGATGGCCGCGCAGTACTCGGCCAGCTGTACGGGGGTGAACAGGCTGTCGGACTGGCCGATGCCGGCCTGGACGGTGTCGCCGTACACCCAGGCGTCCACGTCGTACCTCTCGTGGGTGTCGGGGTTGGCCATGTTGCCTGTCGTCTCGCCTATCTCTATGCCCGTCGGCTCGCCCAGGCCGAACTGGGCGGCGTACTTGTCGAGCAGCTCTATGCCCATGCTGTCGGCCACGGAGTAGAAGAAGAAGTTGCAGGAGTCGCGCAGCGCCTCGGAGACGTTGTCGCTGCCGTGCATGAACTGGCCGTCGGTCTGGCTGTAGATCCAGCACTCCGGCGCGTAGCCCTGGTCGATGTACTTGGTATAGACGCCCTCGCACTTTATGCGCGTCTCGGTGTTGATTATGTTCTCGCTGAGCGCGGCGATGGCCGTGCAGGGCTTGAAGGTGGAGCCGGGGGCGTAGGCGCCGTTCGTGGCGCGGTTGAAGAGCGGGTCGTTTTCCGCGTTCAGGTATTCGCTGTAGTTCTCTATGGCGGTGGAGGCGTTGAAGCTGGGGTAGCTGGCTATGGCCAGCGGCTCGCCGGAATCCACCTCGACAACGACGGCCGCGCCGCCCTGGATGTCCTCCTTGACCTCGTCCGGCTCGCCGTTTGCAATGGCCTCGGCGTTCTTCTGGTCGCGGTCCTGCTGCAGGCCGATTATCCCGTTTTCCAGGGCGCGCTCCACCGCCTCCTGGAGCTGTATGTCCAGCGTGATATAGGCGTGGTTCCCCGGGACGGGGTCTGTCTCGTAGAAGGTGCCTATGACGGTGCCGTCGGAGTTGCGCGTCACCTTAGCCAGGCCGTCGGAGCCGTGCAGCCAGCTCTCAAAGGACAGCTCGGCGCCCATCTTGCCCACCTTGGTGTCGTAGCTGTAGCCGCTGTTCTCGCCGCGCATATACTCCTCTATCTCCCAGTCCTCCATCGGGCCTACGTAGCCGAGGACGTGGGCGGCGTAATCCGTGGCGTACTCGCGCACGTAGCTGTTGCGCACCTCGACGGCGGAGCCGACGACGCCCATCAGCTCGCTGATGAGGTCGATGCTGGCGTCCTCGACGAAGATGTAGTCGTTGGTGTTGATGGCGTAGCGGACGTTCAGCGCATAGCGCACGGCGCTTATCTTGCGCATCTCCTCGGCGGAGTAGCTGTTGTCTATCTCATAGCGCGTGCGGAAATAGCTCATCAGCTCGACGGCGGTGGTGTCCTCGTCCAGGCCGTGGCGGACGAAATAGGCCTCGAGCAGCGTCCGCTGCGTGCTGGACATATCCGGGTCGTACTCGAAGGGCGGCTCCTTGGTGATGGGCAGGTCGTCCGTCCAGTCCGCGCCGGCGGCCTCCACTATGCGCACCATCTCCAGGATGGTGGCGTTGGGGTCCTCGAACACGTCCTCGTTGAAGAGGCGCGAGGTGTTCACGTGGATGTTGTAGCACTCGCGGTTGGAGACCAGCACGCGGCCGTAGCGGTCGTAGATGTTGCCGCGCGCGGCGGTTATCGCCTGCGGCGACGTCTGCTCGTTCTGGCTCGTCTCATAGTAGGCCGCGCCGTTTATTATCTGCATCTGATAGAGCGTGCCGACGCACAGCGCAAGCAGCAGCGCTACTACGCTGCCGAAAAACAGCATCCGCGAGGTCTTTATCTTGCTTCCCATGGCGTTTCCTTTCTCAGGGGTTTGCGTTTATCTCCTTCTCCGGCGCGTCCGCCCGCGCGCGGCGGCCCGGCAGGGGTAGTACAG
>CALWYT010000085.1 GCA_944385835.1 uncultured Oscillospiraceae bacterium | reverse complement strand
TAGGCAAGGAGTGGTTCGAGCAGACGAACTTCTTCGAGGACTACTGCAAGGGCAAGACCGTCGCCGAGGTTGCGGCCACCGAGGTGAACCCGGATAACGGCCACGTCGCCGAGAGCGAGGTCGACCTTGTCGCCGGCTGCACCATGAACATCAACGACTTCGTCACCGTCCTCAATAAGAGCGCGTAAACCATGTCCCCCAAGCGCAAACCCCTGCAGCGGGCGGCGGCGCTGCTGTTCGCCGCCCTGCTGCTCACATTCACCGGCTGCGCCGCGGAGCCTGACCCGGCGGGGACGCCGGGCGGGACGGACGGCCCCGGCGCCGGGCAGGAGCGCTACCAGGCCCAGTTCCTGGAGCTGTTCGACACGGTGACCACCGTGCTCGGCTACGCCGAGAGCGAGGAGGAGTTCTCCGAGACCGTCTCCGCCTTCCGCGACGAGCTGCGCGAGTACCACGAGCTGTACGACATCTACAACGAGTACGAGGGCGTAAACAACATCAGGACCATCAACGACAACGCCGGGAAAGGCCCCGTCGAGGTGGACCGGAGAATCATCGACCTGCTGCTCTTCTGCCGCGATATGTATGAGCGGACGGACGGGCGCACGAACGTGATGATGGGCAGCGTCCTCTCGCTCTGGCACGACGCGCGCGAGGCCGGGATCTACGACCCCAACGCGGCGGAGCTTCCGAGCGATTCGTCCCTGGCCGAAGCCGCCGGACACACCGGCTTCGACGCGCTGGTGATAGACGCCGACGCCGGCACCGTGGAGATAACCGACAGCGAGGCCAGCCTGGACGTCGGCGCGGTCGCCAAGGGCTACGCCGTCCAGCGCGTGTGCGAGGGCCTGCCCGCCGGGCTGCTGGTCAGCGTGGGCGGCAACGTCTGTGCCACCGGGCCCAAGCCGGACGGCTCCGACTGGGTCGTCGGCGTGCAGGACCCCGACGGCGGCGCCAGCGACTATGTCGAGAGGCTCTCCATCCCGGACGGCTGCATCGTGTCCAGCGGCGATTACCAGCGCTACTACGTCGTCGACGGCGAGCGCTACAGCCATATAATCGACCCGGAAACGCTCTATCCGCCGCGCTACTGGCGCGCGGTTACGGTGTACTACGCCGACTCCGGCGTATCCGACGCGCTGTCGACGGCCCTCTTCTGCCTGGGCCGCGAGGAGGGGCAGGCGCTGCTCGACGAGTTCGGCGCCGAGGCGCTCTGGATAGCGCAGGACGGGACAATATACAGCAGCCCCGGCATGGACGAGTTCCTCTACCGGGAGAACGAGTGAGCCTGCGGACCGGCCGCGGGCCGGGGATTGAATAATTTGAGAGGTGAGAATATGAAACAGCTGTTTGGCGGCGGCATCCACCCGGACGGGCATAAGGATATGTCGCGAGGCGGCGCGGCCGTGCCTGTGCCGGCCCCGGAGACAGTGGTCATACCTCTGTGCCAGCATATCGGCTCGGCCTGCAAGCCGCTGGTCGCGGTGGGCGACGCCGTGCTCATGGGCCAGAAGATAGGCGACGGCGAAGGGCGCTGCTCGCCCGTCCATGCCACCGTGTCCGGCGAGGTGACCGCCATAGAGGAGCGCGAGGTCCCCGGCGGGGCGAAGGTGCTCAGCGTCGTCATCAGGAACGACTTCAAGGACGCCAGGGCCGAGGCCAAGGGCGCGGAGGACTATATGAGCCTCAGCGCGGCCGAGGTGGCGGCCATGGTCCGCGAGGCCGGCGTCGTCGGCATGGGCGGCGCGGCCTTCCCCACCAACTCCAAGATCGCCTCCAACGAGGGCAAGACGGAGACCGTGCTGATAAACGCCTGCGAGTGCGAGCCGTACATAACCAGCGACGACACCATCATGTGTACCTGCCCAGGCGACGTGATAGGCGGCGCGAGACTGCTGGCCAAGGCGCTCAAGGCCAGGAAGAGCATCATCGCCATCGAGGACAACAAGCCCGAGGCCATCGCCGCCCTGCGCGCGGAGGCCGGCGAGGACGAGCTTGTCGAGATCCGCGTGCTGCCCACGCGCTATCCCCAGGGCGCGAAGAAGCAGCTCATACTCGCCGTCACGGGGCGCGAGGTTGCGCCCGGCGCGCGCAGCGGCGCCCTTTTCAACGTCACCACCACGGCCAACATCTTCCGCGCCGTGACCAAGGGCCAGCCCCTGCTGGAGAAGATAGTCACCGTCACCGGCGACGGCGCCAACGCGCCGCAGAACGTCCTTGTCCGCATCGGCACCAGCTTCGCCGACGTTATCAAGGCGGCCGGCGGCATAGCCGAGGACACCAAGCAGGTCATCGCCGGCGGCCCGATGATGGGCAAGGCGGTGGACACGCTCGACGTCCCCGTCGTGAAGGGTACCAACTCCATCCTCTGCCTCACCAAGGCCTGCGATGCGGCGGCCGACCCCGTGTGCATACGCTGCGGCAAATGCGCCAGCGTCTGCCCGATGTACCTCCAGCCGCTCTACCTCTACCGCTACGCCAAGGCCGGCGACAAGGAGATGCTGAACGAGTATTATCTCAACGACTGCATGGAGTGCGGCTGCTGCTCCTTCGTCTGCCCGGGCAAGCTCCCGCTGACCGAGACCTTCGTCCAGGCCAAGCAGCTGCTGAAGGGAGGCAAATGACGTGAACCTTACCGTTTCCGCTGCGCCCCACATCCGCAGCAATGAGACCACCCGCAAGATCATGCTGGACGTGCTTATCGCGCTTGCCCCGGCGATGATCGCGGCCGTGATCTTCTTCGGCGTGCGGGCGCTTGTGCTCACCGCCATCTCCGCGGCGGCCTGCGTGGCCTGCGACGCGCTGATGGGCCTGGCCCTGCGCCGCAAGGCGGACTGCGTGGGCGACCTCAGCGCCGTCGTCACCGGCGTGCTGCTGGCCTTCTCGCTGCCCGTCAGCTGCCCGTACTGGGTGGTAATAATCGGCGACGCCTTCGCCATCATCGTGGTCAAGGGCCTGGTGGGCGGCCTGGGCCAGAACGTGTTCAACCCCGCGCTCGGCGGCAGGGCCTTTGTCATGCTCTTCTGGCCGGCGGCGGTCACCCGCTTCAGCCTGGACGCCGTCTCCGCCGCCGCCTTCGGCACGGTTGACATCGTGGCCAGCAGTACCCCGCTGCAGACCATGAGCCGCTCCGTGCTCCCCGAGGCCAGCCTGCTTGATATGTTCATCGGCAACATCGGCGGCTGCATCGGCGAGGTCTGCACCCTCGCGCTGCTTATTGGCTTCGCCTGGCTGCTCTACCGCGGCGTTATCTCCTGGCGCATCCCCGCCGCCTACGTGGGCGCGGTGGCCGTGCTGACACTTATCTTCTACCGCGGCGACAACGCCCTTGCCTGGATGCTGTACAGCGTCATGGGCGGCGGCGTCATGCTGGGCGCCATCTTCATGGCCACCGACTACGCCACCAGCCCCACCGTCCCGGCCGCGCAGATAGCCTACGGCCTGGGCTGCGGCGTCCTGACCGTGGTCATCCGCTATTTCGGCATCTTCCCCGAGGGCGTCACCTACGCCATCCTCATTATGAACGCCTTTGCCTGGGCGCTGGATAAGGCTATGCCCGTGCGGCGCTTCGGCGTGATGAAAGGAGGCGCCGGGAAATGAACCTTAAGAAAATGCTCATCCCCGCCGCTGCCGTGGCCCTGGCCGCGCTGATACTCTTCGTGGCGAGCGCCGCCTTCGCCGGGACCTCGGAGGCCAAGGCCGCCGAGGAGCTGGACACCATACTCGAGTACGTCATCCCCGGCGGAGGGGAGTATGAATTCGAGGAGTACAGCGGCAGCAACGGCAGCATAACCGGTATCTATCGCGGCGAGCAGGGCGTCGCCGTGGAGCTGGTCGTCGGCGGCTTCGCGGACGACATACATATGCTGGTCGGCGTGCAGAACGACGGCACCGTCACAAGCGTCTCCGTCCTCGAGGCCCACGAGACCTACGGCCTCGGCCAGAAGGCCAAGGACGACTGGTACTTCCTCGCCTCGATGCTCAACAGCCAGGGCGACCTGGCCATCACCGACGTCGACGCCATCACCGGAGCGACCATCACCTCCAGCGCCGTCATGGGCGCGGTCAACGCCGCCAGCAGCTACGTGCTGGATAGCTCCGCCCCGGCGGGCGGCGCGCTGACCGGCACCGCCGACGGCTTCGGCGGCCCGATAACCGTCGAGGTCACGATGGACGGCGACGACATCACCGCCGTCACCGTCACCAGCAACAGCGAGACGCCCAGCATCGCTGGCGCCGCCCTGGAGCAGATCCCCGCGGCCATCGTCGAGGCTGACAGCGCCGACGTGGACATAGTCGCCGGCGCGACCTATACCAGCAACGGCATCATCAACGCCGTCAAGGCGGCGCTCGAGAGCGCCGGGGCGTCCGGCGGCGGCCTGACCGGCACCGCCGACGGCTTCGGCGGCCCGATAACCGTCGAGGTCGCGATGGACGGCGACACGATAACCGCCGTCACCGTCGTCTCCAACAGCGAGACGCCCAGCATCGCCGCCGCGGCCCTGGAGCAGATCCCCGCGGCCATCGTCGCCGCCAACAGCGCCGACGTGGACATAGTCGCCGGCGCGACCTTCACCAGCAACGGCATCATCAACGCCGTCAAGGCCGCCATCGGCGCGGAATAAGGAGGCTGTGAAGATGAAGTCTGTCAGTTATAAGCTCAACACGGTACTGGCGGCGGTCGTCGGCCTCGCCTGCTTGGTCTGCGTCCTGATGCGCGCCTTCGCGCCTGTAACCGCCCAGCTGCCCGTGGTGGACATCCCGAACCTCGCCGCGCTCTCCATCGCGGCCCTGGTCGTGGACGGCTACATCGACGGCAAGAAGCGCGGCGCCCTCTGCTGGCTGTACACGGCCGTACTCGCCGTACTCACCTTCTGGCTGCTCCCCTGGGCGGCCGGCCTGACCTCCGCGGGCGAGGCGCTGCGCGTGGGCGTCATAGGCGGCGCGCTGTTCACGCTGCTGGCCCTTGCCTACGTCTCCATCCGCGAGAAGCTCAACTCCGGCAGCGGCAACATACTCAGCCCCGTCTGCGTGGGCTTTGTGCTCTACCTGGCCTGCCAGGGCTTCATGTCCGTACTGCTGTAACCGAATAGGAAAGCGCCCGGCCGCAGCGCCGGGCGCTTTTTCAGCGCACGAAAAAAGCCTCCCCGTATGCGGGGAGGCTTTGCTCTCTCACGGCGGGCGGCGCGGCCTCTCCGCGCGCCCACGTTTATTCCGCAGACGTCTCCCCGCCCTCGGAGGAGGGCAGCACGGACTCCGGCACCTGGACGATGCAGCTGCTGTAGCCCTCGGGGATGTAGCCCATCATGGGCAGGTAGCGCTGCGCCGGGTCGCCCAGAGTCAGGTACTGGTCCAGCAGGCTGAGGTCGACGTCGCTGCGCCAGGCGCTGTCCGTCTGGGTGACAAGGCGGTCAAAGACCTTGGCGAACAGCTCCACGTTCTGGCCGGACTTGGAGGCCAGGCCGCTGCGCAGGCTCTCGGCGTTGAGGAGCACGGAGACCGGCACGCCGCCCTCCAGGGCGTTGGTGACCTCCATCGCCAGGCCGCAGACGGCCGCCTCCGGGCTGGGCGTGCTGCTGAGCTGCACCTGGTAGCCTATGGGCGCGTCGGTGACGGGCATGGCGAAGTTGGCGAGAAGGATCTCGTCGAAGCCGATGTCTCTGAGGTCGGAGCACAGCTCCGTGATATAGCCGGAGACGGTGGCGCTGTAGGGGTCGAGCCAGGAGCCGGTCTCGTCCGTATAGGGCGCGCCGGTGTTGACGCAGAGGGCCGTGGCCGGCGAGCGCGAGGCGAGCAGGGCGTCCACGCAGCAGCTTATCTGGGCCACAAGGTAGATGTCCTGGGCGTGCAGCGCCTCGACAAGCGCGGCGAGGTCGACGGAGCCGTTCGCGCCGTAGGCCGCCGCAGTCTCGGAGCCGCTGCTCCAAACCAGCTGGCCGCCGGCCCCCTTGACCTCCAGCACCAGGGCGTTCGCGCCGGGGTACTGGCCCATGACGTCCACGTAGCGCCCTACGCCGGAAAGCGAGACGTCGGCGGCGGGGACGAAGAGCGCGATAATGTCGTCAAGCCCCTCGCCGGCCCGGGCGGCTATGGAGGAATAGTCCGGGTCGGTTATCGTGATGGCGGCCTGGACCTGTTCGAGCGGCTCCTCCGCGCCGGCGCCGCCGTCCTCCACACGCGCGCCGGGCAGCACGACGCTTATGCCGTCGTGCTCGAACACTATATACTTCTGCAGCCCGAAGAAGAGGACTATCGCCAGCAGGACCAGCGCGACCAGCGCGCCGAATACGATGCCCAGCACGTTGATGCGTTTGCGCCTGCCGCGGTAGACCTCCGGGCCGCCGCTCCTGGCGGGGGCCATCAGCCGCGCTGCTCGATTTCCGCGAGCTTGGCGATGCGGCGCGCGTGGCGTCCGCCGTCAAAGCCGGTGTCGAGGAAGGTGTCCACTATCTTGAGCGCCAGGCCCTCGCCGAGGACGCGCGCGCCCATGGCGAGCACGTTGGCGTCGTTGTGGCGGCGGGTCATCTCCGCGCTGAAGCAGTCGCCGCAGAGGGCGCAGCGCACGCCGCGGACCTTGTTGGCGGCGATGGATATGCCTATGCCCGTGCCGCATATCACGATGCCGCGCTCGCACTCGCCGGAGGCCACCGCGCGGCCCACGGCCTCGCCGAAGTCGGGGTAGTCGCAGCTCTCCTCGCTGTAGGTGCCGAAGTCACGGTACTCGATGCCGCGCTCGCTGAGATGTTTCATGACGGCCTGCTTGAGGGCGTAGCCGCCGTGGTCGGAGCCAATTGCCAGCATGATGATTCCTCCTGAACTTGATATTATTGATGATTTCGCTCTGTTTGCGGCCGGGTCACAGCTCTATGCGCTTGAACTCCGGCTTGTGCCGCTTGTAGACCGCGACGTACTTGAAGCCGATGCCGGCCAGAAGCTCATAGCCTTCGCGCAGGCCGCAGCCGGCGGCCTTCACGTTGTGCGCGTCGGAGCCGACGGTGATGATGTCCCCGCCCAGCTCGCGGTAGCGGCGCAGTATGTCCACGCCGGGTACGGGCAGCAGCAGCGCATCCTCGCGCCCGCCGGGGACAAGGTCGGCGACGTTCAGCTCTATGCCCTTGCCGTTCTCTATGAGCGCGCGCAGCAGCAGGTCTATCTTCGCGCCGTAGCGGTCCATGCCCAGGCGAGCGTCGAAGCCCTGCTTGCGCATATAGCGCAGGCAGTAGCCTATGTGCGCCATGCAGTCGAAGCAGCCCACGCCGGCCAGCTCGATAAGCTCGTCCATATAGCGGTCGTAAAGCTCGTGGCAGTGCTCCTCGCTCTGGTACTTTATGAAGTAGAAGTCCTGCTCGCCGCGCAGGTTGTGCAGCGAGCCGAGGATGAAGTCGTACTCCGGCATGGCGTAGATGCGCTTGGCGCGCGCCGGGTCGTGGTTGCCCTCGCCCAGCTCCAGGCCGAGCTTTATGTCTATGCCCTCCGGGGCCTTCTCCATCGCCTCGATGAACTGCCTGACCTGGCTGCGCGGCAGCTGGAAGCGCTCGGGGCCTATCTGCATGGTCTGCGAATCGCCGATGTCGGCGTGGTCCGTGAAGCAGATTTCCGACACGCCGGCCTTCAGCTCGGCCTTAGCCATCGCGGCCATGCGGTCGGAGGCGTCAAAAGAGCAGCTGCTGTGTACGTGATAGTCCGCTAAAAACATCGTCTATATCTCCCAACAAAAGATGGGACTGAACGGCGCGCCGTCCAATCCGGATTAAAACGGCCAGCTCGGGAACCAGCGCAGGAGGCCGCGCGTATACCACAGCGCGCAGCGCAGGCCGGTCAGCACGGGGTAGAAGGCCACGAACAGCGCCGTGCTTGCGCCCGTGAGGGCGTACATATTCCGACGCCAGCGGGGCAGCGCCTGCTCGCGCATACGCTCCCAGACGTGGCAGAGCGCCAGCAGCAGGAAGACCTCGCTTGGGAAGTAGTGGTAGGCGAAGGTCAGGCGCGTCACCAGCACCCAGGGCAGCAGCTGGGCCAGGTAGCCTATGACTATGAAGGCCGCCTTGCCGTCGCGGTCCTTAAAGACGAGCACGGCGTTGGCGAGTATGGCCAGCAGCCCCGCCCAGCAGAAGAGCGGGTTCATAAAGGCGCCGAAGGCGCTCTTGGTCGTGCCGTCGGGGAAGTACTCGAGGTAGTAGAGTATGGGCCGCGCGTCCGCCAGCCACTGGTACCAGCGCGAGGAGTAGGGGTGCGTGCTCACGAGGTCGGAGTGGTACTCCCACATATAGACCTGGTTGTCCCAGACTATGTCGAAGTAGTCGCGCGTGAAGTACATCCCCACGCCGCCGTCCAGGCCGCGCGCCGTGCCGTAGAAGTAATAGCTCGCGTAGTATATGGCCAGCGGGACGGCGACGAAGAACACCAGGCAGAAGGCGCAGTTGCCGAGGAAGCGCGCGGCGAAGCGCGGCTTTTTACCCTGGGTTATCCAGTAGGCCAGCCATATCACGGCGAGGCCCGCGCCCGCGTAGATGCAGGTCCACTTGCTGGCCGCGCCCAGGCCGAAGAACAGGCCCGAGAGCGCGAGATAGCGCCACCTGCCCCCGCTCACGAAGCGCCACATGAAGAGGTACATGAGCAGGATGAAGAACACGCTGTAGGTGTCTATCGTGGCGATGCGCGTCTGGACGAAGTGCATGAAGTCGAAGGCGAAGATCACCGTGCCGCAGGCCGCGATCGCGCTCGAGCGGGTCATGCGCTTGAGGAAGAAGTAGAGTATGGGCAGCATCAGCACGCCGAAGAGCGCGCCCATGAAGCGCCAGCCGAAGGGCGTCATGCCGAAGAGCCTTATGCCGAGGCCGATTATCAGCTTGCCCAGCGGCGGGTGCGTTATCTCATAGGGCTTGACGTTCTCGATATGCTCGAGGGCCGTGCGGGCGTGATAGATTTCGTCGAAGTAGCTGCTGTTCATATACGAGGGGCGCACGGGGACCGTGTCCTGCTCGTCGAAGAGCGCGGCGCAGCCGGCGTCGTAGCTGAAGCCGGCGGAGTCCAGCATTTCGCCGTCCGCGTCGTAGACGGCGATCTCGCCGAGGCTCAGCTCCGCGGAGGCCACCAGCCGGATATAGCGCGCCGAGGCGCCGTAGCCTGCGGCGGCGGGGGAGTAGTCCTGCCACTTGAGCAGGTCGTTGTACTCCTGCTCAAGGGCGCCGGCCTCGTCCCAGGCCTCGCCGTCGGCGGAGAACTGCAGCTCATAGCTGCCGGTGTGCAGCCCGGTGTAGTAGCGGATATAGCCTATCTCATACTCCGCGCCGAGGTCTACGACGGCGTACTGCCCGCGGCCGGTGAAGCGGCACCAGCTCTGCGGCGTGTCCATGTCGCCGAGGCCGGCGAAGGCCGTCACGGCGTAGCAGGCGGTGATCACAAGGCAGAGCGCGGCGTCCAGGCGCGTTGCGCGCCCGTTTTCCGCGGCGAAGCCGAAGCGCGGCGCGCCCGCGGCCGGCGCGGGGCCGGGACCCAGCCGTTCGCGCCCGAAGAGCGGCATCCAGCGCAGCGCGAGGCTTATCACAAAAAAGGCCGCGAGGACGGGCAGTATGTAAGTGAGCCAGGACAAGGCCGTCCCTCCATTCGTTCAAGGCGGAAATTGCGCGCCGGGGCAATTCTCTATTATACACTCCCGCCGGCGCGATGTCCATACGCAAGCGCGCCCGCCAGGCGCTTTGCGCCCGAGGCGGCGAGTATGGCGAGGAAGGGTATGACAAAATAGCGGTAGCGGCTCTGCACCTCTATGAA
>CALWYT010000084.1 GCA_944385835.1 uncultured Oscillospiraceae bacterium | reverse complement strand
GCGCCGTACCCATGGTGGGCAGGGTGTGGTTCGTGCCGGAGAGGTAGTCGCCCAGCGGCTCGGGGCAGTGGCGGCCCAGAAATACGCTGCCCGCGTTGCGCACCTTCCCCAGGAAGGCGAAAGGCTCGTCCACCGCCAGCTCCAGGTGCTCTGGCGCGACGGCGTTGGCCAGCTCCACGGCCTCGTAGAGGGTCTTTGTGACTACTATCTTGCCGTTGGCCTCCAGCGCCGCGCGGGCGATCTCCTCGCGCGGGAGGACGGCGAGCTGGCGCTCGACCTCGGCCTGCACGGCCTCGGCCAGCTCCATGCTGTCGGTTATGAGTATCGCGGCGGCGAGCTTGTCGTCCTCGGCCTGGCTGAGCAGGTCGGCGGCCATCCAGGCGGGGTCGGCCTTGCCGTCGGAGACGATGAGTATCTCGCTCGGCCCGGCTATCATGTCTATGGCCACCTGGCCGAAAACCTGGCGCTTGGCCTCCGCGACAAAGGCGTTGCCGGGGCCGACGATCTTGTCCACCTGCGGTATCGTCTCGGTGCCATAGGCGAGCGCGGCCACGGCCTGCGCCCCGCCGACGCGGAAGACCCGGCCGACGCCCGCGATCTTCGCCGCGGCGAGTATGACGTCGCTGACCGCCCCGCCGCTGGCAGGGGTGGTCATGACCACCTCGTCCACGCCGGCGATCCGAGCGGGGACGCAGTTCATCAGCACGCTGCTGGGGTAGGCCGCCGTGCCGCCGGGGATGTACAGGCCCACGCGCTTGAGCGGGATGACCCTCTGGCCGAGCAGCGCGCCGTTTTTGCCGCCCATGACGTAGCCGCTCGTGAGCTGCCGCCTGTGGAACTCGCGTATGTTCTCCGCCGCCGTCTCCATGACCTCCAGGAGCTTCGCGTCCACGCGCTCATAGGCCGCGTCCAGCTCGGCGGGCGTGACCTCGAGGGCGACGCCCTCGGCGCGGTCAAACTTCGCGTTGTATTTCATGAGCGCGGCGTCGCCGTTTTGGCGCACGTCGGCGATGATCTCGGCCACGACGCCGCTCACGCTCGCGCCGCCGGTCACACGGCGGACGATTTCGGAATCGGGGATCTCCCCGCGCTTGACGATCTTCAGCATTTTAATTCGCTCCTTCCAGCGCAGCGCTCAGCCTGTCCACAAGGCCGCTGAGCTGCGCGTGCTTGAAGCGGAACGACGCCTTGTTGGCGACGAGCCGCGCGCTTACAGGCAATATCTCCTCGAGCACGGCGAGGCCGTTCTCCCGCAGCGTCGTCCCCGTCTCGACGATGTCCACTATGACGTCGGCGAGGCCGAGCAGCGGCGCAAGCTCGATTGAGCCGTTGAGCTTGATGATGTCTATCTCCCTGCCCCGGCTTTGGAAGTGCCGGGTGGCGATATTCGGGAACTTGGTCGCCACGCGCAGCGTGCCGCCGCGCGAGAGCGCGCCGGGCCGGCCCGCCACGCACATACGGCAGCGCCCGAGGCCCAGGTCCAGCAGCTCGTACACCTCGGCGCCGTGCTCCAGCAGCACGTCCCGCCCGGCCACTCCGAGGTCCGCCGCGCCGCGCGCGACGTAGATGGGTACGTCCGCCGGCTTGACCCAGAAAAAGCGCAGCGCGCCGTCGTGGCTCTCCAGCACCAGCCTGCGGCTGTGGGCGTCCGGCTGCGGCCCGCCGGCGCCGGCCGACGAGAGCAGCGCGAGGACCTTCTCGCCCAGGCGGCCCTTCGGCAGCGCTATGTCCAGCGTCCCTGTCATTCCGTCCCGCCCCCTTCGTCCAGCACGACCGTCTCGCGGCAGCGCGCGCCCTGCGCGGAGCGCCGCGCCAGCACGCTGCGACCGGCCTCCGTTATGCGCCTCGCGCGCTCGGCGACGGCCCGGGGCGGCGTCGGCTCCGAATACAGCAGCAGCACGTCCGCGTCGTAGCCCTCCTCCTCTTCCGGCCACAGCCGCTCGAGCAGGTTGAGATATACGGCGAAGCCTATCGCCCCGCCGGGCTTGCCCAGCTTGCGCAGCAGGCTGTCGTACCGCCCGCCTGAGAGCACGGCCGCCGGCGCGCCGGGGACGTAGCCCTTGAAGAGCAGGCCGTTATAGTACTCCGTGTCGCTCACGGCGGAGAGGTCCAGGTTAACGCCCTCCGGCGCGCCGAAGCTCTCCAGCGTCCCGGCCAGTTCGGCCAGCTCGCGCACGGCGCGCTCGGTCTCGCCGTTGACGGAAAGGCCCTGCAGCAGCGGCAGGCACTCGCGCAGCGGGCCGTAGATTTCCACGGCGCGGCACAGTCGCTCCACCGGCATACCCATGGCCCCGCCCGCGGCAGCGGCGGCGCGTATGCCGGGTATGCTGCGCGAGGCGGCCGCGCGCAGCAGCTCGCCCCTCGCGGCGGGTTCCAGGCCCATCGCCTGCACAAGGCCGTTGATGAAGCCCATGTGCGAGACGTCCAGCACGCTGCCCGGCGCTATCAGCGCAAGGCTGCGCGCAGCCAGCATCACGACCTCGCCGCAGGCGTAGCCGTCCGCCTCGCCCAGATACTCCAGGCCGGCCTGGGTTATCTCCTGGAAGCCCAGCTGCCTGTCCGGCGCGCGGTAGACGCTCTCGTCATAGTAGACGCGCGCCGGAGCGTCCTGCGTCCCCGCCAGGTTCTTGGCGATGGACAGCGTGACGTCCGGCTTCAGCGCCATCAGCCTGCCGTTGGTATCGGTGAAGGCGATGGCCCCGCCCTCTGGCAGGAAGCTGCGGTTGTTGGCATACAGGTCGTACTCCTCAAATTTGCTCATGCGGTAGGGGCGGTAGCCGTACCGGGCGTACAGCGCGCGCAGCTCGCGCACCAGCCGCTCCTCCCCGCTTTGTATCGTATCCATTCACGCCACTCACTTTACTCTGCTAATGTGCTATCGCGGTAATATAATACCAGCCCGCAGCGCCCTTGTCAAGCCTTTTCGACCGGGGACGGGGCCGCCTCCGGCAGGAGCCGGCCCAGCGAGGCGGCGAAGGCGGCCGCGTCGCCGCTCACGAGGCAGCGCAGCGAGCCGCCGCCCTCCGAGAGCAGGCCCTCCGAGGCGAGCAGGGCCGCGAAGGCCCTCGCCCCCGCGGCGCCGGAGTCCACCAGCGCGACGCCTTCGCCCAGCTCCCGGGCGAAGGCCTGCGACAGCAGCGGGAAGTGGGTGCAGCCGAGTATCAGCGTGTCGATGCCGGAGCCGCTGAACGGCGCGGCCGCGGCGGCCACGGCGGCGCGCACGTCGGGGTCGCCCGCGTCGCAGCGCCCGGCCTCGATAAGCGGGACCAGCAGGCCCGTGCCGTGGATGACGGCCTCGGCGCCCGGCGCGGCGGCGGCCAGCTCGCGCGCAAACGCGCCGGACGCGGCCGTAGCCTCGGTCGAGAGGACGCCTATGCGCCCGTTTCGGCTTATGCGCGCGGCCTCGCGGGCCGCGGCGCGCACAACGCCGCAGCACGGCAGCCCCGCCTCGCGCACGGCGTCCATGCCCTCGGAGCTGGCCGTGCCGCAGGCCACGAGTATGGCCTTGACGCCGCGCGAGCGCAGCAGCCCGGCGGCCGCGGCGGACAGCTCGCGCAGCTCGGCGGCGCTGCGCTTGCCGTAAGGCACGTGCGCGGTGTCCGCAAAGTACAATATATCCTCCTCCGGCAGCAGCGCGCGCAGCGCGCGCACGGCGGTCAGCCCGCCCACGCCGGAATCGAAAATTCCAACCGCCCTGTTATCCATGTACGCCCCCATCCTTATCTCCGCCCGAGGCCAGGCTCCCGTGCGCCGCAGGCAGCAGCCCGGCGCGCCGCAGCAGGCGCAGGCTCTCCGGCGCGGCCCTGCGCAGGAAATGCTCCAGGAATTCTCCCGCGTCGCGATAATAGGGTATGCGCCTGGGGCAGGGAGCGCCCTTCGCAGCCGGCAGGCGCAGCAGCCCGTCCGCCGCGGCCTCCAGCGTACCCAGCTCGAGGTCGTCGCGGTAGAAGTGCTCGCCGGCCAGATGCTCCAGCTCATGGCGCAGGCCCTCCTCGCGCCTTGAGAGCGAGAAGCGCGTGTTTATGTAGATGGTAAAGGTCCCGTCGCCGTTTGAGACGGCGACGCTGGGCGAGGCCATGTTGGGGAACTCGACCTCCCGGACCCAGTAGTCTACGCCCTCGATATAGCTCATCGGCCCGGCTGCATCTGCTCTATCATGCGCACGATGGCCTCCACCTGCTCCTTGGTGGCGCGCTTGGTGACGGAAAAGAGCATCCTCTGCTCGGGGCGGGAGCGCAGCTCCTCCAGGTACCCGGCCAGCTCCTGCTCCACGGGGTCGTCCTCCCTGCGCTGCACGTCGGTCTTGCCCAGCAGGTAGTCTACGGAGACGTCGAGATAGTCCGCTATCCTCGCCGCCGTGGCCGCCGTCACGCCCTTGGCGCGCCCCTTGCGCAGCTCGGTCATAAAGCTGCGGGACATGCCCAGGTCGGCGCTCATGCGCGAGCCGGAGATACCCCTCTCCCTGAGCAGGGCGTCCAGCCTCTCGCTAAAAGTCTTTGACATCGGAACACCTCCACGGAAATTTGTACATACCTCTTGACAGGCGAAGCGTATTGGAGTATATTGTACATATCGGTACTGTATTTTGTACTGTACTCATCCACATACATTATATTACTAACAATTGTACGTGTCAAGGGGAATTGGAGGTAGTTGTATGGATAACACGCGCAAAGGCGCCGGTATCTGCGGTTTTCGCTGTCTAAAGTGCCGGCATTGCACGCTTCTGCGCGACGCGCTCAGCTCGCACGGCTGGCTGCCGGCCTGCCGCTACATTCTGGACGAGGGCAGGCGGCGGCCCTGTCCCGCCGGAGACGGCTGCACGGTGTACGAAGATATGGACTCAACCTCCGCCCGCACCGCCGCGCCGCCGCGCTTTCACAGGCGGACGGCGCAGCGCGCCGTGAGGAAGTAGACTATCCTCTCGCGCGTCTCGAGGCCGGTTATGCGCGACATTGCCCAGGCGTAGGCCTCCAGCTGGCGGCGGTAGTTCTCCGCGCGCGCGGCCGCGGCCCCGGCGGAGACGCGGTCGGTCTTGTAGTCCACAACAACCAGCGCGCCGTCCTCGACGAAGCAGCAGTCCACGACGCCCTGGAGCAGTATCTCGTCGCCGCCCGCGCCGGGGTACAGCTCGCAGGCGGGGCGCAGCAGCGAGAAGGCGAACTCGCGCCAGACCCGCTCGGACGCGCATATACGCCGCCCCAGCCCGCTTTTGGCCAGGGCCAGCACGTCCCCTGCGTTCACGGCCGCGGCCTCCCTCCGCGAGAGCCGGCCCGTCAGCGCGAGGGCGTCTACCGCCTCGCGCGCCGCGTCCATATCCGTCAGAGCCTCCAGGTCCAGGTAGCGCAGCGCGAGGTGCGCGGCCGTGCCGCGCTCGGACGCGGACAGGGCCGCCCGCTGCTGCGCGAGCTGCGGCATCCTGAAGCTGCGCGGCGCCGGCTCGAGCAGTTCGGCGCTCTCGGGATCGGCCTGGGGCAGGCTTTTCAGCTCTGTCGCGGTGACCTTGCTGGGCAGCTCCACCGCGCCGCCGTAGGCGTAGCGCCAGGCGAAGCGCTCCGCGAGGGACGGCGGCGCGCCCACCTCCTCCGGCTGCGGCGCGTCCGCGCCCGGCTCCCGCCGCGCGGCGGCTCTGGGACCCCCCTCCGGGACGCCGAGGCACAGCTCCAGGCTGCGGCCCCCGTCGGCCAGGGCCGCCGTGGCCAGCCAGGAGCAGAGGTTGTTCATGGCGAGCAGCGCCGTACTGTGCGCCCTGGGCGCGGCCACAGGCTCCAGCTTGGCGAGGAGCTTGTCCGGGTCCTTGACGCAGCCGGTCATTATCAGCCTCTCTCGCGCGCGGGTCATCGCGACGTACAGCAGACGCAGCTCCTCGCTGAGCTGCTCGCGCCGCAGGCGGTGCTCCACGGCGCGGCGCGCGATGGTAGGATACTCCACGCCCCGCTCGCGGTCGGTGAGCTTGGGGCCGAGGCCCAGCTCCGGGTGGACAAGCACGGTCGCGCGCCTGTCCATGTCGTTGAAGGCGCGGGCCGTGTCGCCCAGGACGACAACGGGGAACTCCAGGCCCTTGCTCTGGTGTACGCTCATAATCTGCACGGCGCCCCCGGCGGAGGCGTTGGGCATGGACGGCTCGCCCCCGTCGGCGCGCATACGCTCTATCCACTCGTTGAAGCGGCGCAGGCCGCGCCACGCGCCGGACTCGAACTCGCGCGCCAGCTCGAACAGCCGCCGCAGCCTGGCGGCGCGCTGCGCCCCGTCGCTGAGCGCGGCGCATACGGCGAAGCAGTCCAGCTTCTCATACAGCGCCGCGAGCAGGGCCGTCAGCTCGCTCTCGCGCGAGAGCGAGCGCAGCTCGCGCAGGACGCCGATGAAGCGGCTGCACTTCTCGTCCTCCTCCGCGCGCAGGCACAGCGCGTCGTACAGCTCCGCGTCCCGGTCGGCAAGGCGTATCGCCGTCAGCTCGTCGGGCGTGAAGCCGAAGAGCGCGCTGCGCAGCACGCTGACAAGCTGTACGTCCTGACGCGGGTTGTCTATGATCGAGAGCAGCGAGAGCGTTACCTCCACCTCGGGCGCCTCGAAGAAGCCGCCGGCCCGGCCGGCTTCAACGGGTATGCCCTCGCGCTCGAACTCCCGGCGCCATATGGGGCCGACCACGTTGGCGCTGCGCAGCAGCACGCAGACGTCGCCGTAGCCCAGCGGCCTCTCCCCGCCGGGCGCGGTTATGGCCGCGCCGCCCTCCACCAGGGCGCGTATGCGCGCGGCGGCGCAGCGGGCCTCGAAGGCGTACTTGTCCGGGCGCTCGCCCTCGCCCTCGTCGTCGGGCGCAGGCGAGGGGAAAAGCCACAGCTCCGGCTTCCCCACCTCGCCGGGATAGGGCAGCGCGGCGATGAGCCGGGCGTTCTCGTCGTAGTCCAGCTCGCCCAGCTCCCGGCTCATCAGGCAGCCGAACACGCTGTTCACCGCCGCGACCACCTCCGGCCGCGAGCGGAAGCTCTCGCGCAGGAACACCCGGCGCGGCTCCCCCTCCGGCGCGGGCGCGTCGGCGAAGCGGCCATATTTTTCAAGGAAGATGCCCGGGTCGGCCAGGCGGAAGCGGTAGATGCTCTGCTTGACGTCGCCGACCATAAAGAGCTTGCGCCCCCCGCCCGACACGGCCGAGACTATCTCCTCCTGGACGCGCGAGACGTCCTGGTACTCGTCTATCATGACCTCCGTGTAGCGGCGGGAAAGCTCCAGCGCGAACTCCGTGGGCCGCCCGTCGCCGTCGGTCAGCAGCCGCGCCGCGAGGTGCTCCGCGTCCGCGAAGTCCATCAGCGAACGGCGGCGCTTGCGCTCGGCGAACTCGCGGTCGAAGTCCAGCGCGAGGTCCAGCAGGGCGTCCATCGCCCCGGCCGTCGCGCTCACGTCCTCCAGCAGCGGCGCGCTTGTCTCCGCAAAGCCCTTGCCCAGGCGCTTGAGCGCGTCGCGGCAGGCGCCGCGACGGTTCTTGACAAGCTCGCGCAGCTCCGGCTCGGATTTGAGCGGCTTCAGGCGCGGGAATTCTATGGGCAGCGCGGCGCACAGCGCGTCCCAGCCCGTCCCGGCCGCGTCCGCCGCGGCGCGAAGGCCGTCGAGGGTGGCCGAGAGGCTCTCCCCATAGGCGGACATGGCCGCCTGGCTGCAGGAGGCCTCGTCAAGCATACGCTCAAACTCGCCGCGCCAGTACAGCAGCTCTGCGCGCGCGCCGTCCAGCAGCTCGCGGCCCCAGGGGGTGTCCGCCGCGTCGTCCGGCAGACGGTCAAAGCCGCGCTGCTGGCCCCTCGCCCACTGCTCCGGCCTGGAATGGGCCTGCAGCCGCGCGTGCAGCTCCAGCAGCAGCGCCTCCAGCCGGGAATCGTCGCGGCCCGCGCCCACGCTGCCTGCCAGGGCCATAAAGCCCGGCTCGGCCCGCTCGTAGGCCCGCTCCAGCACGGCCTCCAGCGCCTGCTCGCGCAGCTCGGCCGCGCGCTGCTCGTCGGCTATTGCGAAGCCGGGGTCGATGCCCAGCCGGGAGGCATTCTCGCGCAGAAGCGCGACGCAGAAGCTGTCTATCGTGCAGATCTGCGCCCTGCGCAGCAGCGCCCTCTGTCGGCGAAGCCGCGCGGCGTCCGCGCCCGGCCCGGCGGCCAGGGCCGCCAGGGTCTCGCCTATCTTGGCGCGCAGCTGCTCGGCGGCCGCACGGGTGAAGGTGATGACAAGGAAGCTGTCCACGTCCACGGGCCGCTCCGGGTCGAGTATGTAGCCCATCAGCCTTTCGATGAGCACGCGGGTCTTGCCGCTGCCGGCGGCGGCGGAGACAAGCAGCTCCCCGCCCCTGTCGCTTATGGCCATAGCCTGGCCCGGCGTGGGAGTGAAATCAGGCATCTTCCTCAGCTCCTTCCAGCATGGCCCACACCCGTTCAGCCTTGAGCGCGGGCAGGTAGCGCCTTTGGTCGCCGCCCTCGCCGTCGGCGAAGCGGCAGGCGGAGGCGTAGTCGCACCAGAGGCAGGCGTTCTCCCGCGCGGACTTGAAGCAGGGGTCCGCGCAGATGCTGCCCGAGCGCAGCTCCCCGGCCATGGCGCGCAGCGTGTCCTCCACGCGGCGGGCCAGCAGGCCCAGGCGCTCCGCCCCGGCGAGGGCCTCGCCCGAGGGGACGCCCTCCTTCCACTTCACCGGCAGCCGGCCCGGGCCGCCGTCCGGCTCCATCGCGCGCAGGACTTCGGGGTCGTCCAGCAGCAGGCCGCTGCGCTGCAGGGCCTTGAGCCTTTTTTCGGCCAGTTCGCCGTCGTCCGGGTCGCTGTCCGCGCTCAGCAGCTCGTCCCGCGCCGGGATATACAGCACGCCGGCCGGGACGGCCTCGCGGCCAAAGGCCTCCCCTCCGCAGAGGGTAAAGAGGTAAATCAGCATCTGCATACCCATGCCGTAGTACACGTCCGAGAGCGAAAAGCTCTTCCTCCCCGTCTTGTAGTCCACCACACGCAGGTAGAGCCGCCCGTTGTGTACCCAGCCGTCCACGCGGTCCACGCGGCCCGTCACCCTCACGCTGCCCCCGCCCTCGAGCGGCAGCGCCGCGCCGGGCGCGGCCTCGGCCAGGTCCAGCTCCAGCGCGAGCGGGCGGAAATCCGACTGCCTCAGCTCCCCGGCCATGTCCAGCACTATGCGCTCGGCGCTCTCGGCCAGGCGGTCGAAGAGGTAGAGGAAGCGCGCGCTCTTGCCCTCGCGGCCGCCCAGCTTCTCCTCGAGGTACTGCCCGGCGCAGCGCCCGGTCAGCTCCCTTATGCCCGCGTCGCTGAGCGAGGCGACCCCGCCCTCCCCGGCCGCGGCTGCGGCGTGCTGCAGCAGGTAGTGTACGAAGGTCCCGGCCTCCGGCGCGCGGAAGCTGGCGCGCACCCTCGCGCGCGCCTTCAGGCCGTAGCTCATGAAGTAGGCGAAGCGGCAGCTGGCAAACTGCTCCAGCCTAGAAGGCGAGAGTCGCAGGTCCCTGCCGTAGAGGCCCAGCGCGCTCCGGCGCGAGAGGCTGCCGCGCGTTACCCGGGCGGCGGAGTCTATCCTCGCCAGGCGCTCCGGCGCGGCGGCGGCAAAGTACTCGCGCGCGGCGCGCGCCGCGGCGCCGCCCAGCGACGACGCGGCGAGGGCGATGGCTGCGTTCTCGCTCTCCAGCAGGCTCTCTGCGCGGGAGACCGCCTCCGCCTCCAGGCCGAAGAGCTGGCGGCAGCGCTCGAAGAGGAAGCTCGGCGCGCTCTCGCCGCCGTCCGACCCCCAGGCCGGGCGGCAGACGGTCAGCGTCTCGCCCGGCAGGGAGACGCAGTTGTAGATGAGCGTATACTCCCGCCAAAGCTCCGCCTCTCCGGCGTCGAGCGCAAGGCCCAGCTCGGCAAGCAGGCGGCGCTCGTCGCCGGTGAACA
>CALWYT010000083.1 GCA_944385835.1 uncultured Oscillospiraceae bacterium | reverse complement strand
GTCCAGGACGGCAAGGTGCAGCGCGGCTGCCAGGTGCGCGTCGTGCGCGACGGCATCGTGGTCTTCGAGGGCGAGATGGCCTCCCTCCGCCGCTTCAAGGACGACGTCAAGGAGGTCGCCTCCGGCTACGAGTGCGGCATCCAGATAGAGAAGTTCAACGACGAGCACGTCGGCGACATCATCGAGGCCTTCGTGATGAAGCAGGTCGAGGCGTAACCGGCTGAAATGGCGCAGGGAGGTGCGCGGCGTGACGAACGAAGATATTGCGGCGATGCTCATCTGCCTTGTCATAGCGATCCCGCTCATCATAATCTCCGCCGTGCTCATGACCGGGCGCGGGGGCGACTTCGTCGCCGGGCTCAACACCATGAGCCGCGCCGAGCGGGAGAAGTACGATGAGAAGGCGGTCTGCAAATGCGTCGGCCGCTTCACGCTGCCCGTGGGCCTCATGATGCCCTTCATCACGCTCAGCTTAGCGTTCACGCTTGTCTTCCTCGCCTACACATTAATTGGCGCGGTAGTAGTGATAATAAGGCTCAACAAGAGCGAAAAGTTCAGGCGCTGAACGCTTTCATTACACTTTAAGAGGTATTTTTATGGCAAATTCCACGCGGATTGGCCGCATAAACGACGATATCCAGCTCGCGCTCAGCTCTCTGCTGCGCTCGGTCAAGGACCCGCGCGTGCAGCAGGGGATGATAAGCGTCACCCGCGTCGAGACGACGGGAGACCTGCGCTACGCGAAGGTCTGGCTCTCCGTCCTCGGCGAGCTGAACGAGAAGGAGTTCAGGCGCGGGCTGAAGAGCTGCGCGCCCTGGCTGCGGCACGAGCTGGGCGAGAGGCTGAGCCTGCGCTATACGCCCGAGCTGGTCTTTGAAATAGACCGCTCGATAGAGTACGGCGCGAAGATAAGCCGCATGATAGAGGAGATCGGGGGAAAAGATGAGCAGAATGCTGACAGCGAGTGAGTGCGCCGCCTGGCTGCTCGCCCACGACGACTACCTTGTAATCAGCCACCGCCGCCCGGACGGGGACACCCTCGGCTCGGGCGCGGCCCTGTGCAGCGCGCTCCGGCGCGCGGGCAGGCGGGCCTGGTGCATCGATAACCCAGAGACTATCAGCCTTCACCGCCCCTTCGTCACGCCGTATCTGGCCGGCGAGGGGGCTAAGCCTGTCACGCCCGTCACCGTCGATGTGGCGAGCGAGGGGCTGTTCCCGGAGGGCGTGACGGGGCCGATACCCCTGGCCATCGACCATCACCCTTCAAACAGCCGTTTCGCTGAAAACCTCTGCCTCGCAGCCGAGCGCTCGAGCTGCGGCGAGCTGGTGCTGGAGATAATAAAGGCCCTTTGCGGCGGCATAGACGCCGGGGAGGCCAAGCTGCTCTATATGGCCGTCAGCACGGACACGGGCTGCTTCCAGTACTCGAACACCAACGCCGCTACCCTCCGCGCCGCCGCCGAGCTGATCGACGCGGGCGCGGACAACTCAGAGCTGAACATCACGCTTTTCCGCACACAGAGCCGCGCGCGCATGGCGCTGGAGGGGCGTATGCTGACGGGGCTGCGCTATTTCCGTGACGGGAAGGTCTGCGTCAACACCGTCACGCTCGCCATGCTCGCCGAGTGCGGCGCGGACGAGAACGACTGCGACGACCTCGCCGGGCTGGCCGGGAAAGCCGCCGGCTGCGTCATAAGCCTCACCATACGCGAGACGGCGCCTGGGGAGAGCAAGGTCTCCGCGCGAAGCAAGCCCGGCGTGGACGTGAGCGAGATCTGCGCCGTGTACGGCGGCGGCGGCCACGCCATGGCCGCCGGCGTCACCCTGGACTGCCCGCCCGAGGAGGCGCTGGAGCTTATGCTCAGGGCGATAGATGAGAGATGCCCGGGGCTGTGAGCGGCATACTGATAGTCGACAAGCCCGCCGTATGGACCAGCCACGACGTGGTGGGCAGGGTGCGCCGCCTGGCCGGCACGCGCCGCGTGGGCCACGCGGGGACCCTTGACCCCATGGCCACGGGCGTGCTCGTAGTGCTTGTGGGCCGAGCCACCCGCGCGGCCGGGTTCGCCGAGGCCCAGGCCAAGGGCTACGCCGCGCACATACGCTTCGGCATGACAACGGATACCCTCGATACCGAGGGCCGCGTGCTCACCGAGGGCGGGGCTGCGCCGTCACAGGGAGAAATCCTCGCCGTGCTGCCCAGGTTTACGGGCAGGATAGAGCAGGTGCCGCCCATGTACTCCGCTATCAAGCAAAACGGCCGCAAGCTATACGAGATAGCCAGGGCCGGCGGCGAGGTGGAGCGCGAGGCGAGAGCGGTTAACATAACCCGGCTGGACTGCCGCGGGCCGCTGCCCGGCGGCGACTTTGAGCTGGACGTGGAGTGCTCGAAGGGGACCTACATCCGCTCGCTCTGCGCCGACATCGGCGCGGCGCTCGGCTGCGGGGCCTGTATGAGCGCGCTGCGCCGGACGTACTCCGGCGGGTTCCGCGCTGAGGACGCGCTGACGCTGGAGGAGATAGAGGCCCGCGGGGCCGGAAACTGCCTGCTGAGCGTGGACGCGCTGTTCCCGGATATGCCGGAGGTGCGGATAGAGGACGCGCGGACGGAGAGGGCGCTGCGCAACGGCGCAGACGTGAAGTTCCGCGCGGACTTCGAGGGCGAGTGCCGGGTATACGCCGGAAGCGGCGAGTTTTTGCTGCTTGGCGCCGTGAAAAACGGCGTGCTGCATACGATTAAGAGCTTTTTTGAGGTTTAGCCTATGCCGGATACAAAGAGAGTAATAGCCCTGGGCTTCTTCGACGGGGTGCATCTCGGCCACGCCGCGCTCATGGAGATGACGCGCCGCCGCGCAGCCGAGCGCCGCGTCACGCCGGCGGTGTTGACCTTCGACACGCACCCCGACACGCTGGTCAAGGGCGTGGAGGTGCCGCTTATCAACTCGCCTGAGGGGCGCGCGGAGATCATCCGCAGGGTCTACGGCATCGAGAGCGTCATCTTCATACACTTCAACCGCGCCGTCATGCAGATGCCCTGGCAGGACTTCATGCGCTCGCTTGTGGACGAGCTGCACGCCGTCCACGTCGTGGTCGGCTACGACTTCTCCTGCGGCTGGCGCGGCGAGGGCAGGGCGGTGAAGATAGCAGGCTGGTGCTCGGAGCACGGCCTGGGCTGCGACATCATCGACGCGGTGCGCCTCGACGGCGAGGTGGTCAGCTCCACGCGGATAAGGAAGCTGATAGAGGCCGGCGAGATGGAGGCGGCCAACCGCCTGCTCGGCCATCCGCACTGCCTGGTGGACACCGTCCACTACGGCTTCCAGCTGGGCGGCAAGCTGGGGACGCCCACCATCAATATGCGCTTCGCCGAGGGCGTGCTTGTGCCGCGCCACGGCGTCTACGCCGCCAAGGTGTTCCTGGATAACGGCGAAGAGCACATGGCCGTCACCAACGTCGGCGTGCGCCCGACGGTCTCGGGCAGCGACAGGGTCAGCGTGGAGAGCTACATCCTGGACTTCAGCGGCGACCTCTACGACCACAGCGTGCGCGTGGAGTTCCACCGCTTCATACGCGACGAGCGCAGGTTTGAAAACACCGGGGAGCTGCGCGCGCAGATCCTCCGCGACGCGGAGACTACGCGGCGCTGCTTCGCCGCCGTCTAAAAAAGCCGCCCCTCCGGCGCCGCCGGGACGTGCGGGCGCAAGAAGGGCCGCCGGCCACAAGGCCGGCGGCCCTCTTTTCAATTGCCTTCGTGCGGCGCAACTTTAAGGCCGCCGCGCGGATTGTCAGTGCCTTCTCCAGGTGTCGGCGGAGAAGAGCAGGATCATCGGGAAAATCTCCAGCCTGCCCGCCAGCATCGCGAAGCTGAGCACCACCTTGGAGACGTCAGAGAAGATGTCGAAGCTGCCCATAGGGCCTGCGGGGCCGAGGCCCGGGCCGACGTTGGACATACAGCTGACGACGCTTGCGAAGGTCGTCTCAAAGTCGTAGCCGTCCAGCGAGACCACCGCCACAAAGATGAAGGTCAGCAGGAAGTAGAAGCCGATAAATACCAGCGTGTTGTGGACCGTGGCGTTGGGTATGGGCTTGCCGTTCATGCGCACGCTGATTGTGCGGCGCGGCGTCAGCATACGGCCCAGCTCGGCGGCCGCGCTTTTGAAGAAGATTATGATGCGCGAGACCTTCAGGCCGCCGCCCGTGCTGCCGGCGCTGGCGCCTATCAGCATGACCAGGATGAGTATGCTCTTGGAGAAGGCGGGCCAGTAAATGAAGTCCGCCGTGGCGAAGCCTGTCGTCGTCATCAGCGAGGATACCTGGAAGAGCGAGTAACGGAAGGCGCTCCAGAAACCGCCGTATTCGTCCCAGATGTCAAAGGCGATCAGGACGGCCGCGCCGAGCGCGATGCCGAAGTAGGCGAGGAACTCGCTGTCCGTGAGGGCCTCCTTGAACTTCTTGACAAGCAGCAGGAAGTAGATGGAGAAGTTCACGCCGAAGAGCAGCATGAAGATGCTGGTGACGTAGTCTATGTACACGCTGTCATAGTAGCCGATGGAGAGGGTCTTGACGGAGAAGCCGCCGGTACCCGCCGTGGCCATAGCGTGGTTCAGCGAGTCAAAAAACGGCATACCGCCTGCGCAAAGCAGGACAATCAGTATGATGGTCAAGGCGATGTAAATCAGATAGGTTATCGCGCTGCTGGTCCGTATTCTGGGTACCAGCTTGCCGAAAGTCGTGCCGGGTACCTCGGCGCGCATGATATACATGCTGCGGTCCTCGCTCAGCGGCATAACGGCCATGATAAATACCAGCACGCCCATGCCGCCTATCCAGTGCGAGAGGCTGCGCCAGAGCAGTATGCCCTTGCTCATGCCCTCTATGTCGGTGAGTATCGTGGAGCCGGTGGTGGTGAAGCCGGAGACTATTTCAAAGAAGGCGTCCACATAGCTCGTCTCCTCGCCGGAGAACACAAAGGGCAGCGCGCCCACGGCGCTCATCAGTATCCAGGCCAGCGCGACGGAGACGAAGCCCTCGCGCGCGTAGAAGTTGCGGTTTTTTACCTTTGGCAGGTTCAAAAGCACGGCCAGCGCAGTGGCTATGGCCGCGGTCTCCAGATACCAAAGCGCGCTTTCCTTGTACCATATGGCCGCAATTATGCTGGGAACCATGAGCAGGGCCTCAAGTCCCATAACCCGGCCGAGAATCTTGGCGATTATCGGATAGTTCATCGTCAGCCCTCAAATATGTCGGCAAAGCCTCTCATGCCGAACTTGGTTGTAACAGCTATGACGGTATCGTGCCGTTCGAGGGTGTCGTTGCCTCCGGGGATGATGCACTGGTTGTTGCGTATTACGGCTGCGATAAGCGTGTCGCGCCGTATGTCAAGGTTCCTTATAGGAATCCCCAGGTTTGGGGCGTCGCCGTTTATTGAAAACTCAAGGACCTCCGCCTTACCGTAAGCTATGTCGTGCAGCGACTCTATGCCGACGGTGTCCAGGGAGTTCTGCACGGCTCGGACATAGCGAACGACGATTTCGGCCGCGCTGTTTTTGGGCAGGACAAAGCTGTTGAGCTTGGCGTCGCCGGCCATTAGGCGGAAGCTGTCCTCATTCACCTTTGTTATTACCTTGCCTGCGCCGGAGCGCTGTGCAAACATGCTGGTTATGATATTATTCTGGTCGCTGCCGGTCAGGGCGACAAAAGCATCCGTGCCGCGTATGCCCTCTTCTTCGAGGACTGCGGGGTCGGTGCCGTCGCCCAAAAGGACCTCCGCTTTTGGCAGGATTTCCTTTATTGCCTCGCAATGTTCTTCATCGCGTTCGATTATCTTTACGCGTATGCCTGCGCCCAGCAGGTAAGTGCCAAGATAGAGCGAAATGCGGCCGCCTCCGAGTATCATTACGTTCTTGACCGAGCGCTTGTAAGCGCCTATGGCCTTAAAAAAAGCGCTGATTGCCATGGGCGCGCCAACTACGTGGATAATATCCCCGGCGGAGAGGACAAAATCGCCCTTGGGTATTACCACCTCGTCGCCATGCTCGACGACGGCTATGAGTATACCGTTATATTTGCCGCGGAACCTGTCCAGCCGCAGGGAACAGAGGGGTGAACCCTCTTCGACCGTGTGCTCGACCATCTCGGCCCGGCCCTTTGCAAAAGAATCCACTTTGGTAGCTGACGGGAAACGCAGAATCCTGGAGATCTCTGCGGCTGCGGCCTGTTCGGGGTTGAGCACGAGCGAGAGACCGAGCTCGTCCTTGAGAAAGACCATCTGCCGGAAATACTCCATGGTACGGACGCGGGCCACGGTGTTCTTGACGCCGAGCTTGCGCCCGACGAGGCAGCAGAGCATGTTGACCGCGTCGTTGTCGGTGACGGCGATCAGCAGGTCGGCGCTGCCGACGCTCGCCTCGTCCAGCACGGTGTAGTCAGAGCCGTTGCCCAGCATGGTCATGACGTCCACGCTGGTGGTCAATTGCTCCAGGCAGTCCTCGTTGCTGTCCACAACCGTTACGTCGTGGTCCTCCTCGGCCAGCCTGAAAGCCATCTCCTTGCCGATACGGCCTGCGCCTACCAGTACAATGTTCATCGTTTCAGTCTCTCCATTTTATATATTAAATTGAGGGATGCACAATTTAACTGGGGTACGCTGTTGAATTTCCGGGGTATTAAATTGACGGTGTGTTGAATTGCCGGGGCCGCGCGGGGCGCTCAGGCCTTCTTGCGGCGGCGGCGACGGCGGCCCCGGCTGCGGGGCTGGGCGGCCTTGGTGGAATAGTACTCCTGCATGGCCTCGTCGGCGTTGTACGCGAGGCAGGCGGCCGAGTAGCTGCCGTCATCCTGCCGCTTGAAGCGTATGCGCAGCAGCAGCTTGCCGTCCGTGGGACACTCGGCGAGGTTCATGTACCTGTGGTCGCCCTGGTTGACCCACTTGGCGAAGCTGAGCGCCCCGCCGCAGATGGGGCAGCGCGGCTCCGTAAGCGAGGCGTCGGCAAAGGCGTCGCCCTTTGAGGCGTAGCCGGAGAAGGCGGCGTGCGCGACAGGCTCCGGCCCGTCGCCGCAGTTGTGCTCGCGCGGGGCGCGGCGGGAGAGGATCTCGGCCGCCTCGGCGTAGTGGGCAAGGCCGCTCTCCATGTCCAGGCGGGAGCAGACCAGCGCCGTGTTGTAGGCGTCGCCGAGGGCGTCGTGCGCCACCCGCGTCTGCTCTATGCCGAAGTGCTCCATGGCCGTCTGCAGGCTCTTCTGATTCTTGTCGCCGTCGGTCTGGATGTTGTAGATGAGCTGGAGGTTCACCCAGGAGTCTATCCAGTCCCAGTCGAGGTCGTGGATGATGATGTTCTGCTCCATTATGCCCTGGTCGTCGTAGCCCCAGGTGAGGAAGGTGACGCC
>CALWYT010000082.1 GCA_944385835.1 uncultured Oscillospiraceae bacterium | reverse complement strand
ATTCTGAGGAGTTGTAGTATGTCGGCGGCGAACAGGGAAGAGAATGGGGCGTCCAGGACGAGGATACAGTCGCTAGAGCGCGGGCTGGCTGTGCTCGAGGTGCTTTCCCGGGACATGAAGCCCATGTCCGTGATGGACATCTGCAAGGAGGTCGGCGTTCAGCGCACCACGCTGTATGCCCTGCTGAACACGCTGATGAGCAGGGGCTATGTGGGCAAGGACGAGGAGACCTCCCGTTATTACATAACGGGGAAGATCTATGAGCTGGGCATGCTCTACCCGGAAAACCAGCCGCTGGTCGTGGCCGCGCGCCGCTTTGTTGACAGCCTTGGAAGGAAGTACGACCTGGTCGCCCGTATAGCTTACATCAATTCAGAAAATGTCGCTATCGTTGCTTATACTTCGTCAAAGAGCGTGGAATTTGCCAAATTGGAGTACAATATGGTGCCGAGCCACGCCAGCAGCGTGGGCAAGATGATCCTGGCGCACCTGCCCGTGGAGGAGCAGGAGAGGCGCCTGGAGACGATGGAGCTCACGCGCTTCACAGAAAACACCATCACCGACATCGGCAAGCTGCGCGAGGTGCTCGAACTGATACGCCAGCGCGGCTATTCGCTCGACGAGTGCGAGTATATGGACAATACCTTCTGCGTCTCGTTCCCCATTTATGACCGCAACAACAGCCTCTGCGGGATATTGAGCACCTCGGATGAGTATAACCACATGAAGCTCATCCTTGACGACTTCGTGCGCGAGGGGCTGCAGGCCAGCAAAAGGATATCCAGCGACCTCGGCTGGAGCATGTATAAATAAAGGCATCCATACAGGAAAAACCGCCGCCCGGAAGGTCCGGACGGCGGTTTTTGGCGTTTATGACAACTTTCACAGAAAAACATTATCCAAGCTGCGCATTGCATCGGCGGGGAACAGGTGGTAAAATACATATAGTCTATAATAATGACAATTAGTCTACTATAAGGACAAATGTGAGGCGGCAGCGATGGGTATCATTGATGAGAGGATAAAGTACGCGCCGTTCCGGGAGCGCATCGTCAGCGCGGAGCAGGCGGCGCAGCTGGTCAGGGACGGGATGACGGTGGCCATA
This sequence comes from uncultured Oscillospiraceae bacterium, assembly GCA_944385835.1. Taxonomy (GTDB): domain Bacteria; phylum Bacillota; class Clostridia; order Oscillospirales; family Oscillospiraceae; genus Scatomorpha. The sequence goes on along the minus strand of CALWYT010000082.1, from coordinate 2,657 downwards.
CCGGATTTTGGCTCGTATACGAACCCCATGGCCATTGTTGACGCCATCACGCGGCGGGTGCGCGATGGCGGCGAGACGCTGCGCCTGGGGCTGATAAAGACGGCCAACGCCAACGAACGGCTGGAGCAGGACTGGTGCCGGTACGGGATATTGAAGCGGCGGATGATCTTTTTCGGCTCGCCGGCGGTGAGGCGGCTGGTGAACACGCCGGGGGGCATCGAGTTCCAGGACCCGCACCTGGGCGCCGTGCCGGACATGCTGCGGCACGGGCAGCTGGGCAAACTGGACGTGGCCATCGTCTCCTGCGGCGGCGTGACGGAGGAGGGGAAGCTGCTGCCGCTGTTCGACCAGGGCTACACGCCGGTGGCGCTGGAGTGCGCGGAGCAGGTGCTGCTGGAGATAAGCCCGCATTTCCCAACGGGGCTCTATAAGCTGCACGACGTTTACCGCCGCGGGCCGGTGGGCGGGCGGCGCGAGCCGATAAATGTGACGCATGTGATGGACCGGGTGGGCGAGCCGTTTTACAGCGTGGACCCGGACAGGGTGAAGGGCGTCGTGATATCCGACACGCCCTTGGAGACAGGGCCGATGTGGAACGTCGCCGCGCCCTCGCCGGAGATCGAGGCCATAGCGCGGCACTTCATCGCCTTCCTGGACAACGAGGTGCGCGAGGGCCGGCTGCCGGAGCCGCTGCCGCCGGTGCAGACGGGCGCGGGCGCGATCGCCGACGCGGTGTTCGAGCGCATGGGCGAACGCTTTGACGGCATGAGCATGTTCACGGAGGGCTTCATGCCCGGCGCGGCGCGGCTGCTGAAAAGCGGCAGGGTCAAATACATATCCTCTGGGGGGCTGAGCATAGACGCCGCGTTTGCCGCCGACATATTGGAGAATATCGATGAATATGCGCAAAAGCTCATACTGCGCCCGGCCGAGGTGTGCAACAGCCCGGAGGTGATAAGCCGCCTGGGCGTGATTGCCATGAACAACATCCTGGAAGCGGATATCTACGGCAACGTGAACTCCACGAACGTCATGGGCACGCGCATGGTGAGCGGCATCGGCGGCTCCGGCGACTTTGCGCGCAACGCGCTGCTGACGGCGTTCTTCACGCTGTCCACGGCCAGGGGAGGCGCAGTCTCCTCCATCGTGCCGATGTGCCCGCATGTCGATCACACCGAGCACGACGTGGATGTGATCGTCACGGAGCACGGCGTCGCCGACCTGCGCAACAAGTCTCCGTGGCAGCGGGCGTGGGAGATGATACGCATCAGCCATCCGGACTACAGGCCGCTGCTGGCGGACTATTTCGCGCGCGCCTCCGCGCAGTGCGCGGACGGCGAGGGGCACACGCCGCACCTCCTCTCGGAGGCGCTGAGCTGGCACGAGCGCTGCAGGCGCACGGGGACGATGAGGCCGACGTGAGAAAAAAGAATGCGGGATGGCGAGCTGCCATCCCGCATTTTGCGCGGAATAGGTTTACATAACATACTGACGGCCGGCGATGAACACGGCTTTTATGTTCAGGTCCTGGTCGAGGACGGCGATGTCGGCGCGCTTGCCGGCGGCGAGGGAGCCGCAGTCGCAGAGCTTCGCCGCGCGGGCGGGGACAATGGTGGCCGCCTCGATGGCCGTCTCCAGCGGGACGCCGAAGGAGACGGCGCGGCGCACGGCCTCGCCGACGTTGATGCAGCTGCCGGCGATGGTGCCATCCAGCAGGCGGGCCACGCCGCCGGAGAGGCGGATGGGCAGGCCGCCCAGCTCGTATTCGCCGTCCGGCATCCCCGCGCAGCGCAGGGAGTCCGAGATCAGCGACAGGCGGCCGGAGAAGATGGCGAAGGCCATGCGCACGGCGGAGGGGTGGACGTGCAGGCCGTCGCAGATGATCTCCGTGCTGGCGCCGGCGTCGAAGGCCGCGCCGATGACGCCCGGCTTGCGGTGGTGGATGGGCGGCATGGCGTTGAAGAGGTGTGTGGCGTGGCTGGCGCCCAGGGCGTAGGCGCGGGCGGCGGTGTCGTAATCGGCCTCCGTGTGGCCGACGGACACGGTGCAGAGGCGCGCTGCGCGGGGGATGAACGCCTCCGCGCCCTCCACCTCGGGGGCCACGGTGACCATACGCACCGCGCCGCCGGAAGCGGCGTCCAGCCGCTCGAGCATATCGGCGTCCGGCGCGTGGAGGTTGTCCGGGTTCTGCGCGCCGCGCTTGTTGTAGGAGAGGAAGGGCCCTTCAAGATGCACGCCCGCGCAGCGGGCCGCGCCGGTGTCCCCCGCGTCGCGCACGGCGTGCATGGCGCACGTGAGCTCCGGCTCCTTGAGCGTCATGGTGGTGGCGAGGAAGCTGGTGACGCCGCTGCGCGCGTAGTAGTCCGCCAGCACGGGCATGGCGGCGGCGTCGCCGTCCGAAAAGTCGCGGTTCATGGCCCCGTGGGTGTGGATATCAACAAAGCCGGGGACGACATAGCAGCCGGATGCGTCATATCCGCCTTCGCCGAGGCTGCCCGCGGCCTCAATGAGCTCGCCGAAGCCGAGGTCACAGTCCGTGAAGCCCTGGCCGGGGAGGTAGACCCTGCCGTTTTTTATGACCATCTTTCATCGCTCCTCTATAATTTAATAATGTAGTGTTGACTTTCTGCGCCGATAAGGCTATTATTTTCTCGGCA
>CALWYT010000081.1 GCA_944385835.1 uncultured Oscillospiraceae bacterium | reverse complement strand
CCTGCGTGACGCTCTGCCCGTTGGAGACGGCGAAGGCGCTCATGTGCGCGTAGAGCGTGGTGCGGCCGCCGCCGTGGTTGATTATTATGTAGTTGCCGTAGCCGTTGCCGTTGTTGGGTATGACGGTCGCGATGCCGCTGTCGGCGGCGAGTATGGGCGTGCCGCTCGGCGCGCCGATGTCCTCGCCGGCGTGGAAGCGCATGTCGCCCCAGATGGGGTGGATACGCCAGCCGTAGGCGCTGCCGGGGCTGTACCCGGGCAGGGGCCAGATGTAGGTGCCGGTGGAGACGATGCTGTTCGCGGCCTCCTGCCGCTCAAGCTCGGCTATCATGTTCTGGATTTCGCTCTCGAGGGCCTGCTCCTTGGCCAGCTGCTCCTCATAGGCGGCGCGGTCGGTCTCCAGCTGAGCCTCCAGCTCGGCGATGAGCTGCTCGGCCTCCTCGATCTGGGCCTCCAGCTCGGCCTTCTCGGCCTCCAGCTCGGCCTGCCTGGCGTCCAGCTCCGTGAGCATATCCTCGTACTCGGCCTGTACGCGCTCGCTCTCCTCACGCGCGGCGGTGTACTGCTCATAGCTGCGCTGGTCGGCCTCCATTATCTCGCCGACCATGTCCAGGTTGCTCATCAGCTCGCCCAGGCTGCTGGAGCCGAAGAGGATGGAAAGGTAGGTGAACTTGCCGTTTTCCTCCATCGCGCGGACGTGGCGGCGGTAGTTGGCAAGCTGCTCGTCCTCGTCGGCCGTGGCCTGCTCCACCTCGCGCTGCTTCTGCTCGACCAGCTGGGTGTACAGCCCGACCTGCTCCTCCGTCAGCTCTATCTCCTGGCGGTAGACCTCGTTGCGCTCGTCCAGGGCGGTCTTTTGCTCGAGTATGTCAGCCTGCTGGCTCTCCAGCTCGTCGATGCCGGCCTGCATTTCCTCTCGCTGGGCCTTCAGCTCGTCGCGCTGTTCCTCCAGCGCGTCTATCTGCGACTGCGACACGGCCAGCGCGTCCTGGCCGGAGAGGCCGGGGACGAGCGAGCAGCAGACCGCCGCCGCGAGGGCGGCACAGCACGCGCGCAGCTTCATGCGTTTTTTCATGACTGACCTCCGTTGAGGGTAAAGTTCAGATTTACATAATAACACAAGCGCGCCGAAATTGCAAGTTCGCGCCGCAAACCCTCCCGCTGCGGGCCGGATACGCCTGAATAAACGCGGATACTCCCCGTTTGGACGGTTAAAATTGCAAAACGCGTGGATGCGTTGTACACTTAGGACTACGACGCCACGGTGGCCGAGGGCTTCTGAGTGGCGGACTTCTATACCTCGATCTGCGGACCCTGCAAGCTGATAGACAGGATACTCGACGAGCTGGTGCTGGAGAACCCCGACATCAACTGGGCCAAGTGCAACCTTGAGAACGACTGGGGCATGATGGAGCGCTACGGCGTCCAGGGTACGCCCACGCTGATTTTCTACCTCGACGGCGAGGAGAAGGGCCGCATGATAGGCGGCTTCCACAGCAAAGAGGGGATAAGCGGCGAAATCTCGAGGATACTCTACGGATAAGCCGGAAACGCAGGACGTCCCGGAGGGCCTGGCCCTCCGGGACGTCCTTTTTCCGGCCGCGCGGGCCGCTCAGTTTTTCGTCATCATCTCGATGATGGTCCTGTTCGTCTCGCGCATACCGCTGCTGGCCAGGATGCCTATGTTGCGTATCGTGTTCTCCACGCCCTTGACGACTATGCCGTCGCCGCCGTAGAACTGGCTCTTGTGCATCTGCATATACATGCCCAGCAGCCCCGCGTCCACGGCCGAGGCTATCTTGGCGGCGCAGCTGGCCTTGGCCCCGTCGCAGATCATGCCGGACTCTATGGCGATGGCGTTGACCACGGTGTGCGCGATCTCCGTGTACTGCCCGCCGTAGAGATAGCAGATGCCGGCGGCCGCGCCGCAGCCGGCGGCGGTGGCCCCGCAGTAGGCGGAGAGGCTGCCTATGCCGGTCTTGATGTGTATGGTGACGAGGTTGGAGACGCACAGCGCGCGGAGCAGCAGCTCATGGGAGACGTGCAGCTCCCGCGCGAACACTATGACGGGCAGGGAGGCCGTGAGGCCCTGGTTGCCGCTGCCGGAGTTGATGACGACGGGCAGCTCGCAGCCGTTCATGCGCGCGTCGGAGCCGGCCGCGGCGTAGGCCTTTGCGCGGTTCTGCACGCTCATGCCGCCGGACTGCAGCAGTATCCGGCCGATGTTCGCGCCCCAGTCGCCGCGCAGGCCCTCGTCGGCGATGGCGGTGTTGCAGTCTATCTGCCGCTCGAGCACCTCGCGCACGTCCTCCATGCGGACCTCGTTCGCAAAGGCCACTATGTCCTCCACGTTCAGGAGGCTGCGGTCGGTGGAGTGCTCGTCGGCGCGCTCGACGTACTCCTCGTCTATCAGCACCTCGCCGCAGCTCTCGAGGCGGATTACGTTGGTGTGGTGGCCGGCGATCTCGCAAAAGGCGCTCTTTTCCCCGGACGTGACCGTGACCTGGATGTCGAAGACCCAGTCGCGCTCGCTGTAGCCGACGGCGATCGGGGTGGCGGCGAGATAGGCGTCCAGCTCGTCAAGCTGCGCGGCCGTCAGCGAGGCGAGCACCTGCAGCCCGGCGTCGGAGTTGTTGGAGACGACGCCGGCCGCGGCGGCGGCCTCTATGCCGCGGCGGCCGCGGGTGTTGGGGACGACGACGCTCTTGACGTTCTTGATTATGCTCGCGCTGGCGCGGACGTCGATTTTCTCCGGCAGCGCGCCCAGCGCCCTGCGCGCCAGGGCCGTGCAGTAGGCGACGGCGATCGGCTCGGTGCAGCCCATCGCGGGGATAAGCTCCTCCTCGAGGATTTTTACGTACTCAACGTAGACGGAATCGCTCAGCATTAGGCATAACTCCTCTCGCCAAAAGGCGGTTCTATTTATAGAAATAGTATAACAGAAGCGTCCCTGGCGCGTCAACAACTGGCAGCGCGCAAAATGGAGAAATCCCCGGGAAGCCCGGGGATTTCAGCTCAGCCCTCCGCGGCGCGCTCCCGCGCGGAGCGCCGGCGGAACACTATCGCCAGCAGCGCGCAGGCGAGGACGCCCGCGCCGTAGGGTATGGCCAGCAGGAAGGCCGTCGAGGCCGGGGCGCTGCACGCCGCGCAGCGCTCCAGGGCGGCGTAGTTGTAGGCCACGACCGCGCACATCAGGTCGCTGAGCAGCACGGCGAGGGCCGCGAACAGCCAAAAGAGCTTTTTCATAACGTTCCGTCCTTTCATTTGCGCTTTATGAGGAGCGCCGCGCCCAGCGCCAGCAGCGCCGCGCAGAGCAGCAGGAAAAGCCCGTTCCCGTCCAGATGCAGGGCCGAGGACGCGGCCATCTGCCCGGAGGCCTCCGGGCTGAGGATGGAGACAAGCCCCCAGACCAGCAGGCCGGCGGCCCCGGCGGCGCAGGCGGCGAGGCCCGGCAGCATGGAGCGGCGCCGCGGCGCGCTCCCGCGCCCCTCCGGCCCGGGGCCGCGGCTTACCGCAGGGGCCTCCCGACCCGCTTGGCCCTCCTCCGGCCCGGGGGCGCCGCCGCCCAGCAGGGAATCCAGCGAGACGCCGAAGAACGCGCTTATCGCCCGCAGCGAGGCCAGCTCCGGCTCGGACGCGCCGGACTCCCATTTGCTCACCGCCTGGCGGGAGACGCCGAGGGCTTCGGCGAGCTGCTCCTGCGTGAGGCCGCGGCTCTTTCTCAGGGCGTAGAGCTTTTCGGACAGCATTGCGCTCCCCCTTTCGGGACTAAAATAGCAGATTTGTACGCGGAAGGCCATACACGGCGCTTGTCAATCGCGCAACCGGCGGTTGCACGCGCAAATGCGAAAGCGCCGGGAGCCTAAGCTCCCGGCGCCTGGCAGGGGAAGAAGGTTTCGAACCCTCGGCCTACGGTTTTGGAGACCGTCGCTCTGCCAACTGAGCTATTCCCCTAAGTGCCTGATGATTATACGACATTTGCCGCGCCTTGTCAAGCAAAAAACTCGGGCGGGCGCAGGCCCCGCCGGAACGGGGCCTGCGCTTTGGCGCCGCTGCGGCTTATTCTCCCTTTACGCTTGCGGCGATGGCGGCAGCCAGGGCGTCGAGGCCGGCGAGCTGGCCCTCTGCGAGGGCGCTCTTGATGCTCAGCGTGTCGCCGACGAACTCCGTACCCTTGAGCGGCTCGAGAATCTTGCGCATCAGCCCGCCGCTGACGGGCGCCCAGGAGCCGTTCTCGATGAGGGAAACCTTGCGGTTCTGGAGGTTGTGCTGCGCAATCTCGTGCAGCAGCTGCTCCATCGTGGAAAAGACGCCGGCGTTATAGGTGGTGGCGGCAAAGACCAGGTGGCTGTACTTGAAGGCGTCGGAGAGGATGAAGCTGGGCGCGGTGACGGAGGTGTCGTACATCTTGACCTTCACGCCGAGGTCGCAGAGCCTGGCGGCGAGGATGTTGGCCGCGTTCTCCGTGTGGCCGTAGACGCTGGCGTAGGCGATGAGCACGCCGTTCTCCTCCGGCTCGTAGCTCGCCCACTTGAGGTACTTCGCGAGGAAGTCGCCGAAGCCCTCGCGCCAGACGAAGCTGTGCAGCGGGCAGACCAGCTTGATGTCCAGCGCCGCGGCCTTCTTGAGGACGTTCAGCACCTGCGGGCCGTACTTTCCAACGATGTTGGTGTAGTACCTGCGCGCCTCGTCGAGGCAGTCGTGCATGAAGTCCACCTCGTCGGCGAAGATGCGCCCGTTCAGCGCGCCGAAGCTGCCGAAGGCGTCGGCGGAGAAGAGGATGCCGTCGGCGCTGTCATAGCTCATCATGACCTCGGGCCAGTGGACCATCGGCGCCATGACGAAGGTCAGCGTGTGCCGCCCGGTGCAGAGCGTGTCGCCCTCCTTGACCAGCTGTATGCGGCCGGAGAGGTCCGTGGGGAAGAAGCGGCCTATCATGTCCTTTATCTTGGCGTTGCAGACGATCTTCGCCTCGGGATAGCGCAGGGCTATGTCCTCGATGGTCGCGGCGTGGTCAGGCTCCATATGGTGGACGACAAGGTAGTCGAGCTTCCTGCCGCCGAGGGCGTAGGCGACGTTCTCAAAGAAATTGTGCGCCACGGCCTTGTCCACCGTGTCGAAGAGGACGGTCTGCTCGTCCAGCAGGAGATAGGAGTTGTAGGACACGCCCTCCGGGACGCCGTAGACGCCCTCGAAAAAGGCCAGGCGGCGGTCGTCCGCGCCGACCCAGACGAGGTCGGACGTTATGTTCTTCGTGCAGTGCATTTTATAGATGACCTCCTTAGTAGTTGGGACGGGTTAACTCGGCCCTATAATATCACCCCGGCCGCGGCCTGGCAACAGGAAAGCCGGAAATTTAACAAACTTTTTTGCTTTGCCGGTTCAGAGGCACACGCTCTCTCCGGCGCGGAGATATTGCACCCTTTCGCCCATCAGGCGGCGCAGCAGGGCATAGCTGGGCAGGCCCGTGCAGTGGCCGGTGTAGTACACCGCGCCGGGGACGGAGAGCAGCCGGGCGGCCGTGGCGGCGACCAGCGCCTCGTCCACGTCCTCCGTGCCGGGTATGGCCAGGTGCATCCCGCCAAAGACCGCCGCGGGCGGCTCGGGGTCTATGTTGGAAAGTCTGTTGATTATGTTAACTATGCCGCGGTGCGCGCAGCCGGCTATCAGCGCGCGGCGGCCGCCCTCGTTTATGAACAGGTCCTGCTCGTGCTCGAAGGGGTCGGGCGTTACGCGGTCGGGGCCGGTCAGCACGTCGTTCGCGCCGGAGCGCAGCTCGCCGCCGCGCGCCGCGGAGAAGAGCGTGAGGCCCGGGCAAAGCTCGCAGGCCTCCCCCGTCTCTACCAGGCGGCCGGAGCCGGCCAGCTCCGGGTCGAGGCCTATGTAGCGGGTACCCTCGCCGGGCCGGTTGGAGTAGTGGGCGGCGAAGGCGCCAGATCTTATGTAAACCTTAGCCCGGCTGTTGGCCTCCAGGAAGGCGGCGAGGCCGCCGCCGTGGTCGTAGTGGCCGTGGCTCACGACGGCGTAGTCCGCGGCCGCGACGTCTATGCCCAGGGCGCGGGCGTTGCCGAGGAAGGCGGCGGACGCGCCCATGTCGAAGAGCAGCTTCCTGCCGCAGGCCTCCACCCAGAAGCTCAGCCCGTGCTCGGCGGCCAGGCCGTCGAGGGCGCAGTTGTCGACAAGGCAGGTTATCTTCAAGGCTCAGCCCTCCGCGCGCACGACGGCCTTTACGAAGGGGACGTCCTCGGGCCGCTCGGGGCCTATGGAGTAGGCGCGGCGCAGCAGGACGGCGGCGGCCTCGGCGGCGGCCTCGCTGCGGGCGTGGATGGTGGCCAGGCTCTCGCCCGCGGCCACGGCGTCGCCGCGCTTCTTGTTCAGGGTCACGCCTACGGCGAGGTCCACGGCGCTGTCCGCCGTCTCGCGCCCGCCGCCGAGGTGCATACTGACAAGGCCCACGCCCTCGGCGTCTATGCGCCGGACGTAGCCTGAGGCCTCCGAGAGGGCCTCGTACTTCACGGGCGCGTCGGGCAGGAGGGAGACGTCGTACACCGCGCGCGCGTCGCCGCCCTGGGCGGCGACGAACTCGGCGAGCTTGGCCAGGGCGGAGCCGTCGGCTATGCCGCGCTCGAGCTTGGCGCGGGCCTCCGCGTCGTCGGCGGCCGCGCCGGCCTCAGTGAGTATGCACGCGCCCAGCGTGAGGCAAAGCTCCAGCAGGTCGCCGCCGAACTCGCCCTTGAGCAGGGCTATGGCCTCCTTGACCTCCAGCGCGTTGCCGACAGCGCGGCCCAGCGGCTGGTCCATGTCCGTTATGCACGCGACGGTGCGCTTGCCGGCCAGGCGGCCGACCTCCGCCATCTCGCGCGCAAGCTCCAGGGCGTCGGCCTCCGTTTTCATGAACGCGCCGGAGCCGGTCTTGACGTCGAGGACTATGACGTCGGCGCCGGCGGCCAGCTTCTTGCTCATGATGCTGCTGACGATGAGCGGGATGCTCTGCACGGTGCCGGTGACGTCGCGCAGGGCGTAGAGCTTCTTGTCCGCGGGGTCAAGGTCCGCGGTCTGGCCGGCGATGGCGAAGCCCACGCGCTCGACCTGGGCGAGGAACTGCTCCTCGCTCAGCGCGCTGGAGAAGCCGGGGAAGCTCTCCAGCTTGTCCAGCGTGCCGCCGGTGTGGCCGAGGCCGCGGCCGGACATTTTGGCCATGCGCACGCCCTGGGCCGCGACCATGGGCAGCAGGGCGAGCGAGGTCTTGTCGCCCACGCCGCCGGTGGAGTGCTTGTCCGCCTTGACGCCGCTGATGCCGCTGAGGTCCAGCGTCTCGCCCGAGCGCATCATCGCCAGGGTGAGGTCCAGCGTCTCGCGCCGGCTCATGCCGCGCCAGACTATGGCCATCAGCAGCGCCGCGGTCTGGTAGTCGGGTATGCTCCCGTCTGTGACCCCCTTGATGAAGAAGGCCACCTCTTCGGCGCTCAGCTCGCCGCCGTCGCGCTTTTTTGCGATTATGTCTGTCATAAGCATGGCTTAGCCCTCCGTAAACGTTGTTATAGCTAAACCGATTATACCATGCTCAGCGGGGGAATACAACGTATTCCCGTCCATTTATCCGGCGCACGACGCCCCTGGCCCAGGCCGGGACGCGGACGTTTTCCGCCGGGAGCGCCACCAGCAGCCTCCGCCCGTCGAAGCGCGAGAGCGTGCCGTCCGGCGCGGAGTACCACAGCTCGCCGTCCTCCGAGCCATCGCCTGCGCAGTCCCCTGCGCCGACATCGCCTGCGGGCGCCTCCTCCACGGGGGCGGCGGCGTCCCCGGGGGCCGGGGAGCGCTCCAGGCCGGCGGGCGCGGCGTACTCCGGCTCGGCGGCGAAGGACGCCAGCTCAGAGCGCGTGAACCGGCGGCGCAGCCGCGCAAGGCCGCCGCCGTCCGGCGCGAGCACGCCGAGGTAAAGCTCCCGGCCCGCGCCGTAGAGCGACAGGCGCACGAGTCCGGCCTCCGCCCTTGCCTCGGCGCTGATGAGCGTGTACGCGCCGCAGCGCTCCGCCGTCACCGAGCCTCGCTCGGCGCCGCCTATGATAACGGGCCACCTGCCGGTCATAGACCCACCTCCGGCCTATCCTATGCGCCCCGGGGCCGGTAATATGCCCGCAGGCGGCCGCAAAAATTTACAAATTCCATCATTTTAACACTTTATTCTTGACTGTCCCTGTGGTATAGTTGTATTCGTATCTCTATGTGTACGTTTTGGAGGCGCAGGATGGACGCGGAACGCAGGACGGATCTGATAGAGGGCCGCAACGCGGTGAACGAGGCGATGCGCGCGGGCAGGGCGATAGACAAGCTCTTCGTCTCGCGCGGTTCGGGCGACAGCGCGCTGGGCCGGATAATCTCCCGCGCGAGGGAGCAGGGCATAGCCGTGGTCACGGTGGACAGGCGCAAGCTCGACGAGATGAGCGTCACCGGCTCGCACCAGGGCGTCATCGCCGTCGCCGCCGTCACGCAGTACGCCTCGATAGACGACATCTTCGCCCTGGCGGCGGAGAGGGGCGAGGACCCCTTCGTCGTGGTCTGCGACGAGATAAGCGACGTACACAACCTGGGCGCGATAATCCGCAGCGCGGAGTGCGCCGGCGCGCACGGCGTGGTGATACCCAAGCGCCGCAGCGCGGGGCTGACCGCCGTGGTGGACAAGACCAGCGCGGGCGCGGCCGAGTTCCTGCCCGTGGCGCGCGTGGCGAACATCCCCGCCGCGCTCGACGAGCTGAAGGAGCGGGGCCTCTGGGTCTACGGCGCCGCGGCCGAGGGCGCGAGCGGGATGTGGGAGACCGACCTCTCCGACGGCGTCTGCCTGGTGATAGGCTCCGAGGGCGACGGCCTGGGCCGGCTGGTGCGCGAAAAGTGCGACGCGCTGGTGAGCATACCCATGCGCGGGCGCGTCAGCTCCCTGAACGCGTCTGCCGCCGCCGCGATCCTGATATACGAGGTGCTGCGCCGCAGGAGCGGCGCGTAATCCGCTGCCGCAAGGGCAGTGCGAGGTGTTACATAGTTGCGCGAAACCGACAACCTTAACCAAGATAACCTGGATATATACGGCGAGCTGAGCCTTGAGAGCATCCTTGCCGAATACGCCGACTTCGACGCCGAGGCCGCCGCCGCGGGCGAGACCGCCTCGCGCGCCAGGCAGATCGTCTACGAATCCCTGGGCGAGACGGGCTTCTCCGGCGGCGTGGAAAGCGTGGAGGCCGACGCCACCGCCGAGCCGGCGCCCGACCTCTCGCCCGAGCAGGAGCCGGACCGCCATGTGCAGGACTACTGCCGCCGCGCGTCGGGCTACACGGGCAGGCTGCGCCGCGGCCTGGGCCGCGCCCGCTCACGCCGCGGCCGCGACGCCGGGGACTCTGGCGCTTACGGCGAGGATGCGGCCCCCTGCGGCGAGGACGCGGGCGCTTACGGCTATGATTCCGGCGCTTATGCCCCGGACTGGGACGGGCGCGCCTCCCATGCGGAGGAGGCGAGCCGCGCCGGGGCCTGGGCGGAGCCTGCCTTTGAGCAGGACCCGAGCGACGACGACGTAAAGGTCTACCGCCCGCGCGGGGCCATGCCCGAGGGCGACGAGGACGTGAAAATCTACGGCGCGGGAGGGCCGGGCGCGGACGAGCTTATCGCCGAGGCCGAGCGGCGCAGCTCCCGCTGGGCCGCGCCGGCGGCCGTGGAGGACGCCGCGTACTCCGCCTACACGGGCGGGGACGCCGGGGACGCCTACGTCCCGGACAACGACAGCGACGCCTTCGGCGGCTGGGAGGACGGCGGCGTGCGCGAGTACGGCGCCGGCTCCGACGACGGCTACGAGTACGCCTCGCCCGGCAGCGAGGACGCGCCGAGGCCGGATTACGGCGCAGCGCCCAAGGCCGGGCCGCTGCTGGGCTTCCTGGCCTCGCTGGGCGTCAAGCTGCGCAACGCGCGCACGGCCGGCAGCGCCGTCGCCGTGGAGGACGACGAGGACCTGGGCGAGGAGCTGAGCGCCAAAAAGGCCGGGAAGTACTACGGCAACCACGTCCGCTCGCTCAGGCTGCGCTTCCGCCTTGCGATAGCGCCCACGGCCGTGCTGCTCTGGGTCTCGCTGGGCCTGCC
>CALWYT010000080.1 GCA_944385835.1 uncultured Oscillospiraceae bacterium | reverse complement strand
GCGATAAGCTCGTTTATGTTGACGACCAGGAGGCCGAAGGAACCCATGATTATGAGGCAGGCCATGGTTATCGTGACCGTCGCGAAGCTCATCAGCCCGTGGCTGAAAATTCCGGTAAAGCCGGACTTTATAAGATAGCCAAGTCTATTCAATCTCATAGCTGAAGTACCCGTCCATTCCGTCGGAGATGATCTTGCCGTCGTTGATAGCCACGACGCGCTTGGAGAAGGCGTTGACCAGCTCCTTTTCGTGCGTGACCACAAGCAGCGTCGTCCCCAGCTCGTTTATCTTTTCGAGCAGCAGCATAAGCTCCAGGCTGCGCACAGGGTCAAGGTTGCCGGTAGGCTCGTCGGCGATTATCATGCGCGGGGAATTCACCAGCGCGCGGGCGATGGCCACGCGCTGCTGCTCGCCGCCGGACAGTTCCTGCGGATAGCGCTTTTCGCGGCCCTTAAGCCCAACCAGCTCCAGCACGTACGGCACTCGCTCGCGTATGGCGGCGTTCGTCGCGCCGACCACGCGCATGGCGAAGGCCACGTTATCGTACACCGTCATCTTGTCTATAAGCCGGAAATCCTGGAATATGACGCCAAGCGTCCTGCGCAGGAAGGGCAGCTTGCGCCGCTTTATGCGCATCATGTCAAAGCCGTTGACGGTGATCTCGCCGGAGGCCGCGTGGACCTCGCCGGTGAGCAGCTTTATAATCGTGGTCTTGCCGGAGCCGGACGGCCCGACAAGGAATACGAATTCGCCGTCGTTGATCTCCAGATCCACGCCGTGCAGGGCCTCGGTGCCGCTGCTGTCGTAGATCATTTTGACCGAGTTCATCTGAACCATGGGTAACTTTCCTCCGTTTGCCTCCCGGCAGCCGTGTAAGAGCTTATTCCGCCGGGCGCCCCGCCCAAACGCGGCGCCCAATCATGCGTCCGCCGCCCATAGGGCGGCGCCGCTCAATCAGAACCTTGCGGAATTCTGGCTGTCGAGGTATTTTTTGACCATCATCGCGACCTTGAACACTATCGCGTGGTCAAACTCACGCAGGTCGAGGCCGGTCAGCTTCTTAATCTTCTCAAGGCGGTAGACCAGCGTATTGCGGTGGACGTAGAGCTTGCGGCTGGTCTCGGAGACGTTGAGGTTGTTCTCAAAAAACTTGTTGATAGTCTCCAGCGTGTCCTCGTCCAAGGTCTCGATGGGGTTCTTCTTGAACACCTCGGAGAGGAACATCTCGCAGAGCGTGGTCGGCAGCTGATAGATGATGCGGCCGATGCCGAGGTTTTCATAGCTGATGATGGTCTTTTCCGTGTCAAAGACCTTGCCGACCTCGATGGCGACCTGGGCCTCCTTGTAGCGGTCGGCCAGCTCGCGCAGGTGGTAGGCCGTAGAGCCGATGCCTATGACGGTCCTGACGCCCAGCTCGCTCTTCATCGTGGTCTCTATCTGACGGGCCAGCTCGGCGATGCTGTCGCTGCCCGGCTCGCCGGTCAGCTCGCGTATGGCGACGATGTCGGTCTCGGTGACGGAGAGGACAAAGTCGCGCTGCCTGTCCGGGAAGAGGTTCTGCACGACCTCCAGCGCCGCCACGTCGCTGTGCTCCACCTGGCGTATGAGATAGACCACGCGCGGCACGTCGGTGACGAAGTGCAGCTCCTTGGCGCGCACATAGACGTCCCCCGGCAGGATGTTGTCGGAGATGATGTTCTTGACGAAGGTGGCCTTGTTGTGCTTCTCCTCGTAGTTGATTCGCGCTTCGCTCATACCTACGCCCGCGAGGATGCAGATGCTCCTCGCGGCCTCGTCGCAGCCGGACACAAACACGGCGTAGTCAAAGCGGGAGCCGACGACGCCCAGCAGTTTATATGTTCTGACGTTCGAGGCGAAGGTTTGTTCCCTGTCCTCCCCCATTGCGGCGGCCATATCGTCAAGGTGCGAGCCTATCATCGACAGCTCGCTGCACGCTATGACAAAGCCCTGCTCGTCCGTGACGCCGACACACCTGTCGGTGGCTTCCTTCATCTGTATGATGACGCTCTGGAATACCCTGCTTGACATTTTTTATCCTCCCTGTTCTCGTCTGTACGGCAGCTGGCGGCCCGCGGCGCCTCTCCCGAGCGCCGTTTTCGGGCTTTGGTTATTATAGACAACAGTCCACAGCGATGTGTCTTTCATCATAATACAGTTTTGTGCAAATTTCAATAGAAAATTGTGTAGGTTTTGTGAACTTTTCAGATTCGGCTGGTTAAATGGCACAAATTCGACCCTGCAAACTCTCACGATGAGCTAAAAACAAGCTCCTTTTCAAATTGACGAAGTTCGCGGCAGCCGCCCTCGCCCAGGCCGGCGTCAAGCTCCAGCGCGCCTATGGCCGTGCGCCGCAGCGAGAGGCAGGGCTTGCCCCGCGAGGCGAGCATCCTCTTGACCTGGTGGTATTTGCCCTCAGACACAAGCACGCGGCAGAGGCAGCCCTCCAGAGGCTCCAGAACGGCCGGGAGGCAGCGCGTTCCGTCCGACAGGACCAGGCCCTCCGAGAAGGCCGCGACGTCCTCAGCGCCCATCGGAGAGGCTGTCAGGGCAAGGTATGTCTTGACGACGCCGTACTTCGGCGAGATGACCCTGTGCGCGAAGCCGCCGTCGTTTGTCAGGAGCAGCAGGCCCGTGGTGTCCTTGTCCAGACGGCCGACAGGAAAGAGGCCCAGGGCGCGCTGCCAGCCTGTCAGCAGGTCGAGTACGGTACCCTGGCCGGCGTCTTCGGTGGCGCTGAGCGCGCCGGCCCGCTTGTCCATCATGAAGTAGCGGAATTCCGCGCAGTTGACCGCCTCGCCGTCCACCGACACGGCGCAGCCGTCGGGGTACTTGGCCTCGGGCGAGGCCGCCGCCTCGCCGTCGACGGCGACGCGGCCTGCGCGTATAAGCCGCCGCGCCTCGCTGCGCGAATACAGCCCGCTGCGCGCGAGCAGCCTGTCAAGTCGTATCAAAAGGTCACCGCCCTGTCATAAATAGGCCCGCGCGGCAATACATTCATCCGGGAGGGATGCCGCGTGACGGGAACGAAAAGGCTGAGTAAAAGGCGCGCCGTCTTCATCATCCTCGCCGCAGCGGTGCTGCTGGCGGTGCTGGTGCTGGTCTGCTCGGGGCCGGAGGGCGCCGGGCTTGACAGCACGGAGGCGCGCGTGGAATATCTGGCCTCCCTGGGCTGGGAGGCCGACCCGGAGAGCGAGGAGTCGAGGACGATCTCGCTGCCGGAGACGCTGGAAGGGGTATTGGCCCAGTACAACGCGCTGCAAAAGCAGCAGGGCTTCGACCTGGAGCCATACTGCGGCCGGGAGATAGACAGCTGGAGCTACAGCCTCGTCTCATACCCCAGCGGAGAGGAGCGCGTCATGGCGCAGCTGTTCACATACAAGGGCCGGGCGATAGCCGGCGACGTACACAGCGCCTCGCTGGGCGGCTTTATGCACGGATTGAAATAAGTCCGGGGGGAAGAATCCCCCCCCAGATACGCGGCATAAACGCCGCTGCATAAGGTATATGGCCGGGGCAAAGCCCCGCCCCCGACAGATGGGAAGGCTTCATAGAAAAGGCCCGGTAGGAATACCGGGCCTTGGGTTATTGAGTAATCTTACTCGTTGATGGCGATGACGACGCCGGAGCCGACGGTGCGGCCGCCCTCGCGGATGGCGAAGCGCAGGCCGGTCTCGATGGCGATCGGGGTGATCAGCTCAACGTCCATGTCGACGTTGTCGCCGGGCATGCACATCTCAACGCCCTCGGGCAGGGAGATGACGCCGGTCACGTCGG
>CALWYT010000079.1 GCA_944385835.1 uncultured Oscillospiraceae bacterium | reverse complement strand
TGGTGCCGGCGACGGGGGTCGAACCCGTACATCCTCTCGGATATGGGATTTTAAGTCCCAGGTGTCTGCCAATTCCACCACACCGGCCTGCAGCGGAGACGGTAATAATGTAACATCCCTCGGCGGGGCTGTCAAGAGAGGCGGGAAAGCACTTGATATTGAGCGCGCAAATGGGTATAATATACTGATAAATTATCAGATATGACCGAGGCTGAAATGAAGTACGGAAAGTGGATCATACCGCGCGGGCCGCAGGAGGCGCCCCGCGCCCTGCTGGAGGCCGGCTGTACGCCGCTTCTGGCCGCGGTGCTTGCGCGCCGCGGCATCGTCTCGGCGGAGGAGGCGGGAGCCTTCCTGGACGCGGGGCCGGAGTCCCTGCAGCCGCCGGAGCTGATGCTGGACATGGACAGGGCCGCCGCGCGCGTGCGCGAGGCCATAGAGCGGCGCGAGACCGTCGCGGTATACGGCGACTACGACGTGGACGGCATAACCTCCGCCTGCCTCCTGACAAGCTATCTGCGCGGCAGGGGGCTGAACTGCCTGCCCTACATACCCGACCGCATAGGCGAGGGCTACGGCCTCAACACCGCGGCCCTGGACTCCATCGCCTCGCGCGGGGCGACGCTGCTCATCACCGTGGACTGCGGCATAACCGCCGCGGCGGAGGCCGAGCACGCGAAGGGCATCGGCCTCGACCTCATCGTCACCGACCACCACGAGTGCGGGGCGGGCAAGCTGCCCGACGCGCTGGCCGTGGTGGACCCGAAGCGGGCCGGCTGTCCCTATCCAAACAAGGGCCTTGCGGGCGTCGGCGTCGCCTTCAAGCTGCTCTGCGCCGTGGAGGGCGGCGCGGAGGCCCTCCTGGCCGAGTACGCCGACCTGGTGGCCGCCGGCACGGTGGCGGACGTCATGCCGCTGACGGGCGAGAACCGCTATATCGTCCGCCGCGGCCTGGAGCAGATGGAGCTGCGGCCGCGCCCCGGGGTCGCCGCGCTGATGGAGGAGTGCGGCGGCGGCGCGAAGCGCATGAGCGCCACCACCGTGGGCTTCACGCTGGCGCCGAGGATAAACGCCGCCGGCCGGCTGGGCAACGCCGCCCTCGCCGCCAGGCTGCTTCTGGCCCCGACGCTGGAGGCCGCCGCGCCCCTGGCGCGAGAGCTGTGCCGCCTCAACCGCGAGCGGCAGGAGCTGGAGCACGGGATCTGGGAGCAGGCCGCCGCCTACCTGCGCGAGAGGCCGCCCGAGGGGCCGATAGTCCTCGCCAGCGAGGGCTGGCACCAGGGCGTCATCGGCATAGCGGCCAGCCGCCTGGCCGAGGAGTTCCGGCGTCCCTGCGTGATGATATGCTTCGACGGCGGCATGGGCAAAGGCTCCTGCCGCAGCTACGGCGGCTTCAACCTCTTCGACGCGCTCTCCGCCTGCTCCGGCTGCCTGGAGGGTTTCGGCGGCCACGCGCTCGCCGCGGGGCTGACCATACGCCGCGAGAGGCTGGACGACTTCCGGCGCGAGCTGGCGGAGTACTACAGGCGCTGCCCTCCCCCGGCGGAACCGGCGCTGGAGTGCGACGTGCGGATAGACGACCCGGACTGGCTGAGCATGGACTGCGCCGCCTCCCTGGAGCGGCTGGAGCCATGCGGCGCGGGCAACCCCCGGCCCGTCGTGTGCATGACGGGCGCGCTGCTCACGCGGGTCACGCCCATAGGCGGCGGGAGCCATCTGAAGCTGCGCCTGGCCAAGGGCGGCGCCGAGTTCGACTGCGTGTTCTTCGGCTGCCGGGCCGAGCAGCTGGGCGCGGAAGAGGGCGAGCTGGTGGACGCGGCGTTTTACCCGCAGATAAACGAATTCCGCGGCCGGAGGAGCGTGCAGCTGCTCATCAGCGACCTGCGGCGCGCGGATATGGCCGGCGGCTGCGAGCTGCTGCTGGACGGCGAGCTGCCCCTGGGCTGGGACAGCCTGGAGCTTTGCCCCGAGCGCTGCGACTTTGTGCGCGTCTGGCGCTGGCTGGAACGCGCGGGGGGCGAGGCCGCCGGGGAGCTGCGGCGCCTGGCCGGCTGGGGCCCCGCCGCGATGCGGCCGGACAAGGCCCTGCTCTGCCTCATCGCCATGGCCCAGTCCGGGCTGGTGGGGCTGGAGCGCGACGGCGGCGCGCTGCGCGTCAGGGCGCTGCACCGCGGCGGCAAGGCCGACCTCGACGCCAGCGGCGTCATGGTGGAGCTGCGCCGCCGCTGCGAGGAATACAGAGAGAGGAGGCGCAAGCATGACTGAGGACAGGAACGACGCCGTCATACGCACGCCGGAGGACGGCGCGGCAGGCGCGGCCGACTCCTCCAGGGACCTGGAGGACGAGATCCGCCGCGAGGTGGCCGAGGCCCACAAGTACGGCGACGACATAGACTGGGCGCCCATACCCGTGGGCGGCCCGAAGGCCGGCGAGCACACCCCCCTCGACCCGGAGGAGGGCTGGCGCAGGCTGGATTCCCGCCTCCGCGCGGGCAGCGTGCCGATGAACATGGTCCGCGTGCGCGCCGCCTATGAATACGCCTCCGCGGCTCACGCGCAGCAGAAGCGGCGCGACGGCTCGCCCTACGTGACGCACTGCCTTGCGACGGCGGAGATAATCGCCGAGCAGGGCCTCGACGAGGACAGCGTGGTCTCCGCGCTGCTGCACGACGTCATAGAGGACACGCCCGTCACCCACGACGAGGTCAAGCGCCAGTTCGGCTCCACCGTGGCGGACATAGTCGAGGGCGTCACCAAGCTGACCCGCGTGCAGTGGACCAGCCACGAGGAGGAGCAGGCGGAAAACCTGCGCAAGATGCTCATGGCCATGGCCAAGGACATCCGCGTCATCCTCATCAAAATTGCCGACCGGCTGCACAATATGCGCACCATGGACTACCAGAGCAGCTCCAAGCAGCTGCTCAAGAGCGCGGAGACGATGGAGATCTACGCCCCCATCGCGCACCGGCTGGGTATGCAGAAGATAAAGTGGGAGCTGGAGGACCGCTCGCTCTACTATCTCGACCGCGAGGGCTACAACGAGATAACCCGCGCCCTCTCCTCGCGTATGCCCACGCTGCGCGGCTTCATGTCCAAGGTGGAGCGGCAGATACAGGAGCGCATGGACGCCGAGGGCGTCAAGGCGACGGTCTACGGGCGGATAAAGCACATCTACAGCATCTACCGCAAGATGTTCGCCCAGCAGCTGGACATCAACGGCATCTTTGACCTCTGCGCCTTCCGCGTCATAGTCAACTCCATCCCCGACTGCTACAACGCCCTGGGCATGATACACGATATGTACAAGCCCGTACCCGGCCGCTTCAAGGACTACGTCTCCACGCCCAAGCCCAACGGCTATCAGAGCGTACACACGACGGTCATAGGCGGCGAGGGCATCCCCTTCGAGGTGCAGATACGCACCTGGGACATGCATCTCACAGCCGAGTATGGCGTCGCCGCGCACTGGAAGTACAAGAGCGGCGAGCAGGGCGTGCGCGACGGCGACGAGGAGAAGTTCGCCTGGGTGCGCCGCCTGCTCGAGGCGCAGCAGGAGACGGACGCCACGGAGTTCGTCCACGATCTCAAGATAGACATGTTCGCCGACGAGGTCTTTGTGTTCACGCCCAGCGGCGACGTCATCAACCTCCCCGCCGGCGCGACGCCGATAGACTTCGCCTATGCGATACACTCCGGCGTCGGCAACTCCATGGTGGGCGCGAGCGTCAACGGGCGCATCGTCACCTTCGACCACAAGCTGCAAAACGGCGACATCGTCGTGGTGCGCACAAGCAAGAGCGCGCCCGGCCCCAGCCGCGACTGGCTGCAGCTGGCCAAAAGCTCCAGCGCCCGGACGAAGATAAAGCAGTGGTTCAAGAAGGAGCGGCGCGAGGAGAACATCCAGCGCGGCCGGGATATGTTCGAGGCCGAGCTGCACCGCAACGGCCTTGTGATGAGCGACGTCACGGACGAGGAGGTCCTGCCGCAGATACTCAAGAAGCTCTCGGTCCCCAGCCTTGACGAGCTGTTCGCCGCCATAGGCTACGGCGGCCAGACCGCCGTGCGCAGCGTCAACCGCGTCAAGGACGAGCTGGCCCGCATACGCAAGCCGGAGAAAAAGACCGTCCTCGACAAGATAACCGAGCAGGCGGAGAAGCGCACGTCCCGCCCGCCCAAGGCGGTACACGGCATCCTGGTCGAGGGCCTGGACAACTGCCTTATAAAGTTTTCCAAGTGCTGCACGCCCGTGCCGGGCGACGAGATAATCGGCTTCATCACCCGCGGCGCCGGCGTCTCCATCCATCGCCGAGACTGCCAGAACTACCGCCGCCAGCTGGAGATGAAGGAAAACGACGGCCGCTGGATCCGCGTCGGCTGGGCCGAGCACATCACCGACCTCTACACCACCACGCTGCACATCACGGCCGGGGCCAGGGGCGGCTTCATCATGGACATCGCCACCGTCCTCAACGCCATGAACGCCAAGGTGCGCAGCCTGACGGCGAGGGACGTCGGCGAGAACAGCATCGCCGTGGTCACCGTAGAGGTGCGCGACCTCGCGGAGCTGAAGGGCATAATGAACCGCCTCAGCGGAGTGCGGGGCGTAACTGAAATCAGGAGGGCAAGCACATGAGAGCGGTAATAACAAGGGTAAAATCCGCCTCCGTCACCATCGGGGGCGAAGTGGCCGGGGCCATAGGCAAGGGCTTTCTGGTGCTGCTAGGCGTCAGCGTTGACGACGCCGAGGCCCAGGCCGACAAGGTCGCCGACCGCATATGCGGCCTGCGCGTCTTCGAGGACGACGCGGGCAAGATGAACGTCTCCCCGGCCGACGCCGGCGCGGAGCTGCTGATAGTCAGCCAGTTCACGCTCTATGCCGACGTCAAGAGTCGCCGGCCGGGCTTCACCCGAGCCGCGCGCCCGGAGACGGCGGTGCCGCTCTACGAGCGCGTGATCGCCCGCTGCCGCGAGCGCGGCTTCAGGGTGGAGACGGGCCGCTTCGGCGCGGAGATGCTGGTCGAGAGCGTGAACGACGGCCCCGTGACCATACTTGTAGACACGGAGGAGCTGTGAGTATGCTTATCAAAACCCTGCCCGTCGGGCAGCTTGAGACCAACTGCTACGTCGTCACCGACGAGGCCACGCTCGAGTGCGCGGTCATAGACCCCGGCGCGGAGGCGAACGTCATCCTCGACTACCTCGAGGACAACAGGCTCCGCTGCCGGGCCGTCATGCTGACGCACGCGCATTTCGACCACACCGGCGCGCTCGGCGAGGTGCTGGACGCGACCGGCGCGCAGCTGTACGTAAACGAGAAGGAGCGCGGCACGGGCATCCCGGGCTTCCGCGGCTTCCAGCCGCCGGAGGGCGCCGTGTTCTACGGCGAGGGGGATACGGTCAAGGTCGGCTCGCTGGAGTTCCGCGTCATGGCCACCCCGGGCCACACGCCCGGCGGCGTCACGCTTGTCTGCGGCGGCGCGCTCTTCACGGGGGACACGCTCTTCCGCGGCTCCTGCGGGCGCACGGACTTCCCCGGCGGCGACCTCAGGGCCGAGCTGGCCAGCCTGGCGCGCATAGGCCGCCTGCCCGGGGACTACGAGGTCTACCCCGGCCACGACCTCTCCACGCGCCTCTCCATAGAGCGCGAGCACAACCCCTATATGCGCCGCGCCCTCGCGGACTGAGATGGCCAACGCCATAGACTACCTCGACTGGCGCGGCGACGTCCCCATGGACGTCTCGCCCTTCAACGAGGTCGACGCGCTCATCATCTGCAAGCTCCCGAGCCTGGACTTCACGGGCATCGTCCCCGACGGCAGCGGCGAAGTCCCGCTCGCGGAGGCGGCCTCCGCCTACTTTGAGCGCTACGGCGAGGAGGACAGGCGCCTCGGCGTCCTGCTGCCGCCCGGTACGGTGACGATGGCGAAGAAGATGCTCGCCTCGCGCCGCTTCGCCTCCCTGCGCCTCGGCGGATACGTCAACCGCGTGAACGACCTGGCCGCGGAGCAGTTCTGCGCCCTGACGGCGGCGCTGCCGGACGGGACGCGCTTCGTCGCCTTCCGCGGCACGGACGACACCCTTGCCGCCTGGCGCGAGGACTTCAACCTGAGCCTGCAGGACGCCGTCCCGGCCCAGCGCGACGCCGCCGCGTACCTCGTCCGCGCCGGCTGGCTGCACGACGGCGCGCTGCGCGTGGGCGGCCACTCCAAGGGCGGCAACCTCAGCGTTTTTGCGGCGATGTCCGCCCCGGAGGAGCTGCAGGGGCGGCTGCTGGACGTCTACAACTTCGACGGGCCGGGCTTCCGCGAAAGCCCGGACGGGCTGCCCGGCTACCGGCGCATAGCCGGCCGCCTGCGCACATATATGCCGCAGCACTCCCTCGTGGGCGTGCTGCTGCACAACAGCGCCGAATACAGCGTGGTTGAAAGCTGCGAGACCGGCGCGGCGGCGCACAACGGCTTCACCTGGCAGGTGCTGGGGACGCGGTTCGTGCGCGCGCCGGGCTTTTCGCTGCGCTCGCGCGTCTACCGCGAGGCGATGCGCCAGTGGTCCGAAGAGCTGGACCTGCAACAGCGGCAGGAGCTTATCAACGCCGTGTTCGACGCGCTGGAGAGCACCGGCGCGCGCACGCTGACGGACCTCACCGGCCAGCGCGTGCGCAACGCGCTGTACGCCGCGCGCGACCTGCTCGGCGACGAGGCCGAGCGCGCCGTGTTCGCGGACAGCATGGAGAGCCTCGCGCGGGCCTACATATCCAGCGCAAAGGACGCGCTGCCCACGCTGCGCAGATTCAGGCGCGCGCGGGACGGCAAATGACAAGGAGGGTACGCCCATGTGGGCTGACGAGAGCGTATTTTATCAGATATATCCCCTGGGCCTCTGCGGCGCGCCGCGCGAGAACGGCGGCGTGCCTGAACGCAGGCTGGCGAAAATCCTCGACTGGATACCGCATATCGAGCGGCTGGGCTGCCGCGCCGTGCTGCTCAACCCCCTCTTCGAGAGCGACGCGCACGGCTACGACACGCGCGACTACCGCCGCGTGGACTGCCGCCTCGGCACGAACGGCGACCTCAAGGCGCTCTGCGGCGCGCTGCACGAGCGCGGCATCCGCGTCGTGTTCGACGCCGTGTTCAACCACGTCGGGCGCGGCTTCTGGGCCTTTCGCGACGTGCGGGAGAAAAAGTGGGATTCGCCCTACAGGGACTGGTTCCGCATAGACTTCAGCGGCGACTCGAACTACGGCGACGGCTTCTGGTACGAGGGCTGGGAGGGCCACTACGAGCTGGTGAAGCTCAACCTCCAAAACCCCGCCGTCGCGGACTACCTGCTGGACACGGTGAAGTTCTGGGCGGAGGAGTTCGGCGTGGACGGCCTGCGCCTGGACGTCGCCTACTGCCTGGACGAGGGCTTCCTGCGGCGGCTGCGCGGCTTCTGCGACGGCCTCAGGCCGGACTTCTTCCTCATGGGCGAAACGCTGCACGGCGACTACAAGCGCTGGATGGCCCCGGACAAGTGCCATTCGGTCACGAATTACGAGTGCTACAAGGGCCTCTATTCCAGTCTGAACGACCTCAACCTCTTCGAGATAGGCCACAGCCTGCGCCGCCAGTTCGGCTCCGAGCCTTGGGCCTTGTACCGCGGCGAGGGGCTGTTCAGCTTCGTGGACAACCACGACGTCACGCGCGCGGCCAGCATACTGAAGGACCCATCCCTGCTGGGCGTGCTCTACGGCCTGCTCTTCGCCATGCCCGGCATACCCTGCGTCTACTACGGCAGCGAGTGGGGCGTGCAGGGCGAAAAGCGATCCGGCGACGCGGCGCTGCGCCCCGCCTTTGAGCGGCCGGAGTGGAACGCGCTGACGGACGCCGTAGCCGCCATGATACGCGCGCGCAGCGCCAGCCGCGCCCTGCGCGAGGGCGCTTACCGCGAGGTGCTGCTGACCAACAGGCAGTACATCTTTGAGCGGCAGACGGAGGGCGAGCGCGTCCTCTGCGCCTTCAACGCCGACGCCGCGCCCTATACCGCGCACTTCGACGCCGGCTGCGGCCTCGCCGAGGACCTCATA
>CALWYT010000078.1 GCA_944385835.1 uncultured Oscillospiraceae bacterium | reverse complement strand
GCTCGCGGCGGAGGGCTTGCCGGTGGCGCGCTTGAGCGCGCGGACAAGCTGCCAGGAGTTGAGCGCGTCCATGAAGTTGATGTACCCGGGCCGGCCGTTCACGACCTCGACGGGCAGCTCGCCGCCGCCGGCCATGAAAATGCGGGCGGGCTTCTGGTTCGGGTTGCAGCCGTACTTGAGTTCTATCTCCTTCATTTGCTCTCCTCCCACTTGTTGATTATAACCTCCTCGCCGCCGACTGAGACGTAGAGGGAGACCTTATTGTCCTCGTTGAGCGCCGCCCAGAGCCTTCCGGCGAGCGCGGCGGCGTCCAGCTCCGGCACCTTGGCCTCGACCGGCTCGCCCCGGAAGCTGGGCAGCGGGGAGCCGAAGCCCTCGTAGGTGCTGATAAAGCGGCCCGCGCCGGGCTGCGCGGCCTCGTACTCGTAGAAATACCGCAGGCAGGGCGAGCCTTGCTCGCTCCCGGCCTTGAGTATGGAGAGCTTGAAGCTGCCGTCGGGGCTGAGAAGGCCGGAGATGCGCGGCGTCCAGTTGGGGCCGTCCGGCTCAAACTCGCGCGTGCGGAGCGCGGCGGCGAAGGTCGCCCCCGCGAGTATATGGTCGCGCACCGTGTCGGTTTGGTCGCCGTTGGTGACGATAAGGCCGCGGCCCACGCGGCGGACGGGATGGTAGATGATGAGGCTGGGGTCTGTCATGCGGCTCTCGTCATACGCCCGGGTGCGGATGCCGTCTTCGGTCTTCTCAAAGACGCGGTTGCGGCTGTTCTCGCTGCGGCCCATGATGAAGTAGGCGCAGACGCTCTTCCCCGTGGGCGTCGCGCCGAGCATTATGCCCCGGCCGGGGTAGGGGCGCTCGCTGAGATATTCGAATATATCGGTCATGCTTTAGCTCCTTTCCAGCATTTCGGCGACCTTTTCGGCAGCTTCGGGCAGGATTATCCACTCCGCCCGCTCCATGACGCGCCTTTGCAGCGTCTCCGGCGTGTCGCCGGGCAGGACCTCCACCGCGCGCTGGGCGATTATCTCGCCGCCGTCGGGTATCTCGTTTACAAAGTGTACGGTCGCGCCGGTGACCTTGACGCCGCGCTCGAGCGCGGCGGCGTGGACGCGCAGGCCGTAGAAGCCCGCGCCGCAGAAGCTCGGGATGAGGCTGGGGTGGATGTTTATAATCCTGCCGGCCCAGCGGCGCGTGAAGTCCCCGCTGAGTATGCGCAAAAAGCCCGCCAGCACTATAAGGCCTATGCCCTCCTCGCGCAAAAGCGCCTCCAGCCGCTCCTCGAAGCCGTCCTTCTCCAGGTATTCCGCCCGGATCCCGGCGGCCCTCGCCCGCTCGAGGGCGAAGGCCCCGGCGCTGTTGGAGACGGCGAGCGCGAGCTTTACGTGCGGCATGGCCCCGCGCGCGGCCGTGTCTATAAGGGCCTGGAGGTTCGTGCCGCCTCCGGAGACGAGTACAGCCGTCCTCACCACAGCTCCACGCCGCCTTCCGCGCCCTCGGCTATCTCGCCGCAGACGTAGGCGTCCGCCGCGCCGTTTTCACAGAGCGCCGCGAGGGCCGCGTCCGCGTCCTCCGCCGCAACGACGGCGCACATGCCGACGCCCATGTTGAAGGTGTTGTACATATCCCGCTCGGGGATGTTCCCCTCGCGCGCGAGTATCTCAAAGATGGGCGGCGTGCGGAGCGCGGCCTTCTCGATGCGCGCCGTGAGGCCCTCGGGAATCGAGCGCGGGACGTTTTCATAGAAGCCGCCGCCGGTTATGTGGCTGAGCGCGCGCACCCTCGCGGCCCCTATCATGGCCAGCGCGGGCTTTACGTATATGCGCGTCGGCGTGAGCAGCGTCTCGCCCAGCGTGCAGCCCAGCTCGTCATAGCGCCGCTCCAGCGCGCCGTGCTCCACGTCGAAGACGCGGCGGACAAGGGAAAAGCCGTTGGAGTGTACGCCGCTCGAGGGGATGGCGATGACCGCGTCGCCCGGGCGCATGGAGGTGTTGTCGAGTATCTTCGCCCTGTCCACCATGCCGACGGCGAAGCCCGCGAGGTCGTACTCGTCCTCGCCGTAGAAGCCGGGCATCTCGGCGGTCTCGCCGCCAATGAGCGCCGCGCCGGACTGCACGCAGCCCTCGGCGACGCCCGCGACGATGTCCGCTATGCGCTCGGGTACGTTTTTGCCGCAGGCGATGTAGTCGAGGAAGAAGAGCGGCGCAGCGCCGCAGCAGACCACGTCGTTGACGCACATGGCCACGCAGTCTATGCCCACGGTGTCGTGCCTGTCCATGAGGAAGGCTATCTTCAGCTTGGTGCCGACGCCGTCCGTGCCGGAGACTAGGACCGGCTCGGCCATGCCCGTAAGGTCCGGCCTGAAGAGGCCGCCGAAGCCGCCCAGGCCGCCCAGCACGCCGGGCGTGTTGGTGCGCTGCACGTGCTTTTTCATCAGCTCCACCGCCCTGTAGCCGGCGGTGATGTCCACGCCCGCGGCGCGGTAGCTCTCGCTCTCGCTTATCACTCCGCAGCCTCCTTCCCGCGTTCGCTTAGCTTCTGCTCAAAACGGCTCTTGGCCGCCCTCTTGGGTATCTCGCAGGGGTATTCGCCGGTGAAGCAGGCCGCGCAGAAGTTGAGATGCGCGTTGTCGGCCAGCTTGTGTACGTTCTCGCAGCTGAGGTAGCCTATCGAGTCCACGCCGATTATCTCGCGTATCTCCTCGATGCTGTGCTGCGCTGCGATGAGGTTGTCGCGGCTGTCGATGTCCGTGCCGAAGTAGCAGGGGTACAAAAATGGCGGCGCGGAGAGGCGCACGTGTACCTCCTTCGCCCCGGCCTCGCGAAGGAGGTCTACGATGCGCGCGATGGTGGTGCCGCGGACTATCGAGTCGTCCACGAGTATCACGCGCTTGCCGCGCACGGTGGAGGCTATGACGTTCAGCTTTATGCGCACGGCGTTCTCGCGCCTGGTCTGGCCGGGCTGGATAAACGTGCGGCCGATGTACTTGTTCTTGACAAAGCCGACGCCGTAGGGGATGCCGCTCTGCCTGGCGTAGCCCAGCGCGGCGTCGAGGCCGGAGTCGGGGACGCCGATGACGACGTCCGCCTGCACCGGGTGCTCGAGCGCGAGGAAGGCTCCCGCGCGCTGGCGCGCGGTGTGGACGCAGCTGCCGTCTATCACGGAGTCCGGGCGCGCGAAGTAGATGAACTCAAAGACGCACTCCGCCGTAGGCCCGCCGCAGTGGCTGCGGTCGGACTCTATGCCGCTGCGGGAGATGGTGACTATCTCGCCCGGCTCCACGTCGCGCAGGAACCTCGCGCCTATGGCGTCCAGGGCGCAGCTCTCGCTGGCGACGGCCCAGCCGTCGGGCAGCTCGCCTATGCACAGCGGGCGGAAGCCCCTGGGGTCTCGCGCGGCGATCAGCTTGCGCGGGGACATGATCGCGAGGGAGTACGCGCCCTTCAGGCAGTCCATGGCGGAGCACACGGCCGCCTCGATGGAGCCGGTGCGCAGCCGCTCGCGCGTTATGACGTAGCTTATCACCTCGCTGTCGGAGGTGGAGGAGAAGATCGCGCCGTTCAGCTCCAACTCCGTGCGCAGCTCGCTGGCGTTGGTCAGGTTGCCGTTGTGGGCCAGGGCCAGCCCGCCCTTGATGTGGCGTATCACGATGGGCTGCGCGTTCTCGCGCGTGCGCCCGCCTGTGGTGCCGTAGCGGCAGTGGCCTATGGCCATCTGCCCGCGCGGGAGGCGGCGCATGACGTCCTCGGTAAAGACGTCGTTTACAAGGCCCACGTCCTTGTAGCCGCTTATCACCCCGTCGTCGTTTATCGCGATGCCGCAGCTCTCCTGGCCGCGGTGCTGCAGCGCGTAGAGCGCGCGGTAGGTCATGGGTACGACGTCGTCGTCCTTAGAGCGGGTGATGACGCCGAAGACGCCGCACTCCTCGTGCGGTTTATCGAAGAATTGCGTTTCCATAAGCTCCTTTCACTCGCCAATGATGCGGCGCATGACCTCCTGGTAGGCGTCCTCCACGCCGCCCATGTCGCGGCGGAAGCGGTCCTTGTCCAGCTTCTCGTGGGTCTCGACGTCCCAGAAGCGGCAGGTGTCGGGGCTGATCTCGTCGGCCAGGACGACCGTGCCGTCGGCCAGGCGGCCGAACTCCAGCTTGAAGTCTACCAGCTCTATGCCGTGCTCGAGCAGGAAGGCCTTCAGCAGCTCGTTTATCTTGAAGGAATAGGCCTTTATCGTCTCTATCTCCTCCGCCGTGGCCAGCTTGAGCGCGAGGGCGTGGCAGCTGTTCATGAGCGGGTCGCCCAGCTCGTCGTTCTTGTAGCTGAACTCTATGGTCGGCTGCTCGAACACTATGCCCTCCTCCACGCCGTAGCGCTTGGCGAAGCTGCCGGCGGAGATGTTGCGGATTATGACCTCGAGCGGGACTATCTCCACGCGCCTGACCAGGGTGTCGCGCTCGCTCAGCTCCTCGACGAAGTGGGTGGGTATGCCGTTTTCCATAAGAAGGCGCATAAGGCGGTTGGTGAGCCGGTTGTTTATCACGCCCTTGCCCATGATGGTGCCGCGCTTTTCCCCGTTGAAGGCGGTGGCGTCGTCCTTGTAGGAGACTATGCAGAGGGCGGGGTCGTCGGTGGCAAAGACCTTCTTGGCCTTGCCCTCGTACATCTGCTCGCGCTTTTCCATGCTCATTATCTGAATCCTCCTTGAGTGTGTTAACCGTTGAGTTTTTCCTGCAGCGCCTCGTCCTTCCTGAGCGTGGCGGCGGCCATATCCTCGCGCATGGCGTCCAGCTTCGCGGCGAGGTCCCCGTCCGCGGCGGCGAGGATCTCGGCGGCCAGCAGCGCGGCGTTCTGCGCGCCGTCGATTGCGACGGTGGCGACGGGGATGCCGGAGGGCATCTGGACGGTGCTCAAGAGGGCGTCCAGCCCGTCGAGCGTGCTGCTCTTGATGGGTATGCCTATAACCGGCAGGGTGCTGTTGGCGGCCAGCGCGCCCGCGAGGTGCGCGGCCTTGCCCGCGGCGGCGATGATGACGCCGAAGCCGTTGGCGCGGGCGTCCCTGGCGAACTCGCGCGCCTGCTCCGGCGTGCGGTGCGCGCTCATGACCCGAGCCTCGACGGGTATGCCCAGCTCCCGGAGCTGGTTTACGCACTTTTCCACGACGGGCCAGTCGCTGTCGCTGCCCATGATGACTGCGGCCTTCTTCATAGTCATGCTCTCTCCTCCGAAAAATATGTCAAGGCCACGGCGCTGCGGCCGTGACCTTGCAATAAGCTCGTCAATATATATACTCCACGCCCAGGCGGAAGTCGCTCTTGGGGAAGAGCAAGGCGCACTTATCCCTCTGGTCAAGCGCGCGCAGCCGGGCCATGCGAACCGCCCTCCTTCGTAGAGTATACGTTGATTTTACCGTCTCCGGGGCAAAAACTCAACCGAAAACGGCGCGAATGTGAATTTTCATATACTTGAACAAGTTTCCGCCGCCGCGCGACGCGGTTTATGCCGAATTGCACCGCGCGGCGGCGTCACATTTGGCTTTGCGTATTGCGTCCCCTCATGATACAATGAAGGAGAAAAAACGCCCCGGCCCGGCCGGCGGCAGAGGAGTGACAGTTATGACGGTTTCCAGGCGCCCCTTCGGCGTAACCGCCCGCGGCGAGCAGGTATTCGCCTACGAATTGAAAAACGCCGCCGGGGCGCGCGCCGTCGTGCTCGACTACGGCGCGACGCTGCAATCCCTGGTCGTCCGCGACGCGGCGCTGTGCGAGCGCGACGTCGTGCTCGGCTACGACAGCCTCGCGGAGTATGAGCAAAACGGCGGCCATTTCGGCGCGACCATAGGCCGCGTGGCCAACCGCATCGCCAACGCGCGCTTCTCCCTGGATGGGCGGGAGTACCGCCTCGCGGCCAACAACGGCCCGCACCACCTCCACGGCGGGGAGCGCGGCTTCGACAGGTACGTCTGGGCGGCAGAGGAGCGCGGCGGCGCGCTGCGTCTCAGCCGCGTCTCGCCGGACGGTGAGGAGGGCTATCCGGGGAAGCTCTCGGTCACCGTGGAGTACTCCCTCTCGGACGGCGGCGAGCTTTCGATCGGCTACGAGGCGGAGACGGACGCGCCGACGCCCGTCAACCTCACGAACCACAGCTACTTCAACCGCGACGGCGGCGGGAGCATATACGGCCACCGCCTGAGCCTGGCCGCGGAGCTGTTCTGCGAGGCCGCGCCCGACTGCCTGCCCACGGGCCGGCTGCTGGAGGTGGACGGCTCGGCCTTCGACTTCCGCCGCGGACGCGCCCTGGGCGAGGCGCTGGCGCAGGAGGACGCGCAGACGGCGCTCTTCGGCGGCTTTGACCACAACTTCGTCCTCGCCTCGCGCAGCGCGGCCAGGGCGCTCAGCTCGGACGGCGCGCTGGCCATGGATATGTACACCACCCTGCCCGGCGTGCAGCTCTACACGGCCAACGGCATGGCGGCGCGGCGCGGCAAGGGCGGCGCGGAGTACTCCGGCCACGGCGCGCTCTGCCTGGAGACGCAGCTCTTCCCCGACGCGCTGAACCACTACGGCTTCCCCTCCAACGTGCTGCGCCCGGGCGAGAAGCTGCAAAGCGTCACGGTATACGCCTTCTCCGCCGCGCGCTGAGGGCGCCGTGTTCACGCCGCGCCCGCGCGCGGCCGCACATCCCAAAGGAGGCAATATGATGAAAATTACTGACGAACGCGATTTCGCCGCCGCCAACGCCTTCGGCCTCGGGCTGCCCAACTCGGCCTATGCGCGGTATTTCACCGGCAACTCGTATCTCAATCCCCTCACCGCCCCGGGCGACAGCCCCATCGCCCTGTCCAACGTGAGCTTCGAGCCGGGCTGCCGCAACAACTGGCACATACATCACGCTTCCAAGGGCGGCGGGCAGATACTCATCTGCACCGCGGGCGAGGGCTGGTACCAGGCCGAGGGCGAGGCGGCGCGCAGCCTCGCCGCCGGCGACGTGGTCGTCATCCCCGCCGGGGTGAAGCACTGGCACGGGGCCAAGCGCGACAGCTGGTTCGCGCACATCGCCTTTGAAGTCCCCGGCGAGGGCTGCTCCAACGAGTGGCTGGAGCCGGTCACGGACGCGGAGTACGCCCTTCTGGGCTAGGAGGTAAAATGGACCTGCACAAGACAGACGCCGAATTCATGGAAATCGCCGGCCGCTTCGCCTTCGACGAGGTCGTGAACGAGCCGGAGGCCAGGCTGGAGCCGGCCACGCGCTGGCTGGCCGTCCTCGCCGCCCTGACGGGCTGCCAGGGCCTGGAGCTGTACCGGAAGCTGCTGCCCCGCGCGCTGGACGAGGGCCTGCCGCCCGTCTGGGCCAAGGAGGCGGCCTATCAGGCCGCGGACTACCTCGGCCTGGGGCGCGCGCTGCCCTTTGTCGAGGCCGCCAGCGAGGTTTTCGCCGCGCGCGGCCTCGAGCTGCCCGGCTGCGGCGAGGCCGCCGTCACTGCGGACGACCGGCTGGAGAAGGGTGCGGCCGCCCAGGCGGAGATCTTCGGCGCGCAGATGCTGGAGGCCTGGAAGGCCGGGCTGGTCAACCGCTGGCTGGCGGCCAACTGCTTCGGCGACTACTACACCCGCTCGGGCCTCACCCTGGCCCAGCGCGAGATGATAACCTTCTGCTTCCTCATGGCCCAGGGCGGCTGCGAGCCGCAGCTAGTCTCCCACGCCCGGGGCAACATGAACGTCGGCAACGACCGCGGCTTCCTGCTGCGCGTGGTGTACCAGTGCCTGCCCTATATCGGCTACCCCCGCAGCCTGAACGCCGTCGCCTGCATAGAAAAAGCCGCCGGGTGAACACACCGCGGCGAAACAAAGCAGCGTCGAATTTTGGCCGGGCTTTGCCCGGCCAAAATTCCCGCTCGCGCAGCGGACGTGCAAGAAGGACCAGTCCGCAGACTGGTCCTTCTTGTGCGCTGAGCGAAGCGCCGGTCCTCATCTCCCGGCCGCTTTGCGGCGCGGGCGGGAGCGGCTGTTTGGCATTGAAGGGCCGTCCGAGGCCTTTCAAGCCGGCTTATTTCGCGTATTCCACGGCCTTGGTCTCGCGCAGGACGTGGACCTTTATCTGGCCGGGGTAAGTCAGCTCGCTTTCGATCTTCTTGGCGATGTCGCGCGCGAGCAGGACCATCTGGTCCTCGCTGACCTCGTCGGGCTTGACCATGACGCGGATCTCGCGCCCGGCCTGGATGGCGTAGCAGCTGTCGATGCCGGGGAAGCTGCGGGTGACCTCCTC
This sequence comes from uncultured Oscillospiraceae bacterium, assembly GCA_944385835.1. Classification (GTDB taxonomy): domain Bacteria; phylum Bacillota; class Clostridia; order Oscillospirales; family Oscillospiraceae; genus Scatomorpha. The sequence goes on along the minus strand of CALWYT010000078.1, from coordinate 2,629 downwards.
GAGCTTCTCAAGGCGCTTGACGTAGTTCTCGACGTTCTCGCGCCTGGCCCCGGGGCGGGAGGCGGAGATGGCGTCGGCGGCCTGCACCAGGCAGGCGATCACGCTGTGGGCCTCCACGTCGCCGTGGTGGGCCTCGATGGCGTGGATGACCTCGGGGGATTCCTTATACTTGCGGGCTATGTCCACGCCTATCGTGACGTGGCTGCCCTCGACCTCGTGGTCGATGCTCTTGCCCAGGTCGTGCAGCAGGCCCGCGCGCTTGGCGGTGGCGACGTCCACGCCCAGCTCGGCGGCGAGCAGCCCGGCGATGTGGGCGACCTCTATCGAGTGGTTGAGGACGTTCTGGCCGTAGCTGGTGCGGTACTTCATGCGGCCCAGCAGGCGGATTATCTCCGGGTTGAGGCCGTGGATGTTCGTCTCGAACGCGGCGCGCTCGCCCTCGGCCTTGATGGTGGCGTTGACCTCGCGCTGGGCCTTGGCGACCATCTCCTCGATGCGGGCGGGGTGGATGCGCCCGTCCTGGATGAGCCTCTCGAGCGCAATGCGGGCGATCTCGCGGCGGACGGGGTCGAAGCTGGAGACGGTGATGGTCTCCGGCGTGTCGTCGATGATGAGATCGCAGCCGGTGAGCGTTTCGATGGAACGAATGTTGCGCCCCTCTCGTCCAATGATGCGGCCCTTCATCTCGTCGTTGGGGAGTGGTACGACGGAGACGGTGATCTCGCTGGCGTGGTCTGCGGCGCAGCGCTGGATGGCGGTGGCGATTATCTCTCTCGCGCGCTCCTCGGCCTCGTCCTTATACCGGGCCTCGACCTCGCGCACCTTGGCGGCCATCTCGTGCGTTACCTCGCTCTCGATGCTGCTGATGAGGTACTGCTTGGCCTCCTCCTGCGTGTAGCCGGAGATCTTCTCGAGCATCTCAAGCTGGCTCTTCTTGACGAGGCGGGCCTCCTCCTGCATGGCCTCGGCCTGGCTCAGCTTCTGGTTTAGGGCCTCGGTCTTTTTCTCCAGGGCGTCGGTCTTGCGGTCGAGGTTTTCCTCCTTCTGCTGCAGCCTGCGCTCCTGCTTGGACAGCTCGCTGCGGCGCTCCTTGACCTCGCGCTCGTATTCCGTGCGGTTCTTGTGTATCTCCTCGCGCGCCTCCACCAGCGCCTCGCGCTTCTTGCTCTCGGCGGCCTTGATGGATTCGTTGATGATACGCTTGGCCTCTTCCTCCGCGCTGGAAATCTCGCGCTCGGCAACCTTCTTGCGGTACGCGATGCCCAGCAGGAACCCTATTACAAGCACCACGATCACAGCGGCCGCGATGCCCACTATTGTCCAAAACATGGTTTCAGTATACGCCTCCCTATATGAAAGATAGAACAGATAACGGCGCGCAGGGCGCGCTGCCGTGTAAAGCACTAATATCAACGGGGCTTTCCCCATAACCCCCGCAATATTATCATGTTATTCTACACCCGGCAAAAGCATTATGTCAAGCTGGAATGCCGCGGCCCGGCTTATTTTGCTTGCCGTCGGGGCCGCGCCGCGGTATAATCCACGTGAAAGGAGCGTGACCGCGTGTGGAGGCCGCAGCCCGTAAGCTGTATACCGTGCTGGACGCCGCCCTGGCCTGGGTCTGCGCCGCCGTCTGCGCGCTGATGTTCGCCGCGGCGGCGCTGTACCTGCTCATGGATTCCCCCTCGCATGGCCTCGGGCTGATCGCCCGCTCCCTGCCCCTGGTCCTGGCCGCGGCGCTGGCGGCGCGCTGCCTCCCCGGCGGGATGAGGTACGGCGGCGCGGCGGTTTTCGCCTGCGCGCTGGCGCTGCGCGCCGCCGCCGTAGCGCTGCTGCCCGCCGAACCCACAAGCGACTTCGCGTTTATCTACGACGCCGCGCAGCGCTTCGCCGCCGGCGACGCCGGGGCCTTCTCCGGCGAATACTTTGCACTTTGGGGCTATCAGATCCCCTTCGCGCTCTACGAGGCGCTTGTTGTGAGCCTGGGCGGAGGCGAGGCCGCCCTCGGCGCGCTCAACGCGCTGTACGGCGCCGTCACGGCGCTGCTGGTGTATCTCATCGCGCGGCGCTTCGCCGGGGGCGGCGCGGCCCTCTTCGCGGGGCTGCTGTACGCCGCCTGGCCCGGCGCGCTGCTCCTGACCCCCGTGCTCACGAACCAGTGCCTCTCGCTCTGCCTGATGCTGCTGGGGGCATACCTCGCCTTCTCAGGCGGGCGGCTGCGCCCCGCGCTCGGCGGAGCGGCCGTGGCGCTGGGGGACCTCGTCAGGCCGGAGGGCGCGCTCATATTCTGCGGCGCGCTGGCCGCGCTTGTGCTCTCGCTGCTCTCCCGGAGGGAAGGGCGGGGGCGGCTGCTTTGCGCCTTCGCCTGCTTCGCCGCGGGCTGGGCCGCCGCGGCCTGCGCCGTATCGGGCGCGATCGCGCTCAGCGGCGCAGCGCCGCAGGGCATAGGCAACGCCGCGCCGGAGTGGAAGTTCGTCCTTGGCCTCGACACGGCCACCGCCGGCGCCTACGACGGCTCCATGGCCTATATCCTCTCCATCCCCGACGCCGCCGCACGGAGCGCCGCCGCCCGGGAGGCCATACGCGCCTCGCTGGACGCCTGCGACAGCCTGCCGCTCTTCTTTGCGGA
>CALWYT010000077.1 GCA_944385835.1 uncultured Oscillospiraceae bacterium | reverse complement strand
TCGAACCCACGGACGGTTTCACCCGTCAAACGATTTCGAGTCGTTCTCGTTATGACCACTTCGATACCGCTGCATAGCCTGTGTATTATACACGCGCGGGAGGGAAAAATCAAGCCTTTTGCGCGATAGGGGCGGGTGATATAATGGCGTCATTCTTATTTTCGGAGGGATTTACATGAAGTGCTGGCACGTCGACGCCTTCGCCGAGAGGCTTTTTGAGGGCAACCCCGCCGCCGTCTGCGTGCTGGACGGGTGGCTGCCGGACGCGCTCATGCAGTCCGTCGCCGCGGAGAACAACCTCTCCGAGACGGCCTTCGCCGTGCGCGAGGGCGGCCGCTGGTGCCTGCGCTGGTTCACGCCGGGCGGAGAGATCGACCTCTGCGGCCACGCAACGCTGGGTACGGCCTTCGTGCTGGCGAACTTCGTGACGCCCGGCGAGACCCGCTTCGCCTTCGACACGCTGAGCGGCGAGCTGGTCTGCGAAAAGCGCGGCGATACGTACGAGCTGGACTTCCCCGCCTACGACATGCGCGGCGTACCCGTGACGCCGGAGATGGAGCGCGCGATAGGCGCGCCGGTCAGGGCCGCGTGGATGGGCCGCGACCTCGTCTGCGAGCTTGAGAGCGAGGAGGCCGTGCGCGAGGCCGAGGTCGACCAGGCCCTCGCCGCCGCGCTCGACGGGCTGCTGCTGCACATAACCGCCGCTGGCGCGGACTACGACTGCGTCTCGCGCTCCTATGCGCCCAAGCTGGGCGTGGCCGAGGACCCCGTCTGCGGCAGCGGCCACTGCCACATAGCGCCGCTGTGGGCGGCGAAGCTGGGCAAGCGCACGCTCAGGGCGCGCCAGGCCTCGAAGCGCGGCGGGACGCTGCTGTGTACCGTCGCGGGCGGCCGTGTCAAGCTGGCCGGCGGCGCGGTGCTGTATTCGGAGGCCGAACTGGCGCTCTGAGCCATCTACTACATATTGTGGGGGAGGCGTCAAGGCCGCCCCCACTTTTTGTGCCGGGCGGAATACCTATACAGACGCAGAATTTAACAAGGAATTCACCGCGACTTTGCCAAAAAACTTTTTGATTTTCCTATTTATTTTCGGCGAGAAGCATAGTATAATACTTGCGACAGGCTGCGGCCTAGATTAAACAAAGGAGAATCTGTATGAAAAAGCTGTTAGCTGTTTTCCTTGCTCTCACGCTGGTGTTCGCCATGTGCGGCGGCGCGCTGGCGGACGACGAGAGCGCTGATCTTGACGGAAAAATCGTCATCCTCCACACGAACGACGTACACGGCGCGATTGCCGGCTACGCCCAGGTCGCGCAGGTAAAGGCCGACTATGAGGCGCGCGGAGCCGACGTCCTGCTCTTTGACGCCGGCGACTACATCCAGGGCGACCCGTCCGTCAGCATCTCCCAGGGCGCCACCGCCATCGAGCTGATGAACCTCGCCGGCTACGACCTCGCGGGCATAGGCAACCACGAGTTCGACTACGGCTATGAGAACCTGATGACCATCCTCGACGAGGCCGAGTTCGACATCGTCTGCGCCAACGCCTTCAAGGACGGCGAGGCGCTGTTCCCCAACAACTTCACCTACACCACCGAGGACGGCGTCACCATCGGCGTCTTTGGCCTCGCCACCCCTGAGACCTCCACCAAGGCCCACCCGGGCAAGCTTGGCGGAGTGACCTTCCTCGCCGGCGAGGAGCTGTACGCCCAGGCCCAGGCCCAGGTGGACAGCCTTGAAGAGGCAGGCGTCGACTACATAGTCTGCCTCGGCCACCTCGGCATCGACCCCGAGAGCGAACCCAACCGCTCCACCGACCTGCTCGCCGAGGTTGACGGCATCGACCTCTTCATCGACAGCCACAGCCACTCCACCCTTGCCGACATCCTGGCCGTCACCAACAACACCGGCATGGTCAACGGCGCCGTGCTGACCTCCACCGGCACCAAGGCCGAGAACATCGGCGTCGTCACCATCGACCCCGAGGCCAAGACCATCACCGCCGAGAACGTCGCCCTTGACGAGAACATCGGCTCCGACGCCGACGTCGCCGCCCGCGTCGCCGGCATAGAGGCCGAGGTCGACGCGCTCTACGGCGTCAAGTTCGCCGAGAGCGAGGTCCTGCTCAACGGCGAGAAGGACCCGGGCAACCGCACCGAAGAGACCAACCTCGGCGACCTCGTCGCCGACGCCATGCTCTGGTACGCCATGGAGCAGGGCAACCTGGGCGTCGATGACGACCACGTCGTGGCCGTCACCAACGGCGGCGGCATCCGCGCCACCGTCAACGCCGGCGACATCACCAAGGAGGACATCCTGACCGTGCTGCCCTTCGGCAACACCGTCGCCTACGTAATGGTCAAGGGTTCCGTCCTGCTCGAGGCCCTCGAGGCTTCCACCTACTGCACGCCTGAGTCCGTCGGCGCCTTCCCGCAGGTCGCGGGCATCGAGTTCACCATCGACACCACGGTCGAGTACGACCAGGGCGACCTGTACCCCGGCTCCACCTACTACGGCCCGGACAGCATCCAGCGCGTGACCATTGACTCCATCAACGGCAAGGACTTTGACCCCGACGCCGACTACGTCGTCGTCACCAACGATTTCCTCGCCGCCGGCGGCGACACCTACTACGCCTTCTCCGTCGCCAACAACATCGACACCGGCAAGCTCATGGACGAGGCCGTCGTCGAGTACATCACCGAGGAGCTGGGCGGCGTTGTCAGCGCCGAGCAGTACGGCGAGCCGCAGGGCCGCATCACCGTCAAGGCCGCCGAGGAGAGCGCTCTGCCCTTCACCGACGTAGCCGAGGCCGACTGGTTCTACGAGTACGTCCTCGCCGCTTATGAGGGCGGCCTGATGAACGGCACGAGCGAGACCACCTTCGCGCCCTACGTCAACATGAACCGCGCCATGCTGGTGACCATGCTCTACCGCCTTGAGGGCGAGCCTGCCGTCGAGGGCAGCGTCTCCGAGGTGTTCACCGACTGCGCCGACGGCGAGTACTACTCCGACGCCATCCTCTGGGCCAGCCAGAACGAGATAGTCTCCGGCCGCAGCGAGACCACCTACGACCCCTTCGCCAACATGAGCCGCCAGGAGATGGCCACGGTGCTCTACCGCTACAGCCTGTACAAGGGCGCGGAGGAAGTCGCCGAGCCTGCTCTTGAGTACACCGACGCCGAGTCCATCGCCGACTGGGCCGAGGCCGCCGTCGCCTACTGCGCCGAGGCCGGCCTGATGGAAGGCGTGGACGGCGGGGCCTTCAACCCCAACGGCAGCGCCAACCGCGCCATGGGCGCCACCGTCCTCGTCCGCCTGATCGGCGAGCCCGAGGCCGCCTGAGCCGCGCACGGCTGAAAGATCAAACCCGCTAAGCGCTGGGCCGGCCCTCCGGGGCCGGCCTTTTTTCGCGCGAAAAAATTCCCGCGCATATCCCCGCCGCCGGGCGCGCATACTACGCGCGAGGTGATTTATTATGACCACGAAGGAGACTCTCTATCTCGACGACGCGCTGGGCCACGCCCAGTTCCTCGCCCAGCAGTGCCGCGAGGCGGAAAAAACGCTTCAGGACGCGGCGCTCAGGCAGTGCGCCCGACGCTTTGCCGAGCAGCACAGCCAGATGTACAGCCGGTTCTACGACCTGGTGTGAGGAGGCGGAGCATGGACGACAGGATGATAATGGAGAACCTGCTCAACACCGCCAAGGGCGCCTGCGACCTCTATATGCACGGCGCCATCGAGTCCGGCACGCCGAACGTGCGCCAGGCCTTCACCACCGCGCTGAACTTTGAGCTGGGTATGCAGGACGAGCTGTACCGCGAGATGCAGCGCAAGGGCTGGTACGCGCCCGAACAGGCGAACGCCCAGAGGACGCAGCAGATAAAGCAGAAGTACAAGCCCGGCTGCTGAGCCGCATTGCCGGTCAGAGCGGCGGATGCTGTCCGGCTGCCGATGAAAAAACTTGCAAAACGCCGCGCCCTGGGTTATGCTGTATGCATCGGCAGGCCCGGGGCGTACATACCGAGCGTCGCGCCCCGCCGCCGTCTGAGCTAAGGGGGCGCGTAGGCATGGATTGGCCCGCGTTTTTCTCGTACGTGCTTTTGAACTGCATAACCCCGGGGCCGAACAACATGATCTGCCTGTCCAGCGCGGCGCAGCACGGCTTCGTGCAGAGCATGCGCTACATCGCAGGGGTGTTCGCCGGCTCCATAATGATAGGCCTGCTGACGGGCGGCTTCACCTCGCTGCTCTACGACGTGCTGCCCGCGGCGGAGCCATGGCTGCTGGCGCTGGGCGCGGCGTACATACTCTACCTCGCCTGGGGCGTGTGGCGCTCGCAGCCGCGCGAGGGCGGCGAGCCGGTGAAAAAGCGCGGCGTGCTCTCCGGCGTCATGATGCAGTTCGTGAACGTCAAGGGCATACTCTTCTCCGTGACGGCCATGGCCTCCTACGTCCTGCCAAACTGGAGCGGGCCGCTGGCCATAGCGCTGTGCAGCGCGATAATCGCCTGCTGCTGCGTCGTGTGCTGCGGCGTCTGGGCGCTGGGCGGGGCCGCGCTGGTCGGGGCTTACAGGAAGCACGCCAGGCTGATTAGCGGCGTCATGGCCCTGGCCCTGGTCTGGTGCGCGCTGAGCCTGCTGCTGGAGCTGGCGCAGCGCCTCTTCTGAACGCGTAATCTAAAACCTGGAGGTAATACATATGGGTTCTACCCGTAACGCCGGCCGGCTCTGCTGGCTCTGCACGGTGCTGTCCTTCGCGGGCATGGCCGTTGGAATGCTCATACACATCGCCGAGGTGTTCTACCTCTCCATGGCGCTGCTGGTGGTGTTCATGATCATCCTGCCGCTTTTCGTGTGGCGCTGCCCCTACTGCAAGCAGAAGCTGCCCACGCGCGGGATGCTGCATCTCAAGGTCTGCCCCTACTGCGGCCAGAAGCTGCCTTGAGCGCCGCCCTGCCCGGGTCGCCGCCGCGCGGCCCCTCCTCTAAGCGGGCCGGGCCGGGGCCGTCCGTCCGGCGCGCCCTCCGCCGCACAGGCCGCGGCGCGAAGGGGGGCGCGGCGTGAGGAGAAGGCTGCTGCTAACGGGACGCGCCCGCTGCGGCAAGAGCGGGCTTATCGCCTCGGCGCTGGGCGGGGACGCCCGGCGCGCCGGGGGCTTTGTCGTCTTATCGGACGGCGCCCTGCTGCCCGCCGCGCAGCTGGCCCTGCCGGAGCCGCGCCGCCGGGGGAGGGAGCCGTTTTCCGCGCGCCTCGCGGCGGAGTACCTGCGCGCCGCCGGGACGGCGCCCTTCGCCGTGTTCGACGAGCTGGGCGGGGCCGCGCTGGCCGACGCGGACTACTACGAGGCGCTCATCGCGCTGCTGTTCTCCGGCACGCCCCTGGCCGGGGTGCTGCGCCGGGACGGCGCGCCCGCGGCGGAGTGGGAGCTGCTCTACGGCCTGCTGGCCGCCGACCCCGACACGCTGCTCCTGCCCACGAGCGGCGCCTATGACATCAACGCCGCCGGCGCGCTGCGCCACTGGGCCGGCGAGTGGGCCAACTGCACTTGAAAGCGAGGCGCGGGTATGAAAACCTGCTATATTGCCGGCGCGGCGGACTTCGCCCCCGCGCGCTTCAGGCCCTCGGCGGGCGACCTGGTCATCGCGGCCGACGCCGGGGTGCTGCACCTTGAGCGGCTGGGCGTCAAGCCGGGGATCGTCCTCGGCGACTTCGACTCCCTGGGCCGCGTGCCGGATTACCCGGACGTGGAGGTAAGCCCCGTGCGCAAGGACGACACCGATTCCATGCTCGCCGCGAGGCGCGCGCTGGAGCTGGGCTGCGGCCGGCTGCTGTTTTTCGGCTGCCTGGGCGGCAGGCGGCTCGACCACAGCCTGGCCAACATCCAGGCCCTCGCCTGGTGCGCCGCGCGCGGCGCGGAGGCCTACCTCGTCGGCGAGGGCTGCTGCCTGACCGCGCTGGCCGGAGGGGAGAGCCTGCGCTTCGACAGCCGCTACAGCGGCGACTTCTCCGTATTCTGCCTCGGCGAGGACGCCCTGGGGGTGACGGAGCGGGGGCTGAGCTACGGCCTCGAGGGCGCGCGGCTCAGCGCCGCCTTCCCGCTCGGCGTCAGCAACTCCTTCACCGGCGAGAGCGCCCGCGTCTCGGTGGAATCGGGGACGCTCATCCTGTATTGGCAGGACAGCCCGGCCCTGCCGCTGCCGGAGCGAGGCTGGGCCTGAGGCGGCTGTCCAGTATGTACAATTATCGTGCGCCGCGTTTGTGTAATCCTTCAAAATTGTGAAACAAGCACATTTCGGCTTGACATTTTCGCGGCGCGCATGGTATATTATGACCAGAGATAAGAGCAAGGCGAGAAGCCATCGCTTTATCAATCGGAGCACCGCACCTGTCGGCGGGCCGAGCTGCAATTTAATATAGATTTCCTGACTTCCGTCGATGCCAGCGTGGCTTAGCTTAAGCCGTTGTAAGAGAAAAACTCATTCCTCAGCAAACCTGTGCATATCAGATCATTGCAGCAACATCGGGCATAGCGAACGGAGATACGGCGTCAATAAGCAGCTCAGAGCAGTCAAAGGTTCGGAAACAATCCGAAATCTGTAGAAAGAGAGGTTAAATTGATGTTAGATATCAAGAATCAGCGCATCTGACCCTTAGCTGATTTTGATAACTGACCAATCTGGAGCAAGTACAAATTCCAAGAACAAGGCCGTTGTAGGGGCTGTAAAGCGAGTATCTGTTGTAGTTAGGCTGCCAGTGGAGTTGGAGGGCGCCGGGATACGAGCTTAATTTCAGGACAGCCGGGCCGATATGTTCTGTGAGAGTTTCCAGGTAAGTCGGTTTGAGATAGGCTGAGGGTCAGATGTTTTTTGTGCGCAGCAGGCCGCCCGTGAGGGCGGTTATTTTTTGCCCTCCGCCCTATTCTTGCTACTGTTCACAAATAATTCGCAAATAAATTTATATAATAATCTTGACAAAATGCTGTGCCGGGGCTATACTTTATCATGCCGGATAGGGGCGCGGCCCCTCGGCAAACTTGCATATCAAGGCGGTGTACAGATTGAAAAAGACGCTTTACAGCCTGATGCTGAGCGACGACGTGGTGCGCGCGGTCGATGCGGCGGCGCACGCCATGGGGACGAACCGCTCCAACCTTATAAACCAGATACTCGCCGACTACGTGTCGATAACCACGCCGGAACGGCGGATAAACGACATCTTCCACGCGGTGGAGCAGATGCTGGCCCCGTCGCGGGAGCTGGTGCCGTTCTTCTCGCCCAGGGCGCTCACCATGTCGCTGAAGTCCAGCCTGGAGTACAAGTACCGCCCCACGGTCAAGTACGAGGTGCAGCTGTTCCGCTCCACCGAGGGGCCGCTCGGCGAGCTGTCGGTGGTGTTCCGCACGCAGAGCGCCCCGCTCATAGAGGCGATGACGCAGTTCTTCCGCCTCTGGAAGCACACGGAGGACCGCCTGCTCGCCCCGCTGATGACCGAGGGCATAGATTACGCGCTCTACGACGGCAAATTTGTGCGCTCCATCGCCGTGCCGCGGGGACGCGACGTGACCGCCGACGACGTGGCCGGCGCGCTCTCGGACTATATCAAGCTCTTCGACCGCCTCATGAAGGGCTGGCTCGCCGGGCGCTATGACGTGAACGACGTGCAGAGCGAGTATTACAGGGACCTCGCCGGGAGGCAACTCTACATTTAAAGCAAGGTGTCATATATGAACGCTGAAAAATACACGAAAAAGACGATTGAAACCATAAATACCGCGCAGGCAATGGCCCAGGAGAACGGCAACCAGTACCTGACGGGCGAGCACCTGCTATACGCGCTGATCGACCAGGACGGAGGGCTTATCGGCACGCTGCTGGGCCGTATGGGCGCCGACTGCGACGCCATGCTGGCCGAGCTGGACACGGAGATACGCAGGCTCCCGCGCGTCTCCGGCGGCGGCGGAGAGGTCTACGCCTCGCCTGAGCTGACGCGCATACTCCGCTTCGCCGAGAAGGCGGCGGAGAAGCTGGGCGACGAGTACGTCTCCGTAGAGCACCTGATGCTGGGCGAATTCTCCGAGGGCGGGGCGGCGGTGAAGCGCATACTCTCAGACCACGGCGTCACCCGCGAAGGCTTCAACCGCGAGCTGGCCAAGGTGAAGAGCGGCCCCGTCAGCAGCGACAACCCCGAGGACAGCTATGACGCGCTCACGAAATACGGCACCGACCTTGTGCAGCGCGCCAGGGACAACGAGCTGGACCCCGTCATAGGCCGCGACACCGAGATACGCAACGTCGTGCGCATCCTCTCCCGCAAGACGAAGAACAACCCCGTGCTGATAGGCGAGCCGGGCGTGGGCAAGACCGCCATAGCCGAGGGCCTGGCTCAGCGCATAGTGCGCGGCGACGTCCCGGACGGGCTGCGCGACAAGACGATATTCTCCCTCGACATGGGCGCGCTTATCGCCGGCGCAAAGTACCGCGGCGAGTTTGAGGAGCGGCTCAAGGCCGTGCTCGCCGAGGTTAAGAAGAGCGAGGGCAGGATCATCCTCTTCATCGACGAGCTGCACACCATCGTCGGCGCGGGCAAGACCGAGGGCAGCATGGACGCCGGCAACCTCTTAAAGCCCATGCTCGCGCGCGGCGAACTGCACTGCATAGGCGCGACGACGCTCGACGAGTACCGCAAGTACATAGAGAAGGACGCCGCCCTCGAGCGCCGCTTCCAGCCCGTCATGGTCGCCGAGCCGACGGTCGAAGACACGATAAGCATCCTGCGCGGGCTGAAGGAGCGCTATGAGATCTTCCACGGCGTGCGCATACACGATAACGCCCTTGTCGCCGCCGCGACGCTCTCCGACCGCTACATCACCGACCGCTTCCTGCCCGACAAGGCCATAGACCTGGTGGACGAGGCCTGCGCCATGATACGCACGGAGATAGACTCCATGCCCAGCGAGCTGGACGACGTCCGCCGCAGGATAACGCAGCAGGAGATAGAGGAGATGGCCCTCAAGAAGGAGGACGACCAGCTCAGCCGCGACCGCCTGGCGAAGCTCCGCGAGGACCTGGCCGAGAACAAGGAAAAATTCAACGCCATGAAGGCGCGCTGGGAGGCCGAGCGCGAGGGAGTGGACGCCGTCAAGCGGATAAAGGGCGAGATAGAGCGGCTGAACGCCGACATCGAGCAGGCTCAGATGAACCTGGAGTACGAGAGGGCCGCGAAGCTCAAGTATTCCGACCTGCCGGCGCTGGAGAAGCAGCTCGCGGAGGCCGAGGCCGCCGCCGAGAAGCGCGGCACGGAGGATTCGCTTGTCCACGACACCGTCACCGAGGAGGAGATAGCGGGCATCGTCGCCAAGTGGACGGGCATCCCCGTCAGCAAGCTCCTGGAGGGCGAGCGCGAGAAGCTGCTGCACCTCGACGAGGTGATACACAAGCGCGTCGTCGGCCAGGACGAGGCCGTGCGGCTTGTCACAGAGGCCATACAGCGCTCGCGCGCGGGCATCTCCGACCCCAACCGGCCCATTGGCAGTTTCCTCTTCCTCGGCCCCACTGGCGTCGGCAAGACGGAGCTGGCCAAGAGCCTGGCCGAGTGCCTCTTCGACGACGAGCGCAGCATGGTGCGCATAGACATGACCGAGTACATGGAGAAGTTCTCCGTCAGCCGCCTCATAGGCGCGCCTCCCGGCTACGTCGGCTACGACGAGGGCGGCCAGCTCACCGAGGCCGTGCGGCGCCGCCCCTACTGCGTCGTGCTCTTCGACGAGGTGGAAAAGGCGCACCCGGACGTCTTTAACATCCTGCTGCAGATTCTCGACGACGGCCGCATAACCGACAGCCAGGGCCGCACCGTGGACTTCAAAAACACGATAATCATCCTCACGAGCAACCTGGGCAGCTCCTACCTGCTCGAGGGCATCAAGCCCGACGGGAGCATCTCCGACGAGGCTCAGGAGGCCGTGCGCGCCGAGCTGCGCCAGGCGTTCAGGCCGGAGTTCCTGAACCGCCTGGACGAGATAATCATGTTCCGCCCGCTGACGCGCGAAAACCTCTCCGGCATCATCGACATCATGGTCGAGGGCCTCAGGAAGCGCCTCGCGGACAAGAACCTGAGCCTGGAGATAAGCGACGCGGCCAAGGCGCTGATCATCGAACGCGGCTACGACCCGCTGTACGGCGCGCGCCCGCTGCGCCGTTACCTCCAGAGCAGCGCCGAGACGCTGATAGCCCGCGAGATACTCAGCGGCGACCTCTCCGCCGGCGGCACGCTGGTGCTGGACGCGGCGGACGGCGAGCTGAGCTGCCGGGTGAAGTGAATACGGGGAGGCCGCCGGCCTCCTGGGATGCGAAAACGCCTCCGGCCGTGCCGGAGGCGTTTTTTGCGCCCTTGCGGGCGGATATGGCGGCGCGCAGCGCGCCTTCAGTTGAGGCCCAGCGGGATGATGGAGCAGTAATCCTCCACGCTGCCGCGGTCGCGGAAGCACTCCACGATGCGGCGGCCGGTCTCGTCCATCTCGCCGAGGTCGTACTCTGCGAGGACCTTCTCGAAGAAGCCGTAGAGCACCTCCGCGCCCTTGTCGTAGCCGGCCTCGCCCAGGGACTCCTGCAGCTCGGGGCGCAGGAAGCGGCTGGAGATGCGCTGGCCGTCCACCTTCATCTCATTGAGCGAGTAGCCCATGAGGGCGCAGCGCGCCGGGCTGAGGCGGTCCATCTTCATGTTGACGCCGCCGCGCCTGGCCAGGTATTCGCGGGCTATCCATTCGGCGGTGAAGCCCACGCGGTAGGAGCCGATGTGCTGGTTGGGTATGAGCACGTAGCGCGTGTTGGGGCAGGAGACTATCTGCTGCAGCAGCAGGTTGGCCTGCGTGACGCGCTTGCCGGTGGCGAAGGGCCAGTAGCTGCCGACGCCCTCGCTGCCCAGCGGGGTCTCGCCGCTGACGGAGGGGTTCTTGAAGCCGCGCGGGGCCACGAGCCGCCAGAGCCAGGCCAGCGCGGGCGGGACTATCTGCATCAGGCCCATGATGCCGTAGGTCGGGTCCTTGGCCGTGGCGGGCGGCATACGCACGCCGAAGGAGCGGACGTCCACCTCGACCGGCTTGTTCACCACGTTCGCTATCATGCGGCGCGGCACTATGACGCGCGGGTTGGGGCAGGGCTTGCCCGTGGAGTCCAGCGAGTGCTCCCAGGGCAGGCAGGTGGCGCGGGGGACGGCCTGGAGGTTGAGGAACATCAGCGGCTCCTTGGGGCTGATGGAGATGCGCTCGTACTGCGGCTCGCAGCCGTAGCTGGTGATGCCGTCCACGCGCACGAACCAGCCGTCCTCGCCGTCGGTGAGCACCAGCTTGCCGCTGCCGTTCTGGATGCTGGGCGGGCACATGGCCATGTCGTCGGTGACCGGGGCGATGGTGCAGGTGTCGCTCATGGAGATGTAGCGCTCTTCGCCGCTCACCAGGTCCACGCCCAGCAGCACGCGGCCGTCGGGCGAACGCATGACGTCCTGCAGCAGCTCGCTCTTGCCGCCGCCGGAGGCGCCCTCGTGCATCATGACCATCTCGTTCTCATAGGGCGTGATTATGCGCGCGCTGGAGGCGTGGGCAGTGACCCAGCCCTCCTGCTCGCCGATGTCTATCAGCACGGAGTAGATGCCCTTCTTGGCGCTGGGGCCGGGGTAGAGGTTGTAGGAGAACACCTCGTGCAGCTGTATCTCGGGGCGGCGGCAGTGTACGCAGACCTGCTTGCCGCCGAAGTGGGTGTGGCGGAAGGGGGGAGCGGCGTAGACCACCGCGCGGGGGCGGAAGCTCTCCACGGTGCGCAGGTCCACAAAGGCCTGCAGCTGGGCCATGGCAAAGCCGAAGAAGGCCGCGTTGCGCGGGCAGACCAGAAGGCTGTCGTAGCCGTAGTCGTAGCCGCCGGACTTGAAGGGGACGAGTATAAGCTCCTGGCGGGTCAGCCAGCGGAAGGTCTCCTTGCGCAGGTCGGCGAACTCATAGCCGTAGACGTCGCGGAAGCGCGGCTTATCCGTGGGCAGCTCGTCGCCTATGCGCATACAGTCGGGATCGCGCCGGCGCATATAGTCCTCGGGATAGTTGACGGCGGCCCCGTTCTTGCAGCGGACGACCTCCGCCTCCTTGATGCTCTTGCCGTTTACCTCGTAGAGCACCTCTATCTTGTCGGTGTACTCGTTGCCGAAGATAAGCTCGAAGAGCTGGTCCTTGCTGGTGGGGATGATCACGCTGGGGCTGTTGTAGATTACCTTCCTCAGCTCATCCGGAAGCTCGAAACGCTCAAAAAGTATGTTCAAGGTAACGCCTCCTTTGTACCTCATAATAATTTATTAGCATTGCGCCGCTTTGTCAACAGCAAAACGCGCCGCAGCGCGCCACAATTTGCCCTCTCCGCCGTCGCGCCGCCCGGCAAAATGCACAGCGCCCTACTTGGCGACGAACCTGTAGCCCAGCCCGCGCACGGTCTGGATGTACTTGGGGTGGGCCGGGTCGTCCTCTATCTTGGAGCGCAGGCGGGAGATGTACACCATCACCGTGTTCTCGTCCACCAGGCTGCCGCCCCAGATCAGGTCGTAGAGCCGGCTGCGGGAAAAGACGCGGTCGACGTTGTCCATAAAGAGCTTCATGATGGCGTTCTCCTTGCTGGACAGGACGATCTCGTCGCCGTTTTTGTAAAAGCGCAGCGTGCTGGCGTTGTAGGTGAAAGGCCCGGCGGAGAGCACGTCGTCCATGGGCAGGCCGCGGCTGCGCCGGATCAGGGCGCGGGCCTTGGCCGCAAAGACCAGGGGGCTGAAGGGCTTGACCACAAAGTCGTCGGCGCCTATGTCCAGGCCGTATATCTGCTCATAGTCCTCGCCGTGGGCGCTGCATATTATCACCGGGGTCTTGACGCCGCGCCGGCGCAGGTCCTGCACGAGGCGGAAGCCGTCCAGCCCGGGCAGGTCCACGTCGAGCACGACAAGGTCGTACTTCACGCGCCAGAGCCGCTCGAGCGCCTCCTCGCCGGACACGGCGGACTCCGTGTGCAGCGCCGCCGAGCGCAGCGCGCGGCTGAGTACGGTGCGCGAATGGGCGTCGCTGTCCACTATAAGTACGCTGTCCGCCAAGCCGGCCGCCTCCCTCCGCAAAATCTTAATAAACTGTAAGAAACACTTAACAAATAGATTATAGGCCAATTTGCGCGGATTTGCAAGAGTAATTTGCACTTTTGGACCGTAATATGTAAAATCGGATAGAAAAGTGAGATATTGTTTCAAAGGCCGGAGCGGAAGGTACATAAATAAATATTAAGGTTTATTAAATACAAGGTTTAAGTTACTTTGTTATACTTTTGACTATGATATACGGAGTTCTGCGCCCTTTTGCGTTCGGACGGTCCCGGGCGCGCGGGGAGAGGGCTTCTACATCTGCCCGTACAAGCTACAATTATCGGGAGGTAAACAAAATGAAGAAGCTGATAGCAATCGCGCTTTCCCTGCTTCTCTGCGCCGGCCTGCTGGCCGGATGCGGGGTTACCGTTGTCCAAATCATGCCGACCCCCGGCCCCAGCGAGGAGCCGGACGCCACCCCCGCCCCCGCCGGCGAACTCGAGATTCCGGAGGGCGAGCTGGCGCTGGGCTTCAACATGGTCGCGAACCTGGCCTTTGGCCACAGCGGCTCCGCCAACGCCACCGCCGAGGCCGACGGCCTGGCGCAGGCCAACGTGGACATCTACGCCGTGACGCTCAACAGCGAGGGCGTGATAGTCGACTGCAAGATAGACGCGATACAGTGCAAGGTGAACTTTGACGCCGCGGGCCAGCTTGTGACCGAGGTGGGGACTGAGTTCCTGAGCAAGATGGAGCTGAAGGACGACTACGCGATGCGCGGCGCGAGCGGCATCGGTGCGGAGTGGTTCGAGCAGGTCGAGGCGCTCGAGGAGTACTGCATCGGGAAGACCCCGGCCGAGGTCGCGGGCATAGCGCTTGACGACGCGGGCAAGGCGGAGGACGCCGACCTCATCGCGGGCATCACGATGCCGCTCGGCGACTTCATCGACGGCGTAGTTGGCGCGTGCGAGAAGGCGCGCGTGAGCGGCGCGAAGGAGGGCGACACCCTGTACATGCACTCCGTGAGCGCGATGAGCGACTCCAGCAAGTCCGCGAGCGCGGAGGGTGACGGCCTTGCGCAGTGCGACACCACCGCGGGCGCATACACGATAGCCGCTGACGGCACGATCACCGACATCGAGCTTGACTGCGTGCAGACGAAGATCAACATCAGTGCCTCCGGCGAGATCACGAACGACCAGGAGGCCACCGCGGTCACGACCAAGACCGACCTCGAGTACGACT
>CALWYT010000076.1 GCA_944385835.1 uncultured Oscillospiraceae bacterium | reverse complement strand
CCCGGCGATCTGCTTGCCGAGCAGCATGGCGGTGCCGACAGGCGGGGTGATGAGGCCGAGGTACATATTGAAGCAGAAGATCATCGCGAACTGGAACATGCTGCAGCCGATGGTCTGGAACAGCGGGAGCATCAGCGGCACCAGCATGACCTCCGCGGCGTTGGCCTCGATCAGGCAGCCGACGATCAGGAGCAGAATGTTTATCATGAGGAGTATCAGATACTTGTTCTGCGTGATGGAGGTGATGAACTCCATGATCTGGTTCGGCAGCTGCGTGGCCACTATGACGTAGCCGGAGGCGTTGGACATGGCGATGAGGATGAGTATGACCGCGGTGGAGAGGCTGGCCTCCAGGAAGGAGGGGATGATGTCCTTGAGCTTGATGGTCTTGTAGATGAACAGGCCGACTATCAGCGCGTAGGCGGCGGAGACGGCCGCGGCCTCCGTAGCGGTGAAAATGCCGCCGAAGATGCCGCCCAGGATGATGATGGGCATGAGCAGCGCCCAGATGCCGTCCTTGAGCGCCTTGCCGCGGACCTTCCAGGACGCGCGCTCGTGCGAGGGCAGGTTGTGCTTCTTGCCATAGCGCAGTGCATAGGCAATGAGGAAGATGGTGAACACGGCCGCGGCGGGTATTGTGGCGAGGAAGAGCTGCGTCACGTTGGTGTCCGTCAGGCTGGCAAAGACTATCAGCAGTATGCTGGGCGGGACCAGCGGGCCGAGTATGGACGACATGGAGATCATCGCGGAGATGAAGGGCTTGGGATAGCCCTCGTCGCGCATGGCGACGGCCGTGATGCCGCCGATTGCGGAGCAGGTGGCGACGGCGGAGCCGGTGATCGCGCCGAAGAAGGCGGAGGCCACGACCGTTATGACCGCCAGGCTGCCCTTGACGTGGCCGCAGAAGGCGTTTGCCACGTCAATTAACTTTTTGGTGATGCCTTTCGCCATCAGGTTGCCGGCCAGCATGAAGAAGGGGATGGCCAGCAGGGAGGTGCTGTTTATGCCGGTGAACACCTTCTGGGGTACGGTGACCATGGGCAGGCCGGCGACCTGCAGGGCCACTATGACGCTCGCGCCCAGGGCTATGTAGATGGGGAAGCCCATGAAGGCGAGTATCAGCATCAGTATGAATAGCAGGACTCCGGCGCTCACTTGGCCACCTCCTCGTCCGCGCCGTGTATGAGGGCGCTGATGTCGTTGAAGATTATCTCAATGCTGAAGAGCACCATCAGGAAGCAGCCGACGGGCATGATGCCGTACAGGTACCTGTAGGGCAGCTGCATCGCGCCGGATATGGTGGTGACCTCCATGGCCAGCTTGCCGGCCTGGTAGAACAGGAAGGCCATGACGCCCATGCCGACAAGGTTGCTGAGGATGGACACGATGTGATGGAGCTTGGGCGGGTACTTGGACGATATGAAGTCCACCTGCAGGTGGGAGCCGCGGCGTATGGCTATCGGGCAGGTGAAGAACACCAGGTAGAGGAAGCCGAAACGGGCCAGCTCCTCGCTCCAGGACGGGGCGTGGTTGAACACGTAGCGCATTACGACGAGTATGACTATCGAGACGAGCATCACTGCGAAGACGATGGCGATGAGCACGGTCAGTATCTTCTCCAGGACGTCGAGAATTTTCTTGTAAGTTTTCAAATTTTCACCCCTTGTCCCCCGGTCAGGGCGCCGGGGGTGTCCGGCGCCCCTTCCTGGGAAGTAGTAAAACGCGCGTTAGCTGTCTGAGATTAGGCCGCTTCGAGAGCGGGGTCCATGGCCTTGATCTGGTCGATGTACTCGACGAACTCGGGGTACTCGGTCTCGGCGAAGTCGGCGAAGGCGTCCATGAAGGACTGCTGATCGACCTCGATGATGGTCGCGCCGTAGTCCTCCCAGCGCTGGTAGTACTCCTGCTCCTCCTGCGGGGTGTACTCGTTCTTGTAGTCCTCGGCGGCCTTGACAGCCTCCTCGATCCAGCCCTTCACCTCTTCGGGGAAGGCCTCCCACTTGTCGCGGTTGAAGATGAAGGTGCACTGGCTGTAGACGTGGTCGGTCTTGATGACGTAGTCGCAGACGTCATAGAGGCCGAAGTTCCAGGAGTCGACGATGGGGTTCTCCTGCCCCTTGACAGTACCCTGCTGGATAGCGGTGAAGATGTCGGAGGCGGGCAGCGGGGTGGCGCTGGAGCCGAGGTGCTGCCAGGTCTTGATGTACATCTCGGTGGTCGGGGTGCGCAGCTTGAAGCCGTTGAAGCCCTCGACGTCGTAGACGGGGACGGAGCTGGTCACGATGCGGGTGCCGCGGTAGAGGGTGCCGAGCAGCTTGAAGTTGCCCTCCTCGCCTATCTCCTCGCGCAGCTGATCGCCGAAGTCGCTCTGCCAGACGTTCAGGAAGTGCTCCAGGCTGGAGAAGATGTAGGGGTAGGCGTCGATGTTGGCGAGGTTGGACCAGGCGCCGAGGGAGGCGATGGACTCATAGACGATGTCGCAGGTGCCGTAGGCCAGGCCCTCCTCGACCTCCTCGGTGGTGCCGAGGGTGTTGCTGGGGAAGATGTCCACGTGGACGGCGCCGCCGGAGACCTCTTCGACCGTCTTGGCGAAAAGCTCGCAGGCCTCGTAGTTGGAGCTGCCCTCGTTGTACGGATGGGCGAGCTTGAGGACGTACTGGGCCTCGCCGGAGGGCTGTTCGCCGGAGCCGGTGTCAGCCGGGGCGGGGGTCTCGGTACCGCCTCCGCCGCCGCAGGCCGCGAGGGCGAAGATCATGGCGAGGGCCATGAGCAGGGCAACTGTCTTTTTCATTGTGTTTCTTCCTTGTTTTTCTTTTCTTTCACTTCTTCTTTGTTTTAACGGCTTCGGCGACAGTAGCGACTATACTGTCCGTACCAAGGCCGTACTTCTTGAGCAGGTCGTAGTGGTCGCCGGATTCGGCGAAGGTGTCCTGCACGCCCATGCGCACGCAGGGAACGGGGTACTCGTCGCAGAGCACCTCCGTCACGGCGCTGCCGAGGCCGCAGTATATCTGGTGGTCCTCCGCGGTGACGATGAGGCCCGTGTCCCTGGCCGCGGCGACTATCGCCTCGCGGTCTATGGGCTTTACGCAGGGCATCTCGAGCAGCCGGGCGTTTATGCCCATGCCGGCCAGCTCCTCGCAGGCGAGCATGGAGAGCGCGACCAGCGGCCCGTTGGCGATTATGGTGACGTCCGTACCCTCGCGCAGGAGGTTGGCCTTGCCGATCTCGAACTTGTAGGTGGAGCGGTCAAAGACCTTGTACACGGCGCCCTTGAATATCTTCATGTAGGTCGGGCCGGCGTACTTGTACAGCTCGCGGCCTATCACGTAGGCGCTTTCGGCGTCCGCCGGGGCGGCCGCGACCATGTGCGGGAAGGTGCGGACTATGCCTATGTCCTCCAGGCCCATGTGCGTCACGCCCTCCGTGGAGGCGGAGAGGGCGCCCATGCCGCCGACGACGTTCACGTTGAGGTTCGGGTAGCAGATAAAGGTGCGCAGCTGCTCGCAGGCGCGCATGGTCATGAAGGGCGCGAAGCCGGCCACGAAGGGCTTCAGCCCCGCGGCGGCCAGTCCGGCGGCCATGTCCATGGCGTTCTGCTCGGCTATGCCCACGTTGAACACCCTGTCTGGGAACTCCGCGGCCATCTTGGTCATGCGCATCATCATCTGGCTGTCGCCCGTGACACCCACGACGTCCGGGTCCTCCCGGGCCAGGTCCAGCATCAGGTCGCCGTATATGTCGCGCGACGTGCGCTTTTCAAGCTCAAAAGTCAAGTCCCGCACCTCCTTATGCCTGTTCGGCTTCCAGCGCGCGGTACTGGGCCTCCAGCTCCGCCATCGCGGCGGCGCACTGCTCGTCCGTCACCTGCTTGGAATGCCAGTCGTTGTTGTCCTCCATGAAGGAGACGCCCTTGCCCTTTATCGTGTGGGCCACGATGAGCGTCGGCCCGCCGTGGAAGACCTGCGCCTGCTCCAGCGCGGAGCAGATTTCGCGCATATCGTTGCCGTTTATCTCGAGCACGCGCCAGCCGAAGCGCTTCCAGCAGTCGGGGAGCGGCTCCATGTCGATGATGTCGTCCACCCTGCCGCTGCCCTGCAGGTGGTTGTAGTCGAGGATGGTGATGAAGTTGTCCATCTTCTTGGCCGCGGCGTACATCGCGGCCTCCCAGACTATGCCCTCCTGGGCCTCGCCGTCGCCCAGCAGGCAGTAGACCTTGCCGGTCCTGCCCTTGAGGCGCATACCGGCGGCTATGCCCAGCGCGAAGGAGATGCCGTTGCCCAGCGAGCCGGTGGTGGCGTCGATGCCGGGTATCTTCTTCATGTCGGGATGGCCCTGGAGCATGGCCCCGGCCTGCTTCACCTTCCACAGCTCGTCCACGGGGAAGAAGCCCCTGTGGGCCAGCGCTGAGTAGACGCACAGCGCGCCGTGGCCCTTGGAGATGACGAAGCGGTCGCGCTCGTCCCAGCGCGGCTCCTCCGGCCGCACGTTCAGGAAGTGGAAGTACAGCGCGGATACGATGTCCGCGCAGGAGAAGGCCGGCGCGATGTGCGGCACGTTGCCCGAGCGCGGCCCCATCTGTACGACGTCCATGCGCATCTGGCAGGCCATGCGCTCCAGCTCGTTGATTTTCTTAGCGGTCAGCAATGTCTCAGCCCCTTTCCTGCCCCGGCCTCAGTCGCCGAAGGTCAGCGTAATCTTGATGACGTTCTCGTACTTCTTCTCCAGCAGGTCCAGCGCCCGGCCCGCGTCCTCCACGGGCATGGAGTGGGTCATGAAGGGGGAAAGGTCCACGCTGAGGTCGTTGACTATCTCCAGCGACTTGACGAAGTCGGGCGTATTGTAGAGGCAGGAGCCGCGCAGGCTCAGCTGCTTGCTCAGGTAGGTCCAGCTGTGCAGGTAGGAGGCCTCGGTGATCATGGAGATGAGCATGATCTCGCCGTTGCGGCGGGTTATGGAGGCGGCCTGGTCGAACACGGTGGGGAAATCGGCGCTCACGACGCAGACGTCCACGCCCAGCCCATCGGTCAGCTTCATTATCTCCGCCTCTATGTCCTGGTTGTACGGGTCAATGGCGTAGTCCGCGCCGACCTTGAGCGCAGTTTCGCGGTTGAAGGCGACGGGGTCGCTGCCGATGACGGTCTTGTAACCCTGCTGCTTGGCCAGCAGCAGCGCGAAGAGGCCTATGGTGCCGCAGCCTATAACGCAGATGGAGTCGTGCTTCTCGCCCTGGACCTGCGTCAGGATGTGCATACTGTTCGCCATAGGCTCGGCCAGGGCGGCGCGGGCGAAGGAGACGTCGTCGCCTATCTTGTAGACGTGGTCGGCCTTGATGGGGAAGTACTCCGCCCAGGTACCCATGCCGCCGTACCAGGCGGCGGTGCCGGGGGCCACGCGGTCGGGGCACATATTCGTGTTGCCCTCCAGGCAGCTGTGGCAGCTCATGCAGGGCAGCGTGGGGTCCACCGTGACGCGGTCACCGGGCTTGACGTTCGTCACGTTGGCGCCGACCTTATACACCACGCCCGCGCCCTCGTGGCCCAGCAGCACCGGCGGGAAACGGAACTGATGCTTGCCCAGGTATGCGTGCAGGTCGCTGCCGCAGACGCCGGCGGCCTTCATCTGCACCAGCACGTCGTCGGGGCCGATCTCAGGGACGGGTATGTCGCGTATGCCCATCCTGCCTATCTCTTCGAGAAATGCGGCTTTCATTTTCTGTCCTCCTGTCGTGTACATTCTTTGCCATAAATTTGATTATGTCAAAATTTGCGCGCAATAACCACACCCCCCGCCCAGCCGCTGCCGCGGCCGGGCAGGACGTCCTTCACCCGTGGACAACGGGCCTATTTCTTGTATCCTGTTTTGAAGTCTACTACGTTCATCAGCTCGCCGCCGGTGAGCTGGGCCTTCAGGTTCTTCGCGCAGATGTCCACGACTCGGTCGAGCGTGGCGGGCAGGTGGAAGAAGCCGGAGGCGTGCGGCGTTATCAGCAGGTTCTCCAGGCCCCAGAGCGGGGATTCGGCGGGCAGCGGTTCGGTCTCGAACACGTCCACCGCCGCCGCGGCGATGCAGCCGGAGCGCAGCGCCTGCTCCAGCGTCTCGGCCGACACGGCGCTGCCGCGGCCGCAGTTAACGAAGATGCAGCCGGGCTTCATCGCGCGGAAACGCTCGAGCGTATAGAAGTGAGTGGTGGCCGGGCCGCCCGGCAGGAAGGACACAATCACGTCCGCGCGCGGCGCGACGGCGTCGAAGTCCTCGGTCAGGCACTGCTCGTCCACGCAGTCGCTCTTGGCGGAGGGGCGGCGCTTGACGCCGATCACGTACGCGCCCAGCGCCCTGGCCATGCGCGCGTAATAGCGGCCTATCTCGCCCAGGCCCATCACCAGCACCACGGCGCCGTTTATGCTGCTAACGGCGCCGCAGTCCGTCCACTCGCGGCGGCCCTGCGCGTCGCGGTAGAGGTGCAGCTTCTTCTGCAGCATCAGCGTGGCGGCGAAGGCGTGCTCGGCGACGGTCTGGGAATAGGCGCCGGTGCAGGTGGTGAGCACCGTGCCGGGACGGAGTATCCCGTCGGCGACGTAGGCGTCCGCGCCGGAGGAGCCGAGCTGGAGCAGCTCCAGCTTCCCCGGCTGGTGCAGAAGGCCTGCCGGGACGCTGCCGATTATGATCTCGGCTCCCTCCACGTCGTCGCGCGTCACGGCGCCCTCAGGCACATAGACAAGCTCGCAGCCCTCGGCTGCGGCGGCCAGCTTGGCCTTCTGTTCAATATTCAGTTCTGGAAGCGATATAAGCACTCGTTTCATTGTATTATCCTCCATCGCAAGTAGGACGTCTGACCTCTGGCCGCATCTATTTTTGCATACGGGAATTCCTTGTCAATAATCTGCACAGAAAATCCCCCGCCCATCAAATTCTTTCGGTAATTTTCACGATTTCAGGGCTTCCGATTTGTTGGACTTAGACAATTGTCAACGGGTAAAATGTGTAATAAACTGTACCTAACTTGTAAAAGGGGAAGAAGTTTATGGATTCTGGGTATTCTCCAGAGCAATTCGGCCGGAGCCAGACCTCCGCGTCAGACTATGTCATAGCCGTACTGCGCGACGCGCTGCTGCAAAAGAAGCTCAAGCCGGGCGACCGCCTGCCCTCCGAGGTGGAGCTGGCCTCCATGCTCCAGGTCTCGCGCAGCACGATACGCGAGGCGCTGCGCGTGCTGCTGTCCTACGGCGTGGTGGAGGTGCGCCGCGGCAAGGGGACCTTCATCCGCGAGGAGAGCACGGACGTCTCCACGGACTCCACCATCTTCAGCTTCCTGGTGATACAGCCCACCAAGCGCGAGCAGGCGGAGTTCCGCGCCTATATGGAGCGGACGGTGCTGGAGCTGGCGATAAAGAACGCCACGCAGGAGGACATAGACCGGCTGACCGAGAATTTTGAGAGCACCTTCCGGGCCGAGCGCAACCCGGAGACCACCGTGGAGATAGACATAGAGTTCCACCGCCTCCTGGGCGAGGCGACGAAAAACCGCATGATCTCCCGCGTGTACAATATCCTCATGGCCTATATCCGCCCCTCGCTGATAAGCTCGCACAGGCGCAACTGGCCCACGGCCGCCGGCGTGACGCACAGGCATATCCTGGACGCGATAATCGCGAGGGACGCCAGCCATGTGGAGCAGCTCGCCAATGAGAGCACCTATCACTGGAGCGAGGACGCCGACAGGGAGTTCTTCGAGTGAACCGCAGCGCGCCGCCCGGCGCCCCAACGCCGGGCGGCGTTTTTTTCGCTCAAGGCCCGGAGACGCGCGGCTTTTGCGATTCCCTTATTGCGCGCGGGTGCGATATGTGATATTCTATGCGGCGGAGATTTCCCGCCGCAGCGCGGACACCCGGCAAACTCTTAGCTGTTTGGAGGCAATTATGGATAACACTTCTAATAAGAGACCCGAAATGGAGCGCATAACCACGCCCGAGCTGGCCGAGGCCTTTATCGCCGAGCAGGTCGAGGCCCTGCGCGCGCAGATAGGCTCCGGCAAGGTTCTGCTGGCCCTCTCCGGCGGCGTGGACAGCTCCGTCGTCGCCGCGCTGCTTATCAAGGCCGTCGGCGCCCAGCTCGAGTGCGTACACGTCAACCACGGCCTGATGCGCAAGGGCGAGAGCGAGCAGGTCATAGAGGTTTTCCGCCACCAGCTGGGCGCGAACCTCACCTATGTCGACGCTGTGGACCGCTTCCTCGACAAGCTCGCCGGCGTCGCCGATCCCGAGCAGAAGCGCAAGATCATCGGCTCTGAGTTCATCCGCGTGTTCGAGGAGGAGGCGCGCAAGCTCTCCGGCATCGGCTTCCTCGCCCAGGGTACCATCTACCCGGACATAGTGGAGTCCGGCCCGGTCAAGAGCCACCACAACGTCGGCGGCCTGCCCGAGGACCTGAAGTTCGAGCTGGTGGAGCCGCTGAAGTTCCTCTATAAGGACGAGGTGCGCGTGGTCGGCAAGGCCCTGGGCCTGCCCGACGGCATGGTCTACCGCCAGCCCTTCCCGGGACCCGGCCTCGGCGTGCGCTGCACGGGCGCCATCACCCGCGACAGGCTTGAGGCCGTGCGCGAGAGCGACGCGATACTGCGCGAGGAGTTCGCCGCCGCGGGGCTGGACAAGACGGTCTGGCAGTATTTCACCGTAGTGCCGCCTGTAACCAGCACCGGCGTGCGCGACGGCAGGCGCGTGGACGCCTGGCCGGTTGTAATCCGCGCCGTGAACACGCGAGACGCCATGACCGCCGAGGTGGAGCCGCTGGATTGGCCGCTCCTCCAGAAGATAACGGCAAGGATCCTGGCCGAAGTCCCCACAGTCAACCGCGTCCTCTACGATATGACCCCCAAGCCCCCCGCGACGATCGAATGGGAATAAGAATTTAACTTACTATACATCCCTGAAATGCCTGTAATTACAGGCATTTCAGGGATTTTGCTATTTTTAGCGGCTACAAATTGGCTACACTTTGCTAGGTTCTGTAGCCATCAGCCTGCGGCGAATATGCCGTCGAGATGCCGAGCCACTTCTGCCTGTTTGTTGGGGTAGAGATGGCTGTAGGTTTCCATTGTAGTCTGGACGCGCTCATGGCCGAGCCGCTCGGCTATGAGCAGCGGGGAACAGCCCATTTCTACAAGCAGGCTCGCGTGGCTGTGCCCTTACGGTATAATTACGACAAACCGGAAAAGCCCCGTAGAATCAAGGGTTTTGAGGTTTTCAGGCTGGTTTTATCATCCTTTTCCAACCGAAAAATCACACTGAAATAAGTCGAATTATAGGGGGTGTTTCATTTATGACAAATGAATAGCAGAAAGAAACTCAAAGCCTTTTGATTTCAAGCACAGTAGAATATTGGATTTAGGTAAAGCCGTCACTTGTTCAAGTGGCGGCTTTTGTCATTTCCAGGACTGCTGTGCAGGCACATGACAACACCAATCAGAAATGAGGTGAAGTCATTGAACACGCAAATTATCGCCATCGCCAACCAGAAAGGCGGCGTTGGCAAAGCAGGCCGTCTATAATAGACGGTCTGCTGTACGCGGGCGCGTACTTTCTCGCGGGCGCGCCGAAGATTGGCAAGTCGTTTCTTGTCGCGCAGATAGCGTATCACGTCGGCACAGGCCAGCCACTTTGGGGCTACGACGTACATCGGGGTTCGGTGCTGTATCTCGCGCCGGAGGACGACTACGGTCGTTTGCAGGGGCGAATGTCGCGAATGTTCGGTGTGGGCGGTGAAGGAAGCATGTTCTTTTCTGTCCAAGCCAAGCTGCTTTCAGATGGCCTTGACGGGCAGCTCGAATACTTCGTCCGCGAGTACCCGGACACCAAGCTCAT
>CALWYT010000075.1 GCA_944385835.1 uncultured Oscillospiraceae bacterium | reverse complement strand
ACCGGCTCCTACCGGCTGGCGCACGCGGTTCCCTTCGCGATCTGGGCCGCCGGCCGGGTGGCGCTTATAAACCTGGCCCTGCTCGCCCTCATCGTATTCCTGAGCGTCCGCCTGTCCAGGCAGCGCGGCAAAATCCGCCTCGCGGCGATGCGCTGCTACTTCGCGCGCAGCAACGGCTCGCCGGACGTCGCCGACGTCTACGACTCCTGCGCCCAGTCCGTCGCCCTCGCCGAGCCGGAGAAGCACGTGACGGACTTCTGCGCCCTGGGCGAGCGCTGCTGGGAGAGCGTCAAGGCCGGGCGCTACATAAAAGACCGCGGCATCAGGCGTCCCGACGCCCAGCCGGCCAAAACACAGAAAGCAGTGATATGATTTGTCAATAGAAAACCTGCGTCTCGCCGTGCTCATCGACGGCGACAACGCGCCGCGCGACTGCCTCAAGGGCATCATGGAGGAGATCGCGATATACGGCACGCCCATGATAAAGCGCATCTACGGCGACTGGGCCAGCCACGGCCTCTCCACCTGGAAGAACACGCTCCTTGAGAACGCCGTCACGCCCAAGCAGCAGTTCGCCTACACCACGGGCAAGAACGCCACGGACAGCGCGATGATAATCGACGCGATGGACGTCCTCTACACCGGCAAGACCGACGGCTTCGTCCTCGTCAGCTCGGACAGCGACTTCACGCCGCTGGCCATACGCCTGCGCGAGAGCGGGATGTACGTCATCGGCATCGGCGAGGAAAAGACGCCCAAGGCCTTCGTCCAGGCCTGCGACAAGTTCATCCGCGTCGAGGTCATACGCGACAAGTACAAGAAGCCGGCCAAGGCCGCCGCAAAGAAAACCGCCGCGAAGAAGGCCGCCCCCGCCGCCAAGGACGCATCCAAGCCGGAGAAGGCCCCCGCCAAGGCCTCGGCGAAGAAGCCGGCCCTGACCGCGGAGCTGAAGCCGCCCGTGCCGGAGGATATAATAAACCTCATCGCCGACTCCGTCGCCGACCTCGCCGACGACGACGGCTGGATAGATATGTCCAACCTCGGCAACCTTATCATAAAGAAGCAGCCCGACTTCGACCCACGCACCTACGGCTTCGGCAAGCTCAGCAATATGCTCAAGAACCTGCCCCGCTTCGAGGTGCAGGTGCGCGAGACCGCAGACCCCAACGTGCGCCCCATGTACGTCCGCGACGTGGAGGCCTGAGCCGTGGCTGCGCCCGGCGCACAGCGTCCCCCGGCCTTAGCCGGGGGGCGTTTTCCGTCCGCGGCGGCCCCGCGGGGCCGGGAGGCGGCAGGCCCGCCGCGCAGCATCCGAAAAACCGCCGTCCGGCTGCCCGGGCGGCGGTTATTTGAACTGCGCGATTATCTCCTCAATAAGCCGCTTCTGCTCCGGCTTGAGCGCGGCCCAGCGCTGGAAGAGGCCCTGCTGCTCCTCCGTCAGCTCCACCAGGCGCCCCTCCGCGAAGAACTGCGCCAGCGTTATGCCGAAGGCCTTGCAGATAAGCTCAAGCGTGGGGATGCTGGGCGTGGTGTTGCGGCAGAACATATTGGAGATGGTGGACTGCGAAAGCCCGCTCTCCTTGGCCAGGCGGTACTCGCTCCAGCTGCGCTCAAACATCAGCCGCCGAAGGTTTTCCAGCACGTCCATTTTTACACCCCCCCTCTTTATTTCAGCATAGCACCCCTCCGATTGGTAAAACAATATACAACTGTATTGACTTTACTACCCCGCTGGGTTATGATGGTTATACAAACCAGGCCGCGCTCCCGCGCGGAATAACGACCTGACAAGGAGGAACTATGATGAAGAGACGTTTACCGGCGCTGCTTCTGGCTGTGTTGATGGTGTTCTCCCTGTTCACCGTCTCCGCGTCGGCGGCGGAGTTTGCGCCCAGGACTACTGAACCCGAATCTGGGAACGACTATTACTACAGCAGCAAGAACACGTACTTAAATCTCATGGTGTACGGCAGTGGCAGCAGCGAGTGGTACGCCTATGGCCGCGCCTACGAGATACTGGGCGCCGCCCCGAATTTCAGCGGCAAGGGCTACAAATGGGTTGACGCCGGCTATGAAACCGGCAAGACGCCCGAGCTTGGCGCCATAGCACACTTCGAAGTGAACAATTTCCCCCTGTCTGCCGTCGACCTCATGGCCGTCGTCGAGAAGATAGATGACGACGGAGTCTGGTACTCCTATTACAACAACAGAACGTTCCAGTACACTAAGGGAGTCTCCAGCGGTACGCTCAAGAACTACATCTACATACTCCCCGAGGAGACGGCCCCCGAGGCCCCCGAAGCTCCTGATGCGAGCGTCGTCAGCTTCAGCTACGCCGACGAGACGATAAGCTACAACGACGGCGTATACGAGGCCTTCATCGAGGGCGCGGGGACGGACGCGGTTGCAGACGGCGGGTCCATCGCGGCCATACTGGACGACGCCAGCGGCTACCGCTATCTCACCGTCCGCGTCAAGGCCAACACTGATACCGGCGCCCCGGCCGGCGACAAGACCGCTATCGGGTTCCCCCGCCCCGCGGCCCCGAGCGCCCTCTCCGCCACCGGCACCAGCACCGACTCCGCCGCCGACGGCACCATCTCCGGCGTCCCCCCGGCGATGGAGTACCGAGGGCAGAACAGCGGCTTCTGG
>CALWYT010000074.1 GCA_944385835.1 uncultured Oscillospiraceae bacterium | reverse complement strand
GGTCTCATAGGTACCGGAGGCGGCGGTGACGACCTTGACGGGGACGCCGGTCTCCTCGGTGTAGATCTCGGCGAGCTCCAGCCACTGCTTCTCCTGTTCGGGCTTGAAGTTCAGATAATAGACGCTGCCCGCGGCGGTCGCGCCGGGGTCGGCGCTCTCAGTCGTGCCGGGGTCGGCGGACTCGGTGGGAGCAGGCTCCCCGCCGCAGGCCGCGAGTGCGAACACCATTACGAGTGCGAGCGCAAGTGCAAGAAACTTTTTCATGCTTTTACATCTCCTGTTCAAATTTATTTTCACGGCACATCTCCGGCCGTAAAAACCAATCGGATTCGTTATAGTGCTCTGCACTATAACGAAGACGCCCGGGCGTCTGGGCCAGGGCTTTTTTTATTTCTTCGGCGGCGCTATGGAGGCGCCCCGGCGCAGGACCGGCTCGACAATGACGTGCCGGTTCGCCGAGCGGCCCTCTATGACGTCGAACAGTATGCGCACGCTCTCCTCGCCCATCCCGGCCATCGGCTGGCAGAGCGTCGTGAGCGTGGGGCGGACGTATTCGGAGAAGGTCAGCCCGTCTATGGCTATGACGGAGCAGTCGCGCGGCA
Organism: uncultured Oscillospiraceae bacterium; assembly: GCA_944385835.1. GTDB lineage: Bacteria > Bacillota > Clostridia > Oscillospirales > Oscillospiraceae > Scatomorpha. Next base: position 2,862 of record CALWYT010000074.1, on the reverse strand, counting down.
CCTCCCTGCCGCAGTCGGCGAGGGCCTTTATCGCCGCGATGGCCATGGCGTCCGATATGCTGAAGATGGCCGTGAACTCCGCGCCGGAGGCGATCAGCCGCCTCGTGGCCTCGTAGGCGTCCGCCATGTCGAAGGAGCCTGCCACGGCCGCCAGCGCCTCGTCGGGCGCGATGCCGTGCGCGCCCAGGCTGCTGAGGTAGCCGTGGTAGCGCAGCTCGCTTATCGAGCGGTCGTCGCGCTCCGCCATCAGGCAGGCGATGCGGGTGTGTCCCAGCCCGCACAGCTCGTCCACCGCTCTCTCGGCCGCGCGGGAGTCCTCTATCGTCACGGAGGAGTAGCAGCCGCGGGGCAGGGAGCCGAAGGTGTTGGTGTATGAGCAGCAGACGAAGGGTACGGTTATGCGCCGCAGCTCCTCCTCGGAGTAGTCCCAGCGGCCGCCCAGCAGGACCAGGCCGCAGAGCTTCTTCTCCCGCTCCATGAGCGCGGCGGCCTCCAGCTCGTCGGCGCTGGAGCTTATCTGCTGCATAACCATGGTGTAGCCCGCGGCGTCGATCTCGCGGCCTATGACCTTGATGATGTCCGAATAAAAGGGGTTGGACACGCCGCGCACCACAAGCCCCACGGCGTCCGAGCTGGTGAGCACCAGCGAGCGGGCGGAGTTGTTCGGCACGTAGTTGCTCTCGCGCACGGCGGAGAGCACCGCCTCGCGCACCGCCGGGCTGACGTCCGGCCTGTCGTTGAGCACGCGGGATACGGTGCTGACCGACACCCCGCACAGCTTGGCCAAGTCCTTGATTGTCACGCGGCCTCTCCCCCCTTCCGCGGTCCGGGAACGTTCCCGGGAACGTTCCCGGTGTTCCGACAAGTAAACTGTAGCCGTTTTTGTGCGAAAAGTCAAACGAAAAATGTCCTCCTCAAATCGTTTTGTTAAACGTGCGAGAATCCACCCCGGCCGTTTTGTATATTATTCCCCGCGATATGCGCCCGCCGCCCCCGCGGCGAGAGCGTCCCTGCGCCGTCACTTTGAGAAAAATTCCGATGGGGCTTGACAAATCCCCCTTGATGTATTACACTCTTGGCGTTGGTTAGTTAATTCTAACCCGCACGGGCCGGCCCGTGCGTCCGAGAGGAGGGCGGCGTATGTATCCGCTTGCGATGGCTGCCGAGGGCGAGAGCCTGGAGATAGCCAGGATAACCGGGAAGGACGAGACGCGCCGGCGTCTCGCGGAGCTGGGGCTTGTCGTCGGCGAGGCCGTGACGGTCGCGGCTTCGCACGGCGGGAACCTCATCCTCCAGGTGAAGGACTCCCGCATAGCCCTGGACAGGGACGTGTGTACGAGAATCATGGTAAACGATTAGGGGGTAATCATGTGAAAACGCTGAAAGACGTCAAAATCGGCGAGACCGCCAGGGTCGCGAAAATCCACGGCGCGGGCGCGCTCAAGCGCCGCATCATGGACATGGGCGTCACCAAGGGGACGGAGCTGTATGTCCGCAAGGTCGCGCCCCTGGGCGACCCGGTCGAGGTCACGATACGCGGCTACGAGCTTTCCATCAGGAAGGCCGACGCGGAAATGATAGAGCTGGTTTAATTTTTCCCGCAGGTTAGAATAAACTAATCAGGAGGAGTGCAAGCATGAAAGTCAAAATTGCCCTCGCAGGCAATCCCAACAGCGGCAAGACGACGATGTTCAACGCCCTCACAGGCTCGAACCAGCGCGTCGGCAACTGGCCGGGCGTCACCGTCGAGAAGAAGGAGGGCCGCCTCAAGTCCAACAGGGACGCCGTGATACAGGACCTGCCCGGCATCTACTCCCTCAGCCCCTACACGCTGGAGGAGGTCGTCGCCCGCAACTATCTGGTGAACGAGAAGCCCGACGCCATCATCAACATCGTGGACGGCACGAATATAGAGCGCAACCTCTACCTCACCACGCAGCTGCTCGAGCTGGGCATACCCACGGTCGTCGCGGTGAATATGATAGACGTCGTGCGCAAGAACGGCGACGTCATAGACATGAAGAAGCTCGCCGCCGCGCTGGGCTGCGAGGTCGTGGCGACCAGCGCCCTCAAGGGCGAGGGCGGCGAGGCGGCGGCGGAGCGCGCCGTTGAGTTAGCCTCGGCTCACCAGCCCGCGAAGGTCCCCAGCGTCTTTACCGGCAGCGTGGAGCACGCCCTCGCCCACATCGAGGAGGGCATCGAGGGCAAGGTGGACGGGCGCTTCCTGCGCTGGTATGCGATAAAGCTCTTTGAGCGCGATGAGAAGGTGCTCGAGGAGCTGAAGCTCGACGCCGGGCTGTGGAAGCACATAGACGAGCACATAGCCGACTGCGAGCGCGAGATGGACGACGACGCCGAGAGCATCATCACGAACCAGCGCTACGCCTGCATAGCCAGGAGTGTCGCCTCGGCGGCAAAAAAGAAGAGCGCCGGGCATAAGCTCAGCCTCTCCGACAAGATAGACCGCGTGGTAACGAACCGCTTCGCGGCCCTGCCAATTTTCGTCGCGGTAATGGCGCTCGTCTACTGGGTGGCCATGGGTCCGAAGATAGGCACGCCGATAACCGACTGGACGAACGACGTGCTCGTCGGCGAGTGGTGCATGGAGACCGTGCGCGGCTGGATGGAGGCGGCGGGCGCCGCGGCCTGGCTGACCGGCCTCGTCGTGGACGGCATAATCGCCGGCGTCGGCGCGGTCATTGGCTTCGTGCCGCAGATGCTTATCCTCTTCGTCATGCTCTCCATTCTCGAGGACGTCGGCTATATGGCCCGTATCGCCTTCATCATGGACCGTATCTTCCGCAAGTTCGGCCTCTCCGGCAAGAGCTTCATCCCCATGCTCATTGGCTCCGGCTGCGGCGT
>CALWYT010000073.1 GCA_944385835.1 uncultured Oscillospiraceae bacterium | reverse complement strand
GTACCCTTCATCTCCAAGGCCACGGGCTACAGCCTGGCCGACATCGGCACGCTGGCCATGCTGGGCGTCTCCCTGCCCGAGCAGGGCATAACCGAACTCTGCCCGCCGGACCGCGAGAAGTTCTACGTCAAGGCCCCCGCCTTCAGCTTCTCCAAGCTCTCCGGCCTGGACGCCTACCTCTCCCCGGAGATGAAGTCCACCGGCGAGGCCATAGGCAGCGACCGCACGATAAACCGCGCGCTCTACAAGGCGCTCCAGGCCAGCGGTATGCGCGTCGCCAACTCCGGCGCCGTGTTCGTCACCATCGCCGACTGCGACAAGGCCGAGGCCCTGCCGCTCATCCGGCGCTTCTACGACCTGGGCTTCAACATCGAGGCCACGGAGGGTACGGCGCGCTTCCTCAAGAGCCACGGCATACGCACGCGCGTGCGCCGCAAGATAAGCGAGGGCAGCGGCGAGATACTCGACTCGATACGCCAGGGCTACGTCAGCTACGTCATAAACACCCGCGACCTCAACGCCACCACGGGCCACACGGACGGCTACGAGATACGCCGCTGCGCCGTGGAGAACAACGTCCCCATCTTCACCAGCCTCGACACCGTGAACGTCCTGCTGGATGTGCTCGAGGAGATCACCATCTCCATCTCCACGATAGACTGATATGAAAAAGGGAAAATTCACTCTTGTTGAGAATACCGCCCTCGTCCCCGGTATGCACCGGCTGACCTTCTCCGGCGACGGCTCGGGCATAGTCCCCGGCCAGTTTGCCGAGGTCGCCGTACCCGGGTACTTCCTGCGCCGGCCCTTCTCCGTCGCGGGCTTTGACGGGGGAAGCCTCACGCTCGCCGTGCGCGTGCGCGGCGAGGGTACGGCGGCGCTGGCCGCCCTCGCGCCGGGCGCGGAGCTGGACATAGTCACGGGCCTGGGCAACGGCTTTGACCTCTCCGCAGCCGGGGAGAGGCCGCTGCTCATAGGCGGGGGCAGCGGCGTGGGCGTGCTCTGGCCGCTCTGCCGCGCGCTCGCCGCGGACGGCGCGTCCGTCACGGCGGCGCTGGGCTTCAACTCCGGGACAGAGAGCTTCTACGTGAGCGACTTCGCCGCCCTCGGCGCACGCACGGAGGTCTACACAGCGGACGGCTCCCGGGGCCGCCGCGGCCTGGTCACGGCGGCGCTGGGCGACTTCGAGTACAGCTCGGTCTACGCCTGCGGCGCGGCGCCGATGCTGCAAATCATAGACCGCGAGGCCGGGGCCAAGGCGCAGTTCTCGCTCGAGGCGCGCATGGGCTGCGGCTTCGGGGCCTGCATGGGCTGCACGGTGGAGACCGTGAACGGCCCGAGGCGCGTCTGCAAGGACGGGCCGGTTTTCAGGGGAGGCGAGCTTATATGGTGAACACCGCGGTGAACCTGTGCGGCGTGGAGCTGGAAAACCCCGTCATCCCCGCCTCCGGAGCCTTCGGCTACGGCCGGGAGTTCGCGGAGATCTACGACATCAACTGCCTCGGGGCCTTTGCCATCAAGGGTACAACGGCCTACCCGCGCTTCGGCAACCCCACGCCGAGGATAGCCGACGCGCCCGGCGGTATGCTCAACAGCGTCGGGCTGCAGAACCCCGGCGTGGAGGACGTCGTGAACGTAGAGCTGCCCGCGCTGGCCAAGGTCTACTCCAAGAAGGTGCTGGCCAACGTCTGCGGCTTTTCCATCGGCGAGTACGTCTCCGTCGCCGAGAGGCTGGACGCCGAGGACATAGTCGGCTGGATAGAGCTTAACGTCAGCTGCCCCAACGTACACGGCGGCGGCATGAGCTTCGGCGCCTGCTGCGAGGGCGCGGCCGCGGTCACGCGCGAGGTAAAGCGCGTGACGAAGAAGCCCGTCATAGTCAAGCTGACGCCCAACGTCACCGACATCGTCCCCATCGCGCGCGCCTGCGCGGACGCGGGCGCGGACGGCCTCTCGCTCATCAACACCGTCCTCGCCATGCGGATAGACCCGGCGGCGAGAAGGCCCGTGCTCGCCAACGTCACGGGCGGCCTCTCCGGCGGCGCGGTGTTCCCGATCGCGCTGCGGATGGTCTACCAGGTCTACGAGGCTGTGGACATACCCATAGTCGGCATGGGCGGCGTGAGCACGGCGCGCGACGTCATAGAGATGATGCTCGCGGGCGCGACGGCCGTCGGCGTGGGCGCGGCCAACCTCACGAACCCCTTCGCGGCCAAGGAGATCATCGAGGCCCTCCCGGCGGAGATGGAGAAGTACGGCATCACAAATTTGGTTGACATAATAGGAGGAGCACACAATGGCTAAAGACGTGATAATCGCCTGCGATATGCCCGACAGGGAGAGCGTGATCTCCTTCCTCGGGCGCTTCGAGGGCGAGAAGCCCTGGGTCAAAATAGGCATGGAGCTGTTCTACGCCGCCGGGCCGGAGATCGTGCGGGAGATAAAGGCGCGCGGGTTCCGCATCTTCCTCGACCTCAAGCTCTGCGACATCCCCAATACGGTGCGCGGCGCGATGCGCTCGCTGCGGCCGCTTGGAGTTGACATAATAAATCTGCACGCCTTTGGCGGCGCGGAGATGATGCGCGCCGCGCTCGAGGGCCTGACGGATGAAAACGGCGAGCGCAAAACAAAGCTCATCGCCGTCACCATACTCACCTCCACGAGCGAGGAGGCGCTGCGCCGCGAGCTGCTGATTGAAAAGCCCCTGGCCGAGACCTGCATCGCCTACGCCGCGAACGCCCAGGCCGCGGGCCTGGACGGCGTGGTCTGCTCCCCGCTGGAGAGCGGCGTCATCCACGAGCGCTGCGGCGCCGGCTTTCTGACCGTCACGCCCGGCGTGCGCTTCGCCGGCGGCGAGCGCGGCGACCAGGTGCGCGTCACCACGCCGGAGAGGGCGCGCGCCCTGGGCAGCGACTATATCGTCATGGGCCGCCCGATAACCGGCGCGGCGGACCCCGTCGCGGCCTGGCGCCGCGCGAGGGCCGAGTTCCTGGGAGGCGAGGCGTGATGGAGAAGTTCGACGCCTCCCGCGCGCTTTTGAGCATAGGCGCGGTGTTCCTCCGCCCGGACGAGCCGTTCACCTGGGCCAGCGGGATAAAAAGCCCGATATACTGCGACAACCGCCTCATACTGACCGCGCCGGAGGTGCGCGAGGGGGTGGAGACGGCCCTCGCGGAGCTGATACGCCGCGAGTACCCGGAGGCGGAGGCGCTTATGGGTACGGCCACGGCGGGCATCGCCCACGCGGCGATAGCGGCGCACATCCTGGGCCTGCCCATGGGCTATGTGCGCTCAGGCAGCAAGGACCACGGCCGCCGGAACCGCATAGAGGGCCGCCTGGCCCCCGGCGAGAAGGTCGTCGTGGTCGAGGACCTCATCTCCACCGGCGGCAGCGCGCTGGAGGCCGTGGAGGCCCTGCGCGAGGCCGGGGCAGAGGTGCTGGGCATCGCCGCGCTCTTCACCTACGGCATGGAAAAGGGCAGAAGGCGCATAGCCGAGCACAACACCGTCGCCCACTGCCTCACGAACTTCGACGAGGTCGTCGCCGCCGCGGCCGAGGACGGGGCCTTCCCCGCCAGCTATGTCCCCGCGCTGATGGCCTTCCGGGACAATCCAGACGACGGCAGCTGGCAGGAGGCGCTCAGATGAGGCATCTCATAGACATACGCGACCTCGCACAGGGGGAGATAGTCTCGCTCCTGGACCTCGCGGACGGCATATTCGCCCACCCGGAGGACTACCGCGAGGCCTGCCGCTATAAGAAGCTCGCCACCCTCTTCTTCGAGCCGAGCACCCGCACGCGCCTGAGCTTCGAGGCCGCGATGATGGAGCTGGGCGGCAAGGTGCTGGGCTTTTCCGAGGCTGCCAGCTCCTCCGCAAGCAAGGGCGAGAGCGTCTCCGACACGGTGCGCGTCGTCGGCTGCTACGCGGACGTCATCGCCATGCGCCATCCCAAGGAGGGCGCGCCGCTCGCCGCCTCGCTGCGCTCCACCGTGCCTATCATCAACGCCGGAGACGGCGGCCACAACCACCCCACGCAGACCCTGACCGACCTGATGACCATACGCCGGGAGAAGGGGTCGCTCGACAATTTCACCATCGGCCTCTGCGGCGACCTGAAATTCGGGCGCACGGTACACTCGCTGATAGCCGCGCTCACGCGCTGCGAGGGCGTCCGCTTCGTCTGCATCTCGCCCGAGGAGCTGCGCCTGCCCGGCTATGTGCGGCAGGACGTGCTCGCGAAGAGCGGAGCGCAGTTCGCCGAGGTGCGCGACCTCGCCGAGGTCATGCCGGAGCTGGACGTGCTGTATATGACCCGCGTGCAGCGCGAGCGCTTCTTCAACGAGGAGGACTATCTCAGGCTGAAGGACAGCTACATCCTTACCCCCGCCAAGCTGGAGAGCGCCAAGCGCAGCCTCGCCATCCTCCACCCGCTGCCGCGCGTGAACGAGATCGACACGGCCATCGACGACGACCCGCGCGCCTGCTATTTCCGCCAGGCGCTGTACGGCAAGTTCGTGCGCATGGCGCTGATACTCAAGCTGCTGGAGGAGGCCGGGAAATGAACATAGACTCCATCAAAAACGGGCTGGTCATAGACCACATCCGCGCCGGAGGGGCCATGGACCTCTACCGCCTGCTGCACCTGGGCGACATGGACTGCACCGTCGCCATCATAAAAAACGCGCCCAGCGCCAAGCTGGGCCGCAAGGACATCATCAAAATAGACTCGCCGAAGGACATAGACCTGGGCGTGATAGGCTTTGTGGACCCGGACGCGACCGTAAACGTGATACGCGACGGCAAGCTGGCCGACAAGCGCAAGCTGGATCTGCCGGAGCGCATCGTAAACGTGCTCAAGTGCCGCAACCCCAGGTGCATCACCACGGTGGAGCCGGGCCTCGACCAGGTGTTCTTCCTCTCGGACAAGGCCACGCACACCTACCGCTGCCTCTACTGCGAGGCGAGGGCGGAGCTGAACAAGAACAAATAGACGCCGCGAAAAGCGCCGGGGCAGCCCCCGGCGCTTTGCTATTCCTGCCGCAGCGGCCCCGCGCCCCGCTCGCGTATCTCCAGCGCCCGGCAGGAGCCGGGGCCGAATACGGCGTCCATGCGCCGCGCGAAGCCCGCCAGCGCGTCCAGCGGGACATAGGCCTGCGCGGCCCCGGCGAAGCCGCCGCCGTGGACGCGGGCCGCGCCCTCGCCGCCCAGCCAGGCCTCCGCGAGGGTCAGCGCCAGGGCCAGGGGCTGTTCGGATACGGCCCCGGCCGGGAAAATGTTCTGCAGCAGCTCCCGGGAGGAGCGGGCGCTCTCGCGCACAAGGTCGAGGAAGGCGGGGAAGTCCCCGCGCAGCAGGGCCTCCGCCTGGAGCGCCGCGCGCGCGTCCTCGCGTATGAAGTGCAGCGCGCGCAGCAGGGCGCGGTCGCCCACGGCGCGCCGCAGCTCCGGCGCGGCGGCCAGCAGCTCGGCCTCCTCCAGCCCGCGCAGCGCCTCGCGGCCGAAGAAGGCGGCGACGGCGCGCATCTCGCGAGGCACGGCGGCGTATTCCTCCGTCAGGCCAGCGTGGCCCGAGCCGGTGTGGATAAGGCAGAGGGCAAAGCCGTGCCGCCCCGGCGCAAAGGGCAGGCGCGTGACCTCCGGCCCGGCGGGGCCGGCGAAGTCCAGGGCCGCGGCGCCGCCGAGCGCGCAGGCGAGCTGGTCCATCAGCCCGCAGGGCTTGCCGTGGTACCCGTTCTCCGCGCGCGGCGCGGCGAGGGCCAGGCAGAGGGCGTCCAGCTCCCCGGCGCAGTAAAAGCTGTTGAATATCTGTGCGGCCAGCAGCTCGAAGGCCGCGGAGGACGAAAGCCCGGCCCCGGCCGGCAGGACGGAGGCGGCGTAGGCGTCGAAGCCGCCCAGGGGGCGGCCCGGGCCGCACAGCGCGCCGGCCACGCCGCGTATGAGCGCCGCGGGAGAGCCGCGCTCCGCCTCTATCGGACCCGGCTCGGCCAGGTCCAGCTCCAGCGCCGGCCAGCCCTCGGATATGAAGCGGACGCGGCCCTCGCCGTTCGGCGCGGCGCAGGCGAGTATGTCGAGGCTGACCGCCGCGGCGAGCACGCGCCCGCGCTGGTGGTCGGTGTGGTTGCCGCCCAGTTCGGTGCGGCCGGGCGAGGAAAACAGCTCCATACCCGGACGCGGGCCGAAGGCGGCGAGAAAGCCCTCCGTGACCCGCCGCGCGCGCGGCGAGGCGGCGGCAAATTCCGGCACCATAAGCATACCTCCTGGCTGTAGTCTGGAAATCCGCCGCAAAACGGCGGAAAAAGGCTGCGATTTAAGGCAAATCGCAGCCTTGCGCTCACATTATCATGTCCAGCCCGGTCTGGAGCATCTCCGCGCTCATGGCGCCGGCGGCCCCGGCCACAAGCCGGCCCTCCGCGTTGATGAGGTAGGTCTGCGGCAGGGAGTAGGCCCCGTAGGTCATGGCCGCGTCCAGGTCGCGGTCGAAGTAGACGGGGAAGGTCCAGCCGCTTTCGGAGACGTACTCCGCGGCGCTCTCCTGGGTCTCGCGCTGGCCGTCGGTCATGTTCACCATGACGAAGTTGACCTCGCCGCCCAGGCGCTCATAGGCCTCCTGGAAGTGCGGCATCTCGCTGCGGCAGGGGCCGCACCAGCTGGCCCAGAAGTTGAGCACGGTCGGCTTGCCGCCCATCAGCTCGGCAAAGGAGACGGCGTTCCCCCCGGCGTCGTAGACGGTGAAGTCGGGCGCGGGCATGGGCGTCGGCGCGGGCGTACCCTCGCCGGGGGCGGGGGAGGAGACCTCCCCGGCACCTTCGGCCAGGCCGAACTGCGGGGCGCTCTCGCCGCGGCTGAGATAGGTGTAGCCCGCCAGGGCGCCTACCAGCACCAGCGCGAGCGCGAGCGCGGTTATAAGAGCGGATTTCTTTTTCATACGTCCTCCTAACTCAGCAGGGCCAGCAGCCGGCCCATGTGTCCCGTGGCCATCGCGACGCCGACGAGTATCAGCAGCGCGCCGCAGACCGCGTTGATGACCTTGTAGTGGGCTTTGATCCAGCCGAAGGCGCCCTTGAGCCGGTCTATCAGCACCGCGCTGACAACGAAGGGGATACCCAGCCCGGCGGAGTAGACCAGCAGCAGCGCCATGCCCTCGAGCGCGTGCGCCCTCTGCGAGGCCAGCATCAGCGCGCTGCCCAGGAAGGCGCCCACGCAGGGCGTCCAGCCCACGGAGAAGATGACGCCGAAGAACAGCGCGGAGAAAAAGCCCAGGCGCTTCCCGCCGGCGTCCGCGCGGCTGCCGCGCAGGAAGCGGAGATTGAACACGCCGAGATACGCGAGGCCGAAGAGCACAACCACCGCGCCGGAGACTATGTTGACCAGCGTCTGATGCCCGCGCAGGAAGGAGCCGACAGTCCCGGCCAGCGCGCCCATGGCCGTAAAGACCAGCGTGAAGCCTGTGACGAAGCCCAGCGCGTTGCGCGCCGTGCGCGCCGTCCCGCCGCTTTCGCCCGCGGCGAAATACGAGACGTACACCGGCAGCATCGGTAGCAGGCAGGGGGATATGAAGGTGATGATGCCCTCCAGGAATGTGATCAGGTATTGCATAGCTCGCCCTCTGTACAGTTGTTATGGCGCGCCCCGCGCGCCGGATGCGCCCAGAGGCGGGGCAGGTGGCCTGCCTCGCCTTTGGGCCGCCGCCTGAGCGGCCCGGCTGTAAGAAAAAGAGAGAAAGGAAAAGGAGAGAAATACGAAGGTTATTTGGCCAGCATCGCCTCGAGCCGGCGCTTGGGGCGGAAGCCGACGGAGGAGTCCACGACTTGGCCGTCCCTGAACAGCAGCACCGTGGGTATGCCGGAGACGCCGAAGCGGTCAGCAAGCTCGGGCTGCTCGTCTACGTTTATTTTGGCCACCTTGACGCTGCCCGCGCGCTCGCGTGCGATCTCGGCGAGGATGGGCGCGAGCATACGGCAGGGGCCGCACCAGCTGGCCCAGAAGTCCACAAGGACGGGTATGTCGCTCTGGATGACCTCGGTGTTAAAGTTCTTGGAAGTGACGTTTATCTCAGCCATAGCGCGTTCTCCTTTCGGCTTTTGTTTTCTTGTGAGCCTATGATAGCGCGCGCCGCGGCGAAAAAACGTGACCGGGTCACATTCGGCGGAATTTTTTCAGATATTTTTCAAACCCTCTATGTCGGTGAGCCTGACGGCGCCGCGCTTTGAGACGTCCACAAGGCCGTCCGAGGCGAAGCGCTTGAGCATCCGGGCCACCACCTCGCGCGCCGAGGAGGTGTTCTGCGCGAGCTGCTCGTGCGTCATGCGTATCTCGCGCGAGCCGCCGCGCGCGTATTCCTCCAGCAGGAAATCCGCCAGGCGGCGGTCGAAGCGGTTGAAGAGCAGGTTCTGCATCGACCACATCACGTCGGAGAAGCGGCTCGCCGCCTGCTCGTACATCCAGAGCTTCACGCGCAGGTTCGACTCCGCCAGCCGGCCGAAGACGCCGGAGGGGACGATCAGAAGCCGCGTATCGCGCTCCGCGCCCAGGAAGGTGTCGAAGTTTATCTCGCTTATCACGCAGGAGGCGGAGAGCACACAGCCGCCGCCCTCGGCGATGCGGAAGAGCGTCACCTCGCGGCCCTCGCCGCTGAGCACATAGGCCCGCGCGAGGCCGGAGAGCACCAGGGCCATGCCCAGGCACTCCGCCCCGCCGCCGTGTATCAGCGCGCCGCGCTCATAGGAGCGCAGCACCGCGCCGCGCGCGGCCTCGCCGCGCTCCGCCTCGCTGAGCGCCGCCCAGTAGGGCAGCCGCTCGAGTATACCCAGGTCGCTTACCATACAGTCACCCCCGCTTACGGCGCGCAGCGCCTCCATGAGCGCATATTAGCATAATCCCTCCGCCCCCGTCAATAACGGCGAGAGCGGAGCGGAGGTCAAAAAAGGCGGCGCGGTATTCCGCGCCGCCCCCGGACTTACGCCGCAGCCTCCGACTCGCGCATCGCGCTTATCGTCACGCCGTAGCCTCGCTGCGGGTCGCTGACGAGGACATGGGTCACCGCGCCGACCAGCTTGCCGTTCTGGATAATCGGGCTGCCGCTCATCCCCTGCACTATGCCGCCCGTGGCCTCCAGCAGCTCGGGGTCCGTGACGGTGACCAGCAGCCGGTCGCCGCCGGAGCCGGCGCGGCTTATCTTGACGGCGTACTCGCGCACCTCGCTGCCGGAGACGTTGGCGAGTATGGAGGCCTCGCCGTCCACTATCTCCCCGGCCTCCGCCGTGGGCAGGGCCTCGCCGTCAAAGCCGTCGCTGCGGCCGAAAATGCCGTGCGCCGTGTTCGCGTCCACGCTGCCGATGGAGCTGCCGGCGTCGTAGCTGCCGTGCAGCTCGCCGGCCTTGCCGCGCTCGCCGCGGCGCACGTCGGATACCGTCGCGTCGCAGATGCGCCCCTCGCCTATGGGCAGCAGCACGCCGGTGTCCGCGTCCGTGATGCTGTGGCCCAGCGCGCCGTATTCGCCCGTCTCCGGGTCATAATAGGTTACGGTGCCTATGCCGGACACGCTGCCGCGCAGCCACAGCCCCAGCCGCCACGCGCCCTGGCTGTCCTGCACGGGCGTCAGGGCCAGCTGCACGCGCTTTTCGTCGCGCAGGACCGTCAGCTGCACCTCGCCGCCGTCGAGCGAGCCGAGCGCCTCGGTGAAGTCCTCGACGCCGCCTATCTCCTCCCCGCCCAGGCGCACGATGATGTCGCCGGGCAGCACGCCCGCGTCCGCCGCCGGGCTGGCCTCGCCGGAGGCCGTCTGCACCTTGGCCAGGGAGGCCACAAGCAGCCCGGCGGTCTCGGCCTCGATACCCACCGCGCGCCCCACCGGCACCAGCTCGTCCGCGCTCGCCGCCGCGGGCAGCGCCAGCGTCAGCGCCAGGGCCAGCGCCGGCAGGAACACGGCGCGCCTCAGAAATTTTTTCATACGCATCCCCCCGCTAAAAAATCCGCCGCGCAATCGCCCGGCCTATAAAATTATGCGCCGCGCCGCGTAAAATAAAGGCGGATAAAACTTGCACCGCTTCCTTTGCCGCGCGCTTGCCGCAGGGCCGCGGAAAAATGCGCGCAGGAAATACGCGGCAAAATTATTTTTGACGCGGGGGCTTGACAACATACCCTGGGAGGGGTATATTGTAGATACCCATAGGGGGTATAAAACGAAAGGACTGACCGCCGTGGCTGAGAACATGGACTGCTGCGCTCACCGCACAAAGGAGCACACGCCGGAGGAGTACCGCAGCCTTATCCACCGGCTCAACCGCATAGAGGGCCAGGTGCGCGGCATACGCGGCATGGTGGAGAAGGGGGCGTACTGCCCGGAGATACTTGTGCAGAGCGCGGCGGTGACGGCGGCGATGAACGCCTTCAGCCGCGAGCTGCTCAGCGACCATATCCGCACCTGCGTGGTCGAGGACATCCGCGCGGGGAGGGACGAGACGATAGACGAGCTGCTGCGCACGCTGCAAAAGCTGATGAGATAGCGCGGCGGAGGAGGACGTAGCGTATGAGACAGTTTAACGTGACGGGCATGAGCTGCGCGGCCTGCTCGGCCAGGGTGGAGAAGGCCGTCTCCGCCGTGCCGGGCGTCGAGAGCTGCTCGGTCAGCCTGCTGACGAACTCGATGGGCGTGGAGGGTACGGCCTCCGGCGCCGACATAATAAAGGCCGTTACGGACGCGGGCTACGGCGCCAGCGAGAAGGGCGCGGGGGCGAAAAAGCCCTCCGGCGCCGGCCTGGCCGAGGCGGAGGAGGCACTGGCCGACCACGAGACGCCCGCGCTCAAGCGGAGGCTGGCGCTCTCCGCCGGCTTCCTCATAGTGCTCATGTACTTCTCCATGGGCGCCATGATGTGGCATTGGCCGCTGCCGGGCTTCCTCGCGGGGAACTACATGGCCCAGGCGCTGATACAGCTCTATCTCACGGCGGCGGTGATGATAATCAACCGCAAGTTCTTCGTCTCGGGCTTCAAGGGCCTGGCGCACCGCGCGCCGAACATGGACACGCTGGTCGCCCTCGGCTCCGGCGCGGCCTTCGCCTGGAGCAGCTGGGAGCTGTTTCGCATGACGGCGGCGGGAAGCGCCGCTGAGCAGATGGAGATCATGCACGAGGGCTTCTACTTTGAGGCCGCGGCCATGATACTCACGCTCATAACCGTGGGCAAGATGCTCGAGGCGCGCAGCAAGGGCCGGACCACCGACGCGCTCAAGGGCCTGATGCGGCTCGCGCCCAAGACCGCCACCGTCGTGCGCGGCGGCGCAGAGGCCGAGGTGCCGGTGGAGGAGGTGCGCGCCGGCGACGTCTTTGTGGTCCGCCCGGGCGAGAGCATACCCGTGGACGGCGTGGTCATTGAGGGCGAGAGCGCCGTGAACGAGAGCGCGCTGACCGGAGAGAGCATACCCGTGGACAAGGCCGAGGGCGACGGCGTCTCCGCCGCCACGATAAACCAGAGCGGCTTTATCCGCTGCCGCGCCACGCGCGTCGGGGAGGACACCACCCTGAGCCAGATAATACAGATGGTGTCCGACGCCGCGGCCACGAAGGCCCCCATAGCCAAGGTGGCCGACAGGGTCTCCGGCATCTTCGTCCCGGCCGTCATCGCGATAGCGGCGGTGGCTGCGGCGGTCTGGCTGGCGCTGGGCTACGGCTTCGGCTACGCCCTCGCCCGGGGCATAAGCGTGCTGGTGATAAGCTGCCCCTGCGCGCTGGGCCTCGCCACGCCTGTCGCCATCATGGTGGGCAGCGGCATCGGCGCGAAGAACGGCATCCTCTTCAAGACCGCCGCCTCGCTCGAGGCCGCCGGGAGGACGGACATAGTCGTGCTCGACAAGACCGGCACCATCACGGCCGGGGAGCCGCGCGTGACCGACGTCATCCCGGCCGGGGACGGGGAGGACGCGCGGGAGCTGCTGCTCACGGCGCTCGCGCTTGAGCAGAAAAGCGAGCACCCCCTGGCCCGAGCCATAATGCGTTACGGCGAGGAGCAGGGCCTCGCCGCGCCGGAGGCCGCCGGCTTCGCGGCCCTGCCGGGCAACGGCGTCCGGGCCGTCCTGGACGGCGAGGAGCTGCACGGCGGCAGCGCGGCGCATATCTCCACCGTCGCCCCGATACCCGGCGGCCTGCGCGCCGGGGCGGAGGCCCTCTCCGCCGCGGGCAAGACGCCGCTGTACTTCGCGCGCGGCGGCAGGCTCTGCGGCGTCATAGCCGTGGCCGACGTCATAAAGGAGGACAGCCCCCGCGCCGTGCAGGAGCTGCGCAATATGGGCATCCGCGTGGTCATGCTCACCGGCGACAACGAGCGCACGGCCAGGGCCATCGGCGCGGAGGCCGGGGTGGACGAGGTCATCGCCGGCGTCCTGCCCGACGGAAAGGAGGCCGTGGTGCGGCGCTTCATGAAGCAGGGCAAGGTAGCCATGGTGGGCGACGGCATCAACGACGCGCCCGCGCTCACCCGCGCCGACATAGGCGTCGCCATTGGCGCCGGGGCGGACGTGGCCATCGACGCGGCCGACGTCGTGCTGATGAAAAGCCGCCTGAGCGACGTCCCCGCCGCCATACGCCTCTCCCGCGCCACGCTGCGCAACATACACGAGAACCTGTTCTGGGCCTTCTTCTACAACACCATCGGCATCCCCGTGGCCGCGGGCTGCTTCGTCTGGGCGGGGCTTACGCTCAACCCGATGATAGGCGCCGCAGCGATGAGCCTGAGCAGCTTCTGCGTCGTCTCAAACGCGCTGCGGCTGAACCTCTTCAAGCTGCGCGACGCGAGCCGGGACAGGCCGCGGCGCGCCCGAGGCGCGGCGGGACCCGCGCCGGACGCGGAGCCTGCGGAGGCCGTCATGTACGTGGACGGCATGATGTGCGAGTACTGCGAGCGCGCGGTGAAGGAGGCGCTGGAGGGCGTCGAGGGCGTGCTGAGCGCCGAGCCGAGCCACGAGGAGGCCAGGGTGCGGCTGCGCCTTTCTCCCGGCGTGGACGAGCGCGTCCTGCGCGAAGCGGTGGAAAAGGCCGGATACGTGTTCAAAGGCATGGAATAAA
>CALWYT010000072.1 GCA_944385835.1 uncultured Oscillospiraceae bacterium | reverse complement strand
GACGGCCTCCCAGCGCTGCTCCTCGGCCTCCATGCGCGCGTACTTGTCGCGCAGGTAGCCGAAGTAGGCGTCCGCGCCCATGCCGTAGTAGGTGTTCACGACCACCTTGTGCCTCTCGCCGCTCTTGCGCGGGGCGACGGCCCAGTCGTACGTGTCTATGTCGTGCTCCTTCATCTCCGGCAGCACGACCGGCTCCACCATCTGGCCGATGGCTGCGTCGGAGGCTATCAGCACCGGGTGGCGGTACTTCTCCGCGAGGTCGAAGGCTATGTAGCCCAGGTCGGCGCTCTCCTGCACGCTGGCCGGCGCGAGGACGATGGTGCGGTAGTCGCCGTGGCCGCCGCCGCGCGTCAGCTGCCAGTAGTCGCCCTGGCCCTGGAAGATGTCGCCCAGCGCGGAGCCTATGCGCATCACGTCCGCAAGCACCGCCGGTATGTCGTTGCCGCAGAGGTAGGAGATGCCCTCCTGCATCAGCGAGAAGCCCGGGCCGGAGGAGGTCGTCAGCGCGCGCATACCGCAGGCGGCCGCGCCGAAGGCCATGTTTATGCCGGCCACCTCGGACTCCGTCTGGATGAACTGGCCGCCCACCTCGTTCATGCGCCAGGACATATACTCCAGTATCTCGCTCTGCGGCGTTATGGGATAGCCGCTGAAAAAGCGGCAGCCCGCCCTCAGGCAGGCCTCGGCAAAGGCCTCGTTGCCCTTCATCAATACCTTGCTCATCTCAACTCACCTCCCGGCTCAAAAGCCGCCAATCTCGATCACGCAGTCCGGACACATACGGTAGCAGGAGCCGCACTGTATGCACTTCGCCTCGTCTATCCGTATCGTCTCGTAGCCTTTTTCGCTCAGCTCCCCGGACACGGATATCGCGTTTGCCGGGCAGACGCTCATGCAGAGGAAGCAGCCCTTGCACCGCTTGGCGTCCACTCTCACTTTTCCCATTTGAAATCCCTCCAGTCCATTCGTTTGCTTCTATTTCCCGGCGAAACGTCCCGCCGCCCCGCCTGTCGGCCAGTGAATTCTATTATTCTAAACGTTGTTCTATTATTCATAACTTTTATTGCCGGCCGCGGAGCAGTATGGCGTGGCTCCGCGGCCGGCCGGGTTTGCGCGGGTGAGCATGGCGATCCCCCGCTTGCGCGGGCTGTTTTAATTATTAGAACGTCGTTCTATGTTCTAAGACAATTATAAAATTGACACTACTTCGTGTCAACTGGATACAGTCATGAAATTCCCGCCGCGTTTTTGGCGATAGTTCACAAATATTTCTCCATGTCACGAATATTTTTCTTGAGAATGCCGGCGAAGCGGCTGACGTTCTCCTCCGTGAAGCTGGTGCAGACGCCGCTTATGCTCACGGCGCCGAGCACGGTCCTGTTGGAGGACATTATGGGCGCGCCGACGCAGCTTATGCCTATCTCGGCCTCCATATTGTCCGTGGCGTAGCCCCGCTCGCGTATTATCTCCAGCTCGCGGCGCAGCTCCTCCGGGTCGGTTATGGTGTACTCCGTGGCGCTGACCAGCGGCTGGAGCAGGTACTCGTCCACAAACTGCTCCGTGGAAAAGGCCAGTATCGCCTTGCCCGCGCTGGTGCAGTGCAGCGGCTCGGTATAGCGCAGGATGCTGCTCATCCTATGGCCGAAGTTCGCCGGGAATACGACGTCAAGGTAATATGCGTTGCGGTCGATGGGTATCGTGAGGAAGACCTTTTCGCGCGCCTCGTTGGCTATCGCCTCCATCCTGCTGCGCGCCACGCTGCGCAGGTTGTAGCGGTCGCCCACCGCGCGGTTGAGCAGGACGATCTTCTCTCCCAGGTAGTATTTGTCCGAAATCTCGTCTTTCGCCAGGTAACCCATGGCTGTGAAGGTGGCGAGGATGTTGTAAACGTTGCTCTTGTACAGGCCGAGCATTTCGCTTATCTCCGTCACGCCAAGCGGCTGCTTTGTGGTGAAGCAATTGAGTACGTCGAGTGCTTTTTTCAGCGTCTTGACCTTGATTTCCATCTCGTTCGGCATAATATGTCCCCCTTTCTACGTCGGTATCTGCGGAAACTGCGCCTGCTTTCAGGGCGTGACGGCGGCGGGAAGATTTGTTTTTGCGCTTATTTCGGCCGGTATTGAGAAAAATTTAGCTAATTCATATTATATGTTTGCGAAAATGAAAAGTCAATTGAATTCGCAAAACGGCGGCCTTCTTCCCTGCGGGCGTAAAAAATCCCGGGCGGAGGCCCGCCCGGGATTTTCCATGCGCCTATTCCCCGGCCCGCTTGGACCAGAGCAGGCGGTTGTCAGCGAACTGCGCGTCCACGCGCCCGGCGTCCAGGTGCCAGGCCAGGAAGCTCCTGAGCGTGCTGCCGGCGAGCGCGTACTGCTGGAAGTCCAGCGTCAGGCCCAGCCTGTCGAAGGCCAGGGCCAGCAGCTCCTCAAAGCCGCGCGGCTCGGCGCACAGCTCCAGCACCAGCCCGCCCAGGCGCCCTATGTGCTCGGCGTTCAGCCGCGCCAGCGGCGCGACGTCCTCGCAGGCGGGCGCGTGCGCCGGGACGTAGACCCTCGCGCCCGTCCCGGGCAGCTTCTCCAGCGTGTCCAGGTAGGCCGCGACGTCGTAGACAAAGGGGAAGCCGTACTTCGAGAGCGTCTCCGCGCTGGAGACGCAGTCGGCGATAAAGGCCGTGCCGTCCGGCAGCAGATAGCCGCACTGGTCGAAGAAATGGCCGGGCAGGGGCAGCGGCTTCACCTCCGCCGGGAAGTCCGCGTCCGTGACGGGCGAACACTCGCAGGGCTGCGCCAGCAGGAACTTGTGCCGCAGCGGCTTCGGCGGGTACGCGCCGAAGAGGAAGCTCGGCTCCAGCATGGGCGAGCGCGTGAACTCGGCCTCCACGCCCGGCGCGAAGATTTTGCAGCCGGTCTGGCGCTGCAAATACTGGCAGCCGCCGATGTGGTCGGCGTTCGAGTGCGTGACCAGGACGCCGCGCAGCTTCCAGCCGTGTTCGTCAAGCGCCTTGCGCGCCCGGCGTCCCGCGTCCTTGTCGCCCCCGGCGTCGATGAGATAGACGCCATCGCCGGCGTCGTAGACGCCGATTTTTGCGGGGCAGTCGAGGTAATAGGACTGAGGCCCGCACTGTATAAGCTCGTACATCGCGCTCTCCTCTCTCAGCGCCGCGGCGCTTACGCCGCGTATCCGGGCGGATGAGGCCCCCGGGCGGTTTTATCCGAAGAACTTGTTGTGTATGGCCTGGACCGCCTGGTCGGCGTAGGCCTTGTCTATGAGGACGCTGACCTTTATCTCGCTGGTGGAGATCATCTGTATGTTTATCTTCGCGTCGTACAGCGCCTCGAACATCAGCGCGGCGATGCCGGACGCGCTCATCATGCCCGCGCCGACGATGCTGACCTTGCAGACGTCGGTGTTGACGCTGACGTGGTCGAAGCCTATGGCCTCCTGCAGCTCCTCCAGGGCCGCGGCGGCGCGGTCGGCGTCGTCCAGCGGGACGGTGAAGCTGATGTCGTTCGTCCCCTCCTTGCCGTAGCTCTGGAGGATGATGTCCACGTTTATCTTCGCGCGGGCCATCGTGTTGAACACGCGGAAGGCCATGCCCGGCTCGTCGGGTACGCCGACGACGGCGATGCGCGCCACGTCGTTGTCCTTGGCTATGCCGCTTATCTTCATCTCTTCCATCTTCTTGGCGACCTCCTTAACTTTTGTACCGGGCCTTCGCACGTAGCTTGAAAGCACCTCGATTATCACGCCGTAGCGCTTGGCCAGCTCAACCGAGCGGTTCATGAGCACCTGCGCGCCCAGGCTAGCCAGCTCGAGCATCTCGTCGTAGGTTATCTCGTCGAGCTTGCGCGCGCCGGCCACCTTGCGCGGGTCGGCGGTGTAAACGCCCTCGACGTCGGTGTAGATCTGGCATTTGTCCGCGTGCAGCACGGCGGCTATGGCGACGGCGGTGGTGTCGGAGCCGCCGCGGCCCAGGGTGGTGATGTCGTCGTTGCGGTCCACGCCCTGGAAACCGGCGACGAGGACGATGCGGCGCTTATCCAGCTCGCGGCGTATGCGCTCGGTGGACACGCGGACTATGCGTGCGCCGCCGTAGGTGGTGTTGGTCTCCAGGCCCACCTGCCAGCCGGTGAGCGAGACCACCGGCAGGCCCATGTCCTCCAGGGCCATGGCCATCAGCGCCACGCTCTGCTGTTCGCCGGTGGAGAGCAGTACGTCCATCTCGCGCTTGCTGGGCCTGGGGTTCAGCTCGCGCGCCTTTTCTATGAGGTCGTCGGTGGTGTCGCCCTGGGCGGAGAGGACGACGACGATGTCGTGACCCTCGGCGTAGGCGTCGGCGATTATCCCGGCGACGTGCCGGACGCGGGCCGCGTCCGCGACGGAGCTGCTGCCGAATTTCTGTACTATTAGCATGGGATAGGTCCCTCCGTTATGAGCAGGCGGCCGGCGCGGCGGCGCGGCCGCTGGAAATCTGGGCTGTAGTCCATTGTATGCGTCAGTCCAGCACGCGGTAACGGGCCAGTGTGCGCATGTTCGCCGTCTTGGCCTTCAGCTCCTCGCCGGACAGGTAGCCGGTGACGAAGGCGTACTCGCCCGCCGGGGCGTTGGGCGCGCTGATGAAGCGCACGCCGGTGAAGGCCGCGGCTATCTCCGCGAGGGGCGAGTCGGTCCGCAGCATCCAGCGGCAGGAGATCTTGTCCGGGTGCGTGACGTAGCCCGGCTCCGACGGCCACCAGCCCGTGTAGGCGCGCGTCCTCGGGTCGCGGACGCAGTCTATTATATCCGCCGCCACGGCGCTGGCCGTGGGGTGCGCGCCAGCGCCCGGGCCGAAGAACATCGCCTCGCCCACGGCGTCGCCGCGCACCGAGATGCCGTTCATGACGCCGTCCACGTTGGCGAGGGGCGCGCTCTTGCTGATGAGGTGCGGCGCTACGAAGGCAGTGACGCTGTTCGGCCCCGTGCGCATGGCGCGGCCCAGCAGCTTTATCTTGTAGCCCAGCGCGCGGGCGCACTCGATGTCCGCGGGGGTTATGTTCGTGATGCCCTCCGTGGTAATCGACGCGGGCGAGACGTTCTTGCCGAAGCAGAGGTCGGCGAGGATGCATATCTTGCGCCCGGCGTCTATGCCCTCCACGTCCGCGGTGGGGTCGGCCTCGGCGTAGCCCTTCTGCTGCGCCTCGCGCAGGGCCAGCTCAAAGCTCTTGCCCATCTGCACCATCTCGGTGAGGATATAGTTCGTCGTGCCGTTGAGTATGCCGCAGACGGAGCTTATCTCGTTGGCGGCCAGGCACTGGCATATCGGGCGCAGTATCGGGATGCCGCCGCCCACGCTGGCCTCGAAGAGGAAGTTCACGCCCCTGTCCCGCGCCAGCCGCGTCAGCTCCAGCCCCTTCTCGGCCACCAGCTCCTTGTTGGAGGTAACCACGCTCTTGCCGGCGTCCAGGCAGCGACGGACGTATTCATAGGCCAGCGTCGCGCCGCCTATGCACTCGGCGACCACCTTGACCTCGGGGTCGGCGGCGATCGTCTCTATGTCGTGGACGATCAGCCGCGCGAAGGGGTGGTCCGGCCTGGCCCGGCGGCAGAGGATGTATTTCAGCTCTATCTCGCTGCCGGCGCGGCGCGCGATCAGGTCCCGGTTCTTGGCGAGCACCTCCGCGGTGCCGCCGCCCACCACGCCTATGCCGAGTATCGCAACCTTAACCATACGCGCCCCCCCTCAGCCGGCCATGGCGTCGAAGCGTATCACGCCGTAAAGCGAGCGAACCTGCTCCATAAGCTCGTCCGTCCCGACGCTCATGTTCTCCGTGATTGCGGAGATGGTCACCTGCGCCGTGCCGTTGGTGGGTATGCTCTGGTTTATCGTGAGTATATTGGCGCCCGTATCGGCAAAAATAGTGAGCAGGGCGCTGAGCACGCCCTTCCTGTCGCGCAGCAGGGCGTTGAAGGTGACGATGCTGCCGTGGCGCATATCCCGGAAGGGCATGACGGAATCCTTGTACTTGTAGAACGCGCTGCGCGAGATGCCGACGCGCTCCACCGCCTCGGCGACCGTGCGCACCTCGCCGGTCTCCAAAAGCTCGCGCGCCTCGGTGACTTTGATGAACACCGTGGGCAGCACGCCCGCCTCTACGAGGTAGTATTTAGGCTTCGCCTTCAAGCTCATAAGGCACCTCCACGTCCTTTGTGCGCGGCCGAATGTATTTTTACCGCGTACACTAGTTATAACACATCCGCGGCGCGCGTACAAGTGGCATTATTCGAAAAAGCTCGCCCTCCGCGGGCGGCGGCTTTAAACGTTTTGACGAAAGGCGGCGTATGACGGTGTTTGGGGTACTGATCTGCATAGCGGCCGGGGCCGCGATGAGCGTCCAGGGCGTGATGAACACGCGCCTGGGCGAGGCGATAGGCGCGTCGGAGGCCAACGCCTTCGTGCAGGCCACGGCGGCGGTCCTGGCCGCGGCGGCGCTGCTTGTCCACCGCGACGGCGGCTTCGCCGCCCTGGGCGGGACGCCGTGGTACTATATGCTCGGCGGCGTCCTGGGCCTGGTCATAACGCTCGGCGTGATGCTGGGCATGAAGGCCCTGACGCCGGCCACGGCGGTGAGCGTGATCCTCGTCAGCCAGCTGCTGACGGCCTGCGCCATCGACGCGCTGGGCCTGATGGGGACCGAGCGCGTGCCTCTGGGCTGGGGCAAGGCCCTGGGCGCCGCGCTGATGATAGCCGGCGTGGTGATTTTCAAGCGCTGAGGCCCTCCCCGGCGGTCCCGGCAAGTTGCGCGGGCGCGAAAAGTGTGCTACAATCTCAGAGGACACACGAAGGAATGGGGAGAGACCATGTACAAACAGATAGAGGGCAACATCTACACCATACCTGTGCCGCTGCCCGGGAACCCGCTCAAATGCCTGAACTCCTACGTCATACTGGACGAGCGCCGCTCCCTGGTGATCGACACCGGCTTCCGTATGCCGGAGTGCCGCGAGGCGCTGACGGCCGGCCTCGCCGAGCTGGGCGTGGATATGCGGCGCGCGGACATCTTCCTCACGCACCTGCACTCCGACCACAGCGGCCTGGCCTCCGAGCTGGCCAGCCCCGGCAGCAAGATATACATCACGCGCGAGGACGGCCGCCGCATAGACGAGATACTCGCCTCCGCGGACAACCCGCGGGTGGACGAATACCGCAGCTTCGGCTTTTCCGAGGAGGAGATGGCGCATATAGACGACGCGCCCAGCCTCAAATACCAGCAGAAGGAGCCGGTACCCTTCACCTACGTCGCCGGCGGCGACGCGCTCTGCTACGGCGGGCGGCGGCTGCTGGTCATAGAGACGCCGGGCCACACGCCCGGCCACGCCTGCCTGTACGACAAGGCCAACCAGATAATGTTCCTTGGCGACCACGTCCTCTTCAACATCACGCCGAACATCACCACCTGGCCGGGCTTCAGCGACCCGCTGGGCCACTACGTCCACAGCCTGATGGACATCAGCATCTTCGCCGTGCGCCTGCCCCTGCCCGCGCACAGGGAGGTCACCGGCACGATGGCCGAGCGGATAGGCACCATTATAGAGCACCACGGCACACGCATACGCGAGATGCTGGACATACTCGACGCCAACCCGGGTATGACGCCCTACGACCTCTCCGGCCGTATGCGCTGGCGCGTCCACGGCCGCTCCGACTCCTGGGCGGACTTCCCGCTGACGCAGAAGTGGTTCGCCGTCGGCGAGACGGCGGCGCATCTCGAATACCTGCTCTGCCGCGGCCGGGTGCGCCGCGAGTTTGACGGCGCGGTCTGGCGCTATTTCGCGGACTGAGCCGCGCGATACATACAAGGAGGCAGCAACCATGAAAGTCATGCTCTTAAACGGCAGCCCGCGCGCCGGCGGCAACACCCGCCTCGCGCTGGAGGAATGCGCGCGCACGCTGGCGGACTGCGGCGTGGACGCGGAGATCGTGGACATAGGCCCGGGCGCGGTGGCCGGCTGCACCGCCTGCGGGGCCTGCGGCAGGCTGGGCCGCTGCGTCATAGACGACGGCGTCAACGCCTTTCGCGAGAAGATGGCCGCCGCCGACGGCCTCATCGTGGGCAGCCCCGTGTACTACGCCTCGCCAAACGGCTCGCTCATCGCCTTCCTCGACCGGCTGTTTTACTCCACGCCGGACGGCTTCCGCCACAAGCCGGCCGCCGCCGTGGCCGTCGCCCGCCGCGCCGGCACGGTGACCAGCTTCGACGTGCTGAACAAGTACTTCACCATACGCGAGATGCCCGTCGTCTCCTCCAGCTACTGGAACGACGCGTTCGGCGGCGCTCCCGGCGAGGCCGCGGGCGACGCGGAGGGCCTGCAGACCATGCGCAACTTGGCGCGCAACATGGCCTGGCTGCTCAAGTGCATAGAGCTGGGCCGCGAGCACGGCGTCGAGGCCCCGGCGAACGAATACTCCAGCGTGACCAACTTCATGCGGTGAACGGCGGCCGCCCGGCTCTCCCGGGCGGCCTTTTTTATCCCAGGCCCACGTCCATGGCCATCATGAGCGCGAAGCCCGCCAGCGTGGCGAAGGCCATAAGCTCGCCGCGGCCGTCCCTCTGGCTCTCCGGCACCAGCTCGGCGACGGCGACGTAGATCATCGCCCCGGCGGCGAAGGAGAGCATATAGGGCAGCAGCTGCCGGACGGACAGCACCAGCGCCGCCCCCACGACTCCCGCCAGCGGCTCCACCGCGCCGGAGAGCTGCCCGGCGAAGAAGGCCCTCGCCCTGCTCGCGCCGTCGCGCCGCAGCGGGACGCTTACGGCCAGGCCCTCCGGGAAGTTCTGCAGGCCTATGCCCAGCGCGAGCATCGCAGCCGAGGCCAGCGTCGCGCCCGGTATGCCGTAGGCCAGCGAGCCGAAGGCCACGCCGACGGAGAGGCCCTCGGGTATGTTGTGCAGCGTGATGCTCGCCACCAGCATCGCCGAGCGGCGTCCGCCGCCCCGCCCGGATACGCGCCGCCAGAGCGCGCCGCCCATCATGAGCAGCGCGCCCCCGCCGAGGAAGCCCGCCAGCAGCGTAAGCGGCACGTTCATGCCCAGCTCCTCCGCCTGGCTGGCCGCCGGGGCGAGCAGCGAGAAATAGCTCGCCGCCGTCATGACGCCCGCGGCGAAGCCCAGCATGGCGTCCAGCGCCGTCTTGTTCATGCGTTTGAAGAGGAAAACCGCCGCCGCACCCAGAGCCGTCACGCCCCAGGTGAAGAGCGTGGCGATGAAGGCCTGCGCCGTGTGCGGCAGGGCGGCAAAGTAGTCGAACATATGGATACCTCTTTGCAGTAGAATAGAGGCTTTGCCTCCCGGTATCCTATGCCGCCCGGCGGCGCGCGGTGCGGCCCGGGGCTTTTTGCGTTCCGGCGCCGGCGCCGCGCGTTCACAGATTGTTCGCCGTTTGTTCAAAATTGTCCGTAGACTTTGGCGGCGCAGACGCTATAATTAACACGTTAAGTATTTTGAGAAAGGCAGAGTCTATATGATAACGGAACCCTCCCCGGACAAGAACAAGCCGAAACGGAACATAGCGTATTATTACGCCGTCACCCTGCTGATACTGATACTGCTCAACGCCCTGTTTTTCCCGAACGTCTTGCAGCGGCAGGTCATAGAGGTAGGCTACAACGACTTCCTCGACATGATAGAGTCCGGCAGCGTGCAGGCCGTGGCCTACGAGGAGGAGAACTCGCAGATAGTGTTCATCGCCTCCGATGATGACGGGGAAGAGGAGATATACAAGACCGGCATCTTCCCCGACTACGAGCTTATAAACCGCATCGAGGCCGCGCCGAACGAGATAGAGTACGCCAACGAGATACCCACGCAGAACTCGCCGCTTCTGAACTTCCTCATAACCTGGATACTGCCCATGCTGCTCATCTACGGCGGCAGCGTGCTGCTGTACCGCTGGATGCTCAAGCGTATGGGCGGCGCGGGCGGCCTGCCCAGCATGAGCTTCGGCAAGTCCGGCGCGAAGATATACGCCGAGACGGAGACGGGCAAGACCTTCGCGGACGTCGCCGGCCAGGACGAGGCCAAGGAGGCGCTAAAGGAGATAGTGGACTTCCTGCACGAGCCGGGCAAGTACGCCGAGATAGGCGCAAAGCTGCCCAAGGGCGCGCTGCTGGTCGGCCCTCCGGGCACGGGCAAGACCCTGCTCGCGCGCGCCGTCGCCGGCGAGGCGCACGTGCCCTTCTTCTCCATATCCGGCAGCGAATTCGTCGAGATGTTCGTCGGCATGGGCGCGGCCAAGGTGCGCGACCTCTTCAAGCAGGCCGGCGAGAAGGCCCCCTGCATCGTCTTCATAGACGAGATAGACACGATAGGCAAAAAGCGCGACAGCGGCGGCTACGGCGGCAACGACGAGCGCGAACAGACCCTCAACCAGCTGCTTGCCGAGATGGACGGCTTCGACGCGACGAAGGGCGTCGTAATACTCGCGGCCACGAACCGGCCCGAGTCGCTGGACCCCGCGCTGCTGCGCCCGGGGCGCTTCGACCGGCGCGTGCCCGTGGAACTGCCCGACCTCGCCGGCCGCGAGGCGATACTGAAGGTCCACGCCAAGGACGTGCGCATGGGCGGCGACGTCGATTTCAGCGCCATCGCGCGCGCCACGCCGGGCGCCTCCGGCGCGGAGCTGGCCA
>CALWYT010000071.1 GCA_944385835.1 uncultured Oscillospiraceae bacterium | reverse complement strand
CGCGAGGCGCGCTTGCTGTATCTTAATACAGCTGCGCTTGCCGCGCATCGTCTAGCGAAAAATTCCTGCAGACGCGAGCGTCCCTGCAAGACGGGACGCGGGCCGCTGGCCCACAACTGAAGTATGTGACGGCGGGGGCTGCACCCCGCCCGAACATAGATACCCCGCGCACCGGCGAAAGGCCGCTGCCAATCGGAGCGCATCTCACGCGCGCGCCTATTGCCCCGGAACCTCGCCGGATAACCGCCGGAAGGCGGTAACTCTAAAATAGGAGGAAAAACAATGCAGATCACTGACCCCATTGCCGATATGCTGACCCGCATCCGCAACGCCGGAAGCGCCAAGCATGAGACCGTGGACGTCCCCGCTTCCAAGATGAAGAAGGCCATCGCCGAGATCCTGCTCGAGGAGGGCTACATCCGCTCCTTCCAGCTGATCGACGACGGCACCCAGGGCGTTATCCGCATCACCCTGAAGTACCTTCCCGGCAAGGAGAAGGCCATCCAGGGCCTCAAGCGCGTGAGCAAGCCCGGCCTTCGCGTCTACGCCGGCGCCGACGAGCTGCCCCGCGTCCTGCGCGGCCTCGGCATTGCCATCATCTCTACTTCCAAGGGCATCATGACCGACAAGAAGGCCCGCGCGGCCCACGTCGGCGGCGAAGTCCTTGCGTTCGTGTGGTAAGGAGGGCTGAAGCATGTCTAGAATAGGTAGAGAGCCCATCACCATCCCCGCGGGCGTCGAGGTCACCATCGCCCCCGATAACGTCGTCACCGTCAAGGGTCCCAAGGGCGCCATCACCGAGGCGCTTTGCCCCGATATGGTCATCACCGAGGAGAACGGCGTACTGCACGTCGCCCGCAAGGACGATACCAAGCAGCAGCGCAGCCTCCACGGCCTGACCCGCAGCCTCCTCAACAACATGGTAATCGGCGTCACTAACGGCTTCGAGAAGAAGCTGGAGATCAACGGCGTCGGCTACCGCGCCGAGAAGAAGGGCGAGGAGCTCGTCATGAAGCTCGGCTACAGCCACGATGTCATCGTCAAGGAGACCGAGGACATCAAGATCGATGTCACCGATGCCAACCACATCGTGATCAAGGGCATCGACAAGCAGAAGGTCGGCCAGTTTGCCGCCGATGTGCGCAAGAAGCGTCCGCCTGAGCCGTACAAGGGCAAGGGCATCAAGTACGACTACGAGCACATCCGCCGCAAGGAAGGCAAGACCGGTGCGAAATAAGGGGAGGTGCGCTTAAATGATTAAAAGACCCAACACTAAGGCTCAGCGCATTAAGCGCCACAAGCGCGTCCGCGCCAAGATCTCCGGCACGCCCGAGCGTCCGCGCCTGAGCGTGTACAGGAGCGAGAACAACATCTACGCCCAGGTTATCGACGACGTCGCCGGCCACACCCTGTGCTCCGCCAGCAGCGTCGAGAAGGGTTTCGAAGGCGGCGGCAACAAGGAAGCCGCCGAGCGCGTGGGCAAGCTGATTGCCGAGCGCGCCATCGCCAAGGGCATCGAAGAGGTCGTTTTCGACCGCGGCGGCTACATCTATCACGGCCGCGTGCAGGCCCTGGCCGACGCCGCCCGTTCCGGCGGCCTGAAGTTCTAAGCGGGAGGAGGAAACGAAATGGCTTATAACAACGACAGGCGTGACAATCGCCGCAACCGCGACGAAGGCAATGAGCTTACCGAGAAGGTAGTTTCCCTCAACCGCGTATCCAAGACCGTCAAGGGCGGCCGCGTCATGAAGTTCTCGGCGCTCTGCGTCGTGGGCGACGGCAAGGGCCGCGTGGGTTACGGCCTGGGCAAGGCCAGCGAGGTTTCCGAGGCCATCCGTAAGGGCCTCGAGGACGCCAAGAAGCACATCGTCACCATCACCATGCAGGGTACCACCATCCCCCACGAGGTCATGGGCGAGTTCGGCGCCGGCCGCGTCTGGATGATGCCCGCCCCCGAAGGCACCGGCGTCCTGGCCGGCGGCGCGGTCCGCGCGGTCATGGAGGCCGCCGGCATCCGCAACATCCGCGCCAAGTGCCTGCGTTCCAACAATCCTCAGAACGTCGTCGCCGCCACCATGGCCGGCCTCATGAGCCTCAGGAACGCCGAGCAGGTCGCCGCCTACCGCGGCAAGACCGCCGAAGAAGTCATAGGTTAAGGAGGTACTTGCAATGGCTAATCTTAAGATTAAGCTCGTCAAGAGCCTCAACGGGCGCCACGACAAGCACATTGCCACCGCGCACTCTCTCGGGCTGCGCAAGCCCGGCAACGAGACCGTGCAGCCCGACAACCCCCAGACCCGCGGCAAGATAGCCCAGATCGGCTACCTCCTGCAGGTCACGGAAGAATAAGGAGGGTACGCAATGAAACTCAGCGAACTTTCCCCGGCCGCCGGCAGCACCCAGGTTGCCAAGCGTAAGGGCAGGGGCCACGGCACCGGCAACGGCAAGACCGCCGGCCGCGGCCACAAGGGCCAGAAGGCCAGGAGCGGCGGCGGCGTCCGCGTCGGCTTCGAAGGCGGCCAGATGCCCCTCGCCAGGCGTATCCCCAAGCGCGGCTTCAACAACATCTTCGCCAAGCCCCTCGAGGAGGTCAACATCTCCGCGCTCGAGCGCTTCGAGGCCGGCAGCGTTGTAGACGCGGCCGCCCTGCTCGGCGCCGGCGTCCTCAGCAAGTGCGAGTACGGCTTCAAGGTCCTCGGCAACGGGAACCTCAGCAAGGCCGTCACCGTCAAGGCCTCCGCCTTCTCCGAATCTGCTAAGACCAAGATAGAGGCGGTGGGCGGAAAGGCCGAGGTGGTGTAAGGTGCTCAAGACTCTTAGGAATGCGTGGGGGATAGCTGACCTGCGTAAGAAGATACTCTTCACGCTGTTCATCATCCTGATGTACCGCCTTGGCAACGCGGTCCCCGTCCCCTACGTTGACACAAACCTCCTCGAGAGCTACTTCAACACTGTCAACAACACCATCCTGGGCCTGTGGAACACCATGGCCGGCGGCTCGCTCTCCATGGCGACCATCTTCGCCCTGAGCATTCAGCCGTACATCAACTCCTCCATCATCATCCAGCTGCTGACCATCGCCATCCCGGCCCTGGAGCGGCTGGCCAAGGAGGGCGGCGAGGAAGGCCGCAAGAAGCTGGCCTCCATCACCCGTTACTGCACCGTGGCCATCGGCCTCGTCATGGGCATCGGCTACTACACGCTGCTCCGTAACGGCTACAACGGCGAGACCATGCTCACCGCGGACGGCCAGGGCATCTGGCCCGCCATCGTGATCATCATGACCTTCATGGCCGGCTCCGCCCTCATCATGTGGATGGGCGAGCAGATCACCGAGTTCGGCGTCGGCAACGGCATCTCCATAGTGCTGTTCGCCAGCATCGTGGCCCGCTTCCCCAGCTCCGTCGGCACCATGATCACCAACGTGGTCAACGGCTCCCTCGCCTGGTGGGCGCTGCTGCTGCTTCTCATCGGCGCGCTGGCCATCATCGTCTGCATCGTCATCGTCAACGACGCCGAGCGCAGGATCCCCGTGCAGTACTCCAAGCGCGTTGTGGGGCGCAAGCTCTACGGCGGCCAGAGCACGCACCTGCCGATGAAGGTGAATATGTCCGGCGTCATGCCGATAATCTTCGCCCAGACCATCGCCAGCCTGCCCGGCACCATCTGCATCTTTGTCCCCAGCTGGAGCAAATCCTGGGTTATGGAGAACATGTTCAATCAGGACACCGTGTTCTATGTCGTGTTCTACTTCCTGCTGATAATCGCCTTCAGCTACTTCTACGCCACCATCCAGTTCGACCCCGTGGAGATCTCGAACAACCTCAAGAAGAACGGCGGCTTCATACCCGGCTTCCGCGCCGGCAAGCCGACCAGCGAGTATATCCGCAAGGTCCTCAACAAGATCACCCTGCTCGGCGCGCTCTACCTCGGCGTCGTCGCCGCGGTGCCGATGCTCATCGGCTGCTTCAGCGACGCTCCCGTGCTCAGCGGCATATCCCTCGGCGGCACGTCCATCATCATTGTTGTCGGCGTCGCCATCGAGACCGTGCGTGCGGTTGAGAGCCAGATGATGATGCGCAACTACAAGGGCTTTCTTGAGTGATTGATTGGAGGCGGAACATGAAGCTCATACTTTTAGGAGCGCCGGGGGCCGGCAAAGGCACCCAGGCCGAAATCCTGAGTCATAAGCTGGGCATACCCGCAATCTCAACGGGCAATATGCTGCGCGCCGCCATGAAGGCCGGCACCAGCGTGGGCCTCAAGGCCAAGAGCTACGTCGATGCCGGCGCGCTCGTCCCCGACGATGTCATCATCGGCATCGTCGCCGAGCGCCTGGCCGCCGCCGACTGCGCGAAGGGCTTCATCCTCGACGGCGTGCCGCGGACCATCCCGCAGGCGGAAGCGCTGGAAGAGGCGGGCGTGGACATAGACTGCGCCCTCTCGATAGAGATAGCCGACGAGGTAATAGTCGAGCGCATGGGCGGCCGCCGCACCTGCACCAACTGCGGGGCGAGCTACCACGTGGTCTCCGCGCCCCCGAAGCAGGAGGGCGTCTGCGACCACTGCGGCAGCGAGCTGAGCATACGCAAGGACGACGCGCCCGAGACCGTCATGGCCCGCCTGGAGGTCTACCACCGCGAGACTGAGCCGCTCAAGGCGTTCTACGCCGAGCGCGGCAAGCTGCGCAGCGTAGCCAATCAGCCTACTATTGAGGCGACGACCGCCGAGATAGAAAAGGCCCTGGGGTTATAAGTATGCCGATAATCATCAAGTCCGCTAAAGACATTGAGTTCATGCGCAAGGCCTGCCTGATAACGGCGGGGGCCAGGACGATCGCCCGCGAGGGCATCGCCGCCGGCGTCACCACGCACGAGCTCGACAGGGAAATACGCAAGTATATCGTCAAGAACGGAGCTTATCCGACCTTCTACAAGTACGCCGGCTTCCCGGGGAACGCCTGCATCTCCATCAACGACGAGGTAATACACGGCATCCCCGGACCGCGCGTCATCCGCGACGGCGACATCGTCAGCGTGGACGTCGGCGCGAGGATAAACGGCTTCACCGGCGACTGCGCGGGGACATATCCCTGCGGCGAGGTTACGCCCGAGGCGAAGGACCTGATCGCGGTTACGCGGCAGAGCTTTTTCGAGGGCATCAAGTTCGCGCGCGCGGGCTATCGCGTCAGCGACATCGGCCACGCGATACAGCAGTATGTGGAGTCCCATGGTTACTCCGTGGTGCGCTCCTACGTCGGCCACGGCGTCGGCGCGGAGCTGCACGAGGACCCGGAGGTCCCCAACTACGGCGAGCCGGGCCACGGCCCGCGGCTGACGAAGGGCATGACCCTCGCCATCGAGCCGATGGTCAACGCCGGCGCCTACGACATAAGGGTGCTGGACAACGACTGGACGGTCGTCACCGCGGACGGGAGCCTTTCGGCCCACTACGAGAACACGGTGCTCATCACCGACGGGGAACCCGAGATACTGACAACGGCAGAGGATATTTGACCGCAGCCAGAAGGAGGTTATAACTTGGCGAAAGACGACGTTATAGAGCTTGAGGGAACGGTGGTAGAGTCCCTGCCCAACACCATGTTCAACGTGGACATCGGGGGCGGCCACATAATACTGGCCCACATCTCCGGCAAGCTCCGTATGAACTTCATCCGCATACTCCCGGGCGACAAGGTCACGGTTCAGATGAGCCCCTACGACCTGACCCGCGGACGCATCACCTGGAGATCCAAGTAAGGCACCACGCCATTGTATAGGAGGAACTTGAAATGAAAGTCAGACCTTCTGTCAAGCCCATGTGCGAGAAGTGCAAGATAATCAAGCGCCACGGCAAGGTCATGGTTATCTGCGAGAATCCCAAGCACAAGCAGCGCCAGGGCTAAGCCTTTGGCAGTCCCCGCCGGGGCGTTGAAGCCGCGGCGGGACTGCCGGAGAGAGACAAGACAGTAACACACACCGCAAGTCCATTATCAAAGCAACCGCCCCGCGAATAACGGAGGCTCCCTCCGGCGGGAATAAGTTTCCGTTATGGTCGAGCGCAAAGCTCAATCGCGGAGAAGAATCATCGAAAGGAATGATTGCAAAAGATGGCACGTATAGCCGGCGTTGACCTGCCCAAGGACAAGAGGATAGAGATCGGCCTCACCTATGTCTACGGTATCGGCAGAACCAGCGCGAAAAAAATTCTTGAGGCCACCGGTATCAACCCCGACACCCGCGTCAAGGATCTCACCGATGAGGAAGAGGCCAAGATCCGTGAGTGCATAGACCACCACTACGTCGTCGAAGGCGACCTGCGCCGCTCCGTCGCGCTGGACATCAAGCGCCTGACCGAGATCGGCTCCTACCGCGGCCTTCGCCACCGCAAGGGCCTGCCCGTCCGCGGCCAGCGCAGCAAGACCAACGCCCGCACCCGCAAGGGTCCGAAGCGCACTATCGCCAATAAGAAGAAGTAAGGGAGGGATATGTAATGGCAGCACCTAAGAAGAAGGTACGCACTCGCCGCAGAGAGCGTAAGAATATCGAGAAGGGAGCCGTGCATATCAGCT
>CALWYT010000070.1 GCA_944385835.1 uncultured Oscillospiraceae bacterium | reverse complement strand
ACAAGCCCGAGGACCTCGTGGGCAAGACCCTCGTCGCCATCGTGAACCTGCCCCCGCGCAAGATGATGGGGCAGGAGAGCAACGGTATGCTCATCTCCGCCGTCCACAAGGAGAAGGGCGAGGAGGTCGTCAGCCTGCTGATGCTCGACGGCAAGCTCCCCGCCGGCGCGAAACTCTGCTGAGAGCAGAAAAAGAGTTCCCCCCTGCGCGGCCCAAACCGCGCAGGGGGGATTTTTTGCGGCCGCGGGTTCAGTCCCGGCCGCCCATGGCCAGGATGCTGTCCCAGACCAGCTTCGTAAAGAGGGGCGCGACGCGGTCGGCGGCCTCCTGCACCTCCTTGTGGCTGAGCGGCGTGGGCGAGAGGCCCGCCGCCTTGTTGGAGACGCAGCTGACGCCGCAGACGCGCATACCGCAGTGGTTGGCCGCGACCGCCTCGCAGGCGGTGGACATGCCCACGGCGTCCGCGCCCATCGCGCCGAGCATACGTATCTCGGCCGGGCTTTCGTAGCTCGGGCCGGTCAGCTGGCAGTAGACGCCCTCGTGCAGGGGTATGCCCCTCCGGCGCGCCACGGAGCGTATGGTCTCGCAGAGGGCCGGGTCGTAGATGTGCGACATATCCGGGAAGCGTACGCCCAGCTCGTCTATGTTCGCCCCGATGAGAGGGTTGGGGAAGAAGCAGAGGATGTGGTCGGTTATCAGCATCAGCTCGCCGGCGTCGAAGGCGGGGTTGACGCCGCCGGAGGCGTTGGTTAGGAAGAGGACCTCCGCGCCCAGCAGGCTCATGAGCCGCGCAGGGAGCACCACGTCGTCCACGCTGTAGCCCTCGTAGTAGTGTACGCGGCCCTGCATACAGACCACCGGCACGTCCTCCACGCGGCCGAAGATCAGCTTGCCCGCGTGGCCGGGTACGGTGGAGACGGGAAAGCCGGGGATGTGGGAATAAGGCACCTCGCACTCAACGTCCAGCTTCTCCGCAAAGCCGCCGAGGCCGCTGCCCAGCACCAGCACCACCCGGGGCTTCAGCTGAGTCTGCGTCCTGACGTAATCCCTGCACTTGAGCAGTTTCTCATAGCGTTTGTCCATAGTTTACCTCCAATTTTGCAGATTATATACCTATCTCGCCGGCGGCTCCGCGCGCCCGGCGCTCAGCCCTCCATGACGTGCAGGGCGCGCACGCCCTCGTCCTCTATCCCCTCCATGATGGAGTAGGCGTGCGTCTCCAGGTAGTCGCCCTGCGCGGCGCTCAGGCCCTGGAGCTTCAGCTCGCCCACCGCCACGGCGCAGGCGGCCTCGATGTCGCGGGCGATGCCGCCCTCGTCCCGGCGCGTGGAGGCGGCGGCGATGTCCTTGAGATATGGCAGGGCGTCCGCCATAGCCACCAGGCCCTCCGCCCCGGCAAACTGCCACTTGTAGAACGGCTCGTAGCGGAAATTCAGCAGGTACAGCATGGAGAGCGAGGCGTTCAGGAACTCCGCCAGCGCCAGCCGCGCGCCGAAGACGTCGCCGCGGCGCGTCATGCGGAAGTAGTTGTACTGTCCGGACTGCGCCATCGTCGCCGCGCGCGCGGCGAGCTTTTTGCGGCGCACGTCCTCGGGATAGCAGGGCAGCAGCGCGTTCCTTATCGACGTGAACTCGCCCAGCCCGTCCTCAAAAACTTCGCCGGAGGTGCAGGTGGCCAGGAAGTGCTCCTGTATGCGCACCCACTTCATGAGGCTTTCCGGCACGGTGCAGCCTATGTAATAGTTGTAGAAATCCGTCGTGCGCATGACGCCCACGCGCTGCGCGCCCGTGTGCGTGGGCCTGCGCGTAAAGCCCCTGAACTCGCGCGGCAGCTCGTCATAGGCCCGCTGCAGCGCAGCGCCGTATTCGGCGTAATCCCCGTCCGTCAGCCAGACCAGGAAGCCGGGGCCGAAGTCGTGGTCGCGGGAGTAGGCGTCGTCGAAGCCCAGGCAGTCGCTGCCCTGCCCGGCCAGGCCCACGGCCGCGCGGGACATAAGCTCCGGGAAGCGCGCCTTCAGCGCCGGCGCGCCCACCTCCTCATAGTAGAGCCTGCAAAGCTCCAGTCCTTTCATCATATCACCTCGTTTGCAAGCGGCGGCGCCGCTCAGTTTATTTTCGCCGAAAACCGTGAAAAAAGCAAGAGCCTTTTTCCCGCTTTCGGTAACGCGTGGGAAACGGAGTTTTTACAAATCCGTTACGAATGGTTCCAATGTGGGTTTTGTGCCATTTGCCAATTGACACAGAGGCTCAAACACTATATATTGTGATACGGTCGCTCGCGGGACCGCAAGATATACGCTTCCGCCGGGCGTCAGTTTATGCCGTCAAGGAGGGCCGCCGCCGTGTTTCTGGCCGGAATACAAAAGCTGACTCTGCTCGATTATCCCGGCCGCGTGGCCTGTACGGTGTTCACGGCGGGCTGCGACCTGCGCTGCCCCTTCTGTCACAACGCCTCCCTGGCCCTCCCCGGCCGGGAGAAGGACACGCTCGAGCGCGAGGAGCTGCTGCTGTTTTTGAAGAGGCGCGCGGGCGTACTCGACGGCGTGGCCGTCACCGGCGGCGAGCCGCTGCTGCACAGCCGGCTGGCCGGGCTGCTCGAGGACATAAAGGCCCTGGGCTACAGCGTAAAGCTGGACACCAACGGCACCTTCCCGCAGCGGCTGCGCGAGATAGTGGAGGCGGGGCTGGTCGACCGCGTGGCCATGGACATAAAGGCCGCGCCGGAGAACTACGGCAGGCTCGTCGGCCTGCCCGGCTTCGACGTCTCGCCCGTGCGCGAGAGCGCGGCCTACCTCATGGGCTGCGGCGCGGACTACGAATTCCGCACGACGGCGGTCAAGGGCCTGCACACGAAGGCCGATTTCGAGGGCATCGCGCGGTGGATAGCCGGCGCGAAGGAGTATTACATACAGGAGTTCAAGGACTCCGGCGACCTCATCGCCGGCGCGGGCCTCGACGGCTTCAGCGCGGAGGAGATGGCCGCCTTTGCGGACGTAGTGCGGCCCCTGGTACCCGCCGTGAAGGTCCGCGGAATCTAACCGGTTTACGACCAGCTTTGACATATAGGAGGATCAAAAATGTACAGGGTCAAAAAGAGGGACGGCGAGCTTGTAGATTTCAACATCGCCAAGATAAGCGACGCCATAAAGAAGGCCTTCGAGGCCACCGGCACCGAGTATAACGACAGCATAATCGACTTCCTCGCCATCAAGGTCACCGCCGACTTCCAGGGCAAGATCGAGGACGGGGCCGTCGCCGTAGAGGATATACAGGACAGCGTCGAGGCCGTGCTGAGCCGCGGCGGCTACGAGCACGTCGCCAAGGCCTACATCCTCTACCGCCGCCAGCGCGAGAAGCTGCGCAACATGAAGAACACCTATCTCGACTACAAGAACGTCGTGGACAGCTACCTGAGCGCTAGCGACTGGCGCGTCAAGGAGAACTCCACGGTGAACTACTCCGTCGGCGGCCTCATCCTCTCCAACTCCGGCGCGATAACCGCGAACTACTGGCTGAGCGAGATCTACGACGACGAGATAGCCAACGCCCACAAGAACGCCGACCTTCACCTGCACGACCTCTCCATGCTCACCGGCTACTGCGCGGGCTGGAGCCTCAAGCAGCTCATCCAGGAGGGCCTCGGCGGCATCCCCGGCAAGA
>CALWYT010000069.1 GCA_944385835.1 uncultured Oscillospiraceae bacterium | reverse complement strand
ATGCGTCCTCGTCCTTTTCTATGCGCACCAGATTTGCAAGCGCGCGCTCGGAGTACATGCACTCGTAGACGCTTCGCACCACGCTTTTTATGACGGGCGCGATATCCCTCGCGCCGGCGAGGGGCAGGTACATGAGCTGCGTCTCCCTGCCGCCGAGGAAGTAGCGGCAATTCACGTCGGCGTAGCCGTTGCGCTTATAGAAGGCGTTGAGCTTCCGCGCCTTCTCCAGTGAGGGATACTCCGTGACCTCGAGCAGGATCCCCTCCCAGCGCTCGTAATACTCGCGGATAAGGCGCAGGAACTCGCCGCCTATGCCGCCGCCGCGGACGTGCGGGTATACGCTCAGCCAGCCGAGCAGCACATAGCCGCTCAGGCGGTTTTTGAGCATGAGCGCGTAGCCGCACTCGGCGTTCTGCTGATCCTTCAAAAGCAGCAGCTCCGCCCCGCGCAGCAGGGCGCGCTGGCATTCGAATTCAAGCGGCCGCTCCCAGTCGTGGAAGTCGAAGCAGAGCATGGGGTAGACGCGGTGCATGTCCGCGTGCCCGCCGCGTTCTATGTGGTAAACAGGCATTCAGCTTTCCTCCCTGTCGAATTGAGATTTCCAGAGCTTCGCAAACTCGCCGCCGCGCTCGAGCAGCTCGGCGGGCGCGCCGAGCTCGACAATGCGCTCGTCCTCTATGACGGCGACGCGGTCAGCCCCGCGTATCGTGCTCAGGCGGTGGGCGATTATGACGCTCGTGCGGCCCACGGCGAGGGAGTCGAGGCTCTGCTGTATGCGCTGCTCCGTGACGGAGTCGAGCGCGCTCGTGGCCTCGTCCATGACGAGTATGGGCGGGTTCTTGAGGAAGACGCGGGCGATGCTCAGGCGCTGCTTCTGCCCGCCGGAGAGCATGACGCCCCGCTCGCCCACAAAGGTGTCGTAGCCCTCGGGCATGGCCATGATGTCCTGGTGTATCTCCGCGCGCACGGCGGCGGCGATTATCTCCGCGTCCGTCGCGTCGGGCTTGCCGTAGCGGATGTTGTCCCTTATCGTGCCGGCGAAGATGAAGACGTCCTGCTGGATTATGCCTATGCTCCGGTGCAGCGACTCCTGCGTGACCGTCCGCACGTCCCGCCCGTCGACGAGGACCGCGCCCTCCGTGACGTCGTAAAAGCGCTCGAGCAGCTGGCAGAGCGTGGTCTTGCCGCCGCCCGAGGGGCCGACGACGGCCAGCTTTTCGCCCGGCGCAATTTTGAGGTCGATGCCCCGCAGCACCCAGGGCTTGTCCGGCCCGTAGCGAAAGCCCACGCCCCTGTACTCCACCTCGCCCTTCACGCCTTCGAGCTCGTCCGCGTCCGGCGCGTCCTTTATCTCCGGCTCGGTCCGCATGAGCTCGAGGAAGCGGGAAAAGCCCGCCGTGCCCTGCATATAGGTCTCCGAAAACGTGGCCAGCTTGCGCACGGGCGTCACGAAGGTGGAGACGTAGAGCGTGAAGGTCATGAGGTCCACATAGTCCATCTCGCCGCGCATGATGAAGAAGCCGCCCGCGGCGATAACAAGCACCTGCATGATGCTGGTCGTGAACTCCATGCCGCTCATAAAGCCGCCCATTGCGGTGAAATACTCGCGGCGCGCGGCCTTGTACTTCTCGTTGGCGGCGACGAACTTGTCGTCCTCGGCCTTTTCGTTGGCAAAGGCCTTGGCGGTGCGGATGCCTGAGATCCCGCTCTCTATGGCGGAGTTTATCTCCGCGGTCTTGCGCTTGACCTCGAGGTTCGCCTTTTTCATCCGCACGCGGCGCGAGAGGGTGAAGGCGATGAGTATGGGCAGCGTCACGGCCAGCACAAGGGCGAGCCGCCACTCTATCGTGAACATGACTGCCAGGGCGCCGATTATCGTGAGGCAGGATATGAGTATGTCCTCCGGGCCGTGGTGGGCCAGCTCCGTAATCTCGAAGAGGTCGCTTGTGATACGGCTCATCAGCGCGCCGGTGCGGTTGTGGTCGAAGAAGCTGAAGCTGAGCTTCTGTATGTGGTTGAAGGCCGCGCGGCGCATATCCGCCTCTACGTACACACCCATGCGGTGGCCCAGGACGGTGATGAAGTAATAGCACACGCCCTTGAGCACGTAGGCCGCCAGCAGCGCGGCTATGACCGCGAAGAAGGTCACGAACAGCCGCTCGGGCAGCAGCTTATTCATGCACAGGCGGGAGACGTAGGGGAAGGCCAGGTCTATGGCCGAGGCCAGCGCCGCGCAGGCCATATCCATGAGGAAGAGGCCCATGTGCGGCTTGAAAAAGGCGAAAAACTCGCCAATATCGCTCTTTTTTCTCTCTTTTTTCACTTTCCGCCTCCGGAAGCGAACTCATCGCGCCGCTTGACGGCCAGGGCGTCGCAGCGGTTGTTGAACTCGTTGTCGGCGTGGCCCTTGACCCAATGGACGCTGACGGAGTGCCTTTGCAGCAGCGAATCCAGCTGCTGCCACAGCTCCAGGTTCTTCACCGGGCCGTCCTTGCGCCTCCAGCCGCGCCTCTTCCAGGAATCCAGCCAGCGCTCGTTTATCGCGCGCTCGATATACTGCGAGTCGGTGTACAGCGTGACGGCGCAGCTCTCCGTCAGGGCGGAGAGCGCGGCTATCGCGCCGGACAGCTCCATGCGGTTGTTGGTCGTGCTCGCCTCGCCGCCGGACAGCTCCTTTTCGCGGCCGTTATAGCTGAGTATGGCCGCCCAGCCGCCGGGACCCGGATTACCGGAGCAGGCCCCGTCGGTGTAGATTGTCACGTGCTTCATGCGCCCTCCTCGGGAGTTTCGGCGGTATTTTCAACAGCTGCGTCGGATTCCTCGGCGGCGTCGCCCTCGTCCTCCGGGTCTGTGAGCGCGGCGGAGATGACCTTCGCCCC
Source organism: uncultured Oscillospiraceae bacterium (assembly GCA_944385835.1). GTDB lineage: Bacteria > Bacillota > Clostridia > Oscillospirales > Oscillospiraceae > Scatomorpha. The sequence goes on along the minus strand of CALWYT010000069.1, from coordinate 2,514 downwards.
CTCGTTGGGGCGCATTATGCGCACGCCCTGCGTGGCGCGGCCCAAGACGGAGACGCCGGAGACGTTGGTGCGGATTATGGTGCCGTCGTCGGCGACGATCAGCACGTCCTCCTCGCCCTTGACCATGCGCACGTTGGCCACGGGTCCCGTCTTATCGGTGACGTTGTAGCTCTTGAGGCCCATGCCGCCGCGCTTCTGCGGCCCGGCCTCTCCGCCGCCGCGCAGGTACTCGTCCGCGGCTGTGCGCTTGCCGTAGCCGTTTTCGGTTATGCTCAGCACCTGCGCCCTCTTGAGCACGGGCAGCGCGCCCACGACGCGGTCGCCCTCGCGCAGCTTGATGCCGCGCACGCCGACGGCCTCGCGGCCCATCGGGCGCACGTCGTTCTCGGCGAAGCATATGGCGTAGCCCTCCGCGGTGGCCAGGAGGATGTTCCGCCGCCCGTCGGTGAGGCAGGCGGAGATCAGCTCGTCGCCCTCGTCTATGTTCAGCGCGCGTATGCCGTTGCGGCGGATGTTGCGCAGGGTATCGAGGTCCAGGCGCTTGACCGTGCCGTTCCTGGTGGAGAGGAAGAGGTAGCGCACGCCCTCGCGCTCGTGCAGCATACACACTATGCGCTCGCCAGGGTCGGTGGGCAGGATGTTGACTATGTTCGTCCCGCGCGCGGCCCTGCCGGCCTCGGGTATCTGGTAGCCCTTGCGCGTGTAAACGCGGCCGAAGCTGCTGAAGAAGAAGATGCGGTCGTGCGTGGAGGCCGTGAACACGGTCTCGACATAGTCCTCCTCGCGGGTGGCCATGCCCTTGACGCCGCGGCCGCCGCGGCCCTGCGCGCGGTATTCGCTGGCGGCGAGGCGCTTGATATAGCCGGAGTGGGTCAGCGTAAAGACGCACTTCTCCTCCTCTATCAGGTCCTCGATGTCTATCTCGTCCTCGACGTCCTGTATCTCCGTCTTGCGCTCGTCGCCGTACTTGTCGCGCAGCGCGGCCAGCTCGTCGGCCAGCACGCCCTTTATCTTCTCGGGGTCGGCCAGCAGGCTGAGGTAATAGGCTATGCGCTCCTCCAGCTCGGCGTATTCCCTCTGCAGCTTCTCGCGGTCGAGGCCCTGCAGGGCCTTGAGGCGCATATCGAGTATCGCCTGGGCCTGGACCTCGTCCAGGCTGAAGCGGCTCATCAGGTTCTCCCTCGCGTCGTCGTAGCTCTCGCGGATTATCCTGATGACCTCGTCGATGTTGTCCTGGGCTATCAGCAGGCCCTCGAGGAGGTGCGCCCTCTCCTGCGCCTTCTTGAGGTCGAAGCGCGTGCGGCGCACGATAAGCTCCTCCTGGAAGGCGAGGTACTCGTCAATGATGTGCCGGAGGTTCAGTATCTTGGGCGCGCGCTGGTTGTCCACAAGCGCGAGCATATTGATGGAAAAGCTGGTCTGCAGCTGCGTCTGGGCGAAGAGGCGGTTGAGCACCACCTGCGGGTTCGCGTCGCGCTTTAGCTCTATGACTATGCGCATACCGTTGCGGTCGCTCTCGTCGCGAAGCCCGGAGATGCCCTCCAGCTTTTTGTCGCGCACCTGCTCGGCCATGTTCTCCACCAGCTGCTTCTTGTTGACCTGGTAGGGCAGCTCGGTGACTATGATGCGTATGCGGTCGTGGCCGTACTCCTCCATCTCCGTGCGCGCGCGGACGACCACCTTGCCCTTGCCGGTGGCGTAGGCGGCGCGGATGCCGCTGCGGCCCATGATGATGCCCCTGGTTGGGAAGTCCGGGCCGGTGACGTACTGCATCAGGTCGGAGAGCGTGGCCTCCGGGTTGCGCAGCACGCAGATGCAGGCGTTTATGACCTCCGTGAGGTTGTGCGGCGGGATGTTGGTCGCCATGCCGACGGCGATGCCGCTGGAGCCGTTGACGAGCAGGTTGGGGAAGCGCGCCGGCAGTACGCGCGGCTCGCGCCGGCTCTCGTCGAAGTTGGGGTCCCAGTCCACGGTCTCCTTCTCCAGGTCGCGCAGCATCTCGTCGGAGATGCGCGCCATGCGCGCCTCCGTGTAACGGTAGGCGGCCGGGGGGTCGCCGTCCACGGAGCCGAAGTTTCCGTGGCCCTCCACCAGCGGATAGCGCATGGAGAAGTCCTGCGCCAGGCGTACCAGCGCGTCGTAGACCGAGGCGTCGCCGTGCGGATGGTAGCGGCCCAGCACGTCGCCGACGCAGGTCGCCGACTTCTTGAAGGGCTTGTCCGAGGTCAGGCCGTCCTCGTACATGGCGTAGAGTATGCGCCTGTGTACCGGCTTCAGCCCGTCGCGCACGTCCGGCAGCGCGCGGGCCACAATGACGCTCATCGCATAGTCGATGAAGCTCGACTTCATCTCGCTGACGATCTCGCTTGTGACAATCTTCTGCTCCGGGAACATTATGTCCTCGGGTCTGTAGTCCTTTGCCATTAGGTTACCACCTTTGTTAGATGTGGGGGAAAGTCAATTAAAATACTCGTCCTCCGCCCACCGGGCGGGGTTGTCGGTGATGTAGGTCCA
>CALWYT010000068.1 GCA_944385835.1 uncultured Oscillospiraceae bacterium | reverse complement strand
CGTAGTCCTTGATTTGCTGATATGTCGCGCCCTTCCGGAAGCCGGACATATCCATATCTTCCAGCGAGAACTCCACGCGCACCTTCTTTGAGTCGATAATGCCCTTGGAAAGCAGCATCACCGTCTCGACGTGGCTTGTACGGGGGAACATATCCACGGCGCGGGCGCGCTGGGGTATATAGCCCAGTTCGGCGAAAAGCTTTGCGTCGCGGGCCAGGGTTGCGGGGTCGCAGGAGACGTAGACTATACGCTCCGGCTGCATGGAGGCGCAGCTGCGCACCGCGTCCGCGCTCATGCCCTTGCGGGGCGGGTCCACGACTATGACGTCCGGCCGCTCGCCGCCCTCGGAAAAGCGCGCGGCGGCCTCGGCGGCGTCGGCACAGATGAACTCCACGTTCTCAACGCCGTTGCGCCGCGCGTTTTCGCGCGCGTTTTCGACGGCTTCAGGGACGATTTCCGCGCCTATGACGCGCCCGGCGCGCTTAGCCAGGCAGAGGCTTATCGTCCCCGCGCCGCAGTACAGCTCCAGCACCGTGCCGCCGCGGACGGGCAGGGCCAGCTCCACCGCGCGCGCATAGAGCCGCTCGGCCTGCTCGGGATTGACCTGGTAGAAGGCCTGCGGCGCTATCTCATACTCGAAGCCGCAGAGGGTGTCGCGCAGCGACGCCTCGCCCCAGAGCGTGTGGAAGTCCCCGGCGAGGACGGTGTTGCCCCGGCTGCGGTTTATGCAGAGCACTACGCCGCAAAGCTCCGGGCAGGCCGAGCGCAGCGCGGCGGTAAGCGAGGGCGTCAGGGCGCCGAAGCCGCCGGCGCTCACAACGCAGCAGACTGCGGCACCGCTGCGCGACGTGCGCGTAAAGACGTGGCGCACCAGGCCGGCGCCGGCGGCGCAGTCGTATGGCTCTATGCCGTTTTTGCGCATCCAGCTGGTGACGGCGCGGGCGCAGCGATTGGCCGACTCGCTCTGCAGCGGGCAGGCCTCGACCGGCACGACCTCGTGGCTGCCGGAGCGGAAGAAGCCGTAAACCGGCGACTCCATCGTGCCGCCGACGGCGAATATGGCCTTGTTGCGGCAGTTTTCCATGCGCGGCGCAGGGACAATGCCCTCGCATATCTCGCCGAAGCCGCCTATGCGGCGCAGCGCGCCGTTGACCTTGCCAAGCTTGAAGTCCAGCTCCAGCTCATAGCTCATGTGCCGCGCCGCGCAGCCGCCGCAGCGGCCATAGGCCGGGCAGTCCGGCTCGCGGCGGCCCGGGGCGGGGGAGAGCAGCTTCTCGCCGCGCCCGTAGGCGAAGCTGCGCCCTGCCTTGACTATGCGCACGCGCCAGCGCTCGCCGGGCAGCGCGCCGCGCACGAAAACCGCCTCGCCGCCTATATGGCAGACGCCCATGGCCTCCGCCGTGAAGCCGTCAATTTCACAGTCGTATATCTCGTTCTTTTTCAGCGTTTCCATGCGGTAATTCTACCACGCCACAAAGGGCTTTGCAATTCTAGTATTTCGTGCTATAATAATTTGTCAGTCAAAAACCCTTTTACCTAGCGAGGTACGCTTATGAACAGCAAGCTGAAACTGGCGCTTATTATCCTGGCCGCGCTGATAGTCATTGTTCTCGCGGTCGTGCTTATATCCGTTTTGACGGGCGGCGGGGAGGAACCGGGCGAAGCTACGCACCCTGCCGGCGAGAGCGCGCCCGCCGCGAGCGGCGAACCCAGCGCCGCCCCCAGCGAGACTCCGCCGCCGGAGGAACCCACCGTAGATCCCGCCGGCCAGAACGTCACGACGGCCGCGATCGCCGTCGGAGGGGACATAGTCATGCACACCGGCCTCAACACGGAGGCCCTGACCGGCGAGGGTACCTATGACTACTCGCCCATCTTCGGCGTCCTGCCCGAGCTTATCGCGGACGCGGACTACGCTGTCTGCACCCTGTCCTCGACCCTCGCCGACGGCGCGGAGTATACGGCGTATCCGCTCTTCCGCTCGCCGACCTCCATGGCGGCGGACATAGCCGAGGCCGGCTTCGACCTTGTGAACACCGCGAGCAGCCATCTTGCCGACTCCTTCAAGGACGGCATCAATTCCACGCTCGATTCTCTGGACGCCGCCGCTTTGGCACACGTCGGCACATACCGCAGCGAGGACGAGCGCGCGGCCTCCGGCAACCGCTATATGGCCGAGGTGAACGGCATATCCGTGGCCTTCCTCGCCTACACCTGCGACACCAACCGCGTCCCGCTGTCCGGCTTTGAGTACGCGGCCAGCATCTGCACCAAGGACTATCTGTCCGAAGGCACGGAGGTTGACTACGAGCTTATGGACTCCGACATCACGGCGGCCAGGGAGGCCGGGGCGGACATAGTGTTCGTGTTCATGTCCTGGGGCGAGGAGTTCGCGACAGAGCCGAGCAGCCTGCAATACGAGATCGCCGACGCGCTGATAACCTATGGCGCTGACGTCATAATAGGCGGCCACTGCCGCGTGCCGCAGCCGATGGAGATGCGCACGGTGCGCCTCGACGACGGCAGCGAGGAAAGCGGCTTCGTCTGCTACAGCCTGGGCAATATGCTCTCCTGCCAGAACGACATCTACACCGACATCTCCGCGGTGCTTAGCCTGGAGCTGAGCCTTGACAACGACACGGGCGAGGCCTCGGTGACCGGCGTCAGCTACCGCCCCATCTACATGGCCGACCTCTATGACTACGGCATCAACGACTACGGCTGGCACTACCGCATGGTGGATCTCCACGCCGCGATCGCCTCCTGGGAGAGCGGCAGCCCCTGGGATTTCCTCACCGAGGACATCTACAGGGATATGGTCACCGCCCTCGCCTCCGCGCACGAGCTGTACGGCGAGGAGTTCGACGCCTGACCACGGATAAAAACTAAAGGGCGAATTCCCGAGGGAATTCGCCCTTTCCGTTTGCCGGCGCGCGCTCAGCGGCCGCTCCGTCAGCCTTGGGCGGAGCCAGGACGTGCGCCGCCCTTATTCAATAATTCTCGGCCCTCAGCTCGAAGTAGGCCTGCGGATGCGCGCAGACGGGGCAGACGGCGGGGGCGGAGGGGCCGACGTGGACGTGGCCGCAGTTGCGGCACACCCAGACCTGGTCGCCGACTCGGGAGAACACCCTGGCCTCCTCGATATTCTTCAGGAAGGCGCGGTAACGCTCCTCGTGCAGCTTTTCGATGGCGGCGACGCCCTCGAACTGTTTGGCCAGGGCCTCGAAACCCTCCTCGCGGGCGGTCTTGGCAAAGCCGGCGTACATATCCGTCCACTCGTAGTTCTCGCCGTCGGCGGCGAGCTTGAGGTTCTCGGTGGTGGGGCCGACCTTGCCGCCGTGCAGGTGCTTGTACCAGAGCTTGGCGTGCTCCTTCTCGTTGGCGGAGGTCTCCGCAAAGACGGCCGCCAGCTGCTCGAAGCCGTCCTTCTTGGCCTGGCTGGAATAGTATTCGTACTTGACGCGGGCCTGGCTCTCGCCGGCGAAAGCCGTCTCGAGATTCTTAAAGGTCTTGCTGTCCTTGAGTTCCATGTAATTAACCCTCCTAAGGCAATTCTGTAAGCCCATCATACCCTATTTCTGAAAAAAAGCAAGCCAAAACTGAAAATTTTTATATTGCATCCAGCGCATAAGCTTCGGCCGGGCGCGCAAAATAGCGCAGAGTAAACGCAGAGGAGGGATAACTTGAAGAAGTTTGCCGCGCTTGTCCTGGCCCTCGCGGCCATGGCGCTCGCACTGGCCGGCTGCGGCCGCACGGAGGACGGCCGCGTAAGCGACCCGCCGCACAGCCCCGCCGCCGTCACCGCGCCGCACACGGCCTGACGTGCCGCGCCCGCGTCGGAGCAAACCGGCTTTGCGCCGGGCGGAAATCGCGGGCCGCGTAGTTGCAAAATCCGGCGCGAAGTAGTATCATAGTCCCATCCGTTAGAAACAGGAGGGACCGATATGAGCTACATTCCCACGCCGGAGCAGGCCCTGGAGCTTGTCAAGCGATACAACAGCGAGCCGTTCCACATCCAGCACGCCGAGACCGTCGGCAAGGTCCTGGGCGAGATCGCAAAGATCCACGACCCCGAAAACGTGGATTATTGGCGCGCCGTGGGCATACTCCACGACATAGATTTTGAGCAGTGGCCCGAGCAGCACTGCGTCAAGGCGGGCGAGCTGCTGCGCGAGCTGGATATAGACGAGGGCGTGGTACGCGCCGTCGTCAGTAACGGCTGGGGCATTTGCAGCGACGTGGAGCCGGAGCGGGAGATGGAGAAGTTCCTCTTCGCCTGCGACGAGTTCACGGGCCTCATCTGGGCGGCGGCAAAGATGCGCCCGACCGGCTACGAGGGAATGGACTCCAAGAGCGTCATGAAGAAGTTCAAGGATAAGAAGTTCGCCGCCGGCTGCTCCCGCGACGTCATAAGCAAGGGCGCCGCCATGCTGGGCATGGAGGTCAAGGACCTCGCCCAGCTCACGCTGGACGCCATGACGGCCTGAAGGCCCCGCCAGATAAAAAACCGTGTCCCGTTACGGGACACGGTTTTTGCTTTACAGTTCGCCGAGAAGGTCGTCCATATCATAGAGGCCGGGCTTTTGTACGCCGGCAAGCCAGCGGGCGGCGGCGACGGCGCCCTGGGCAAAGACCTCGCGGCTGAGCGCGGAGTGCTTGAGCGTGAACACCTCGTCGCGGCCGGCGAACATCACCTCGTGCTCGCCGACGATGGTGCCGCCGCGCATGGAGGAGATGCCGATCTCCTCGCGGCGGCGCTTCTGACGGACGCTGTGCCGCTCGAAAACATACTCGCTCTCGTGCGGGAGGCCCTCCGCGACGGCGTCGGCCAGCATCAGCGCGGTGCCGCTGGGCGCGTCCAGCTTGCGGTTGTGGTGCCGCTCGAGTATCTCCGCGTCGAAGCTGCCGCCCAGCACGGCGGCGGCCTTTTTGGCCAGGCGCATCATAAGGTTTATGCCGAGGGACATATTCCCGCTCTGGAAAAGGGCCACGTGAGCGGCGGCGGCCTCTATCTCCGCGAGCTGGTCGGGCGAGTAGCCCGTGGTGCAGAGCACCCCGGGGACCTTGCGCGCGACGCAGAAGGAGAGGAGGGGGCTGAGATTGGCGGGGTTGGAAAAGTCTATGAGCACATCGGCCTCCCCGGCGTATTCGCCGGGGTCGGAGTAGACGGGGAAGCCGTTCTTCGCCAGCGGCGTGCGGTTGAAGCCGCAGGGGATCTCCACGCCGTCCATGGCGGAACAGATTTCAACCACATTCTGCCCCATGTGGCCATTGCAGCCCGAGACAATTATCTTCAGCATGGCTCTTACCCCTGCTCAGGCGGTCTTGATGCCCAGCGCGCGCATACTCTCCAGGAGCTTGGCCTTGGCGCCCTCGGACATATCTATGAGCGGCAGGCGCAGCTTGCCGACGTTGAGGCCCATGAGGTTCATCGCCGTCTTGACCGGAATGGGGTTCGTCTCTATGAAGAGCTTGTCGAAGAAGTCGGCGAGGCGGAAGTACTCGCCGGCGGCGGCCTTGAAATCGCCCTTGAAGCACAGCTCGCAGAGCCTCGCGACGTCGGCGGGGATGCAGTTGCTGGCCACGGAGATGACGCCCAGCGCGCCGAGGGCCATCATCGGCACGGTGTCGGAGTCGTTGCCGGACCAGAAGTTCAGCTCATCGCCGCACATGCTGCGCGTCAGGGCGAACTCGGCGATGTTGCCGCTGGCCTCCTTGACGCCGTTGATGTTGGGGTGCTTGCTCAGCTCCTTATACGTCGCGGGCTTGATGCCGATGCCGGTGCGGCTGGGTACGTTGTAGAGTATCATCGGCACGCTGACGCGGTCGGCCACATAGCTGAAGTGCTGCACAAGCCCGGCCTGGGTGGTCTTGTTGTAATAGGGTGTGACCATGAGTATGCCGTCGGCGCCCACGGCCTCGGCGTGCCTGGCCTGCTCGAGGGCGTGCTCGGTGTTGTTGGCGCCGACGCCGACGATGACCTTCATGCGGCCGCGGCACTTCTCAACCGTCAGCTCCGTGAGCTTGTTGTGCTCCTGTGCTGTGTGCGTGGGGTTCTCGCCCGTGGTGCCGCAGACGAGTATGGCGCTGGAGCCGCCGGCGTACTGCATCTCCAGCAGCTCGGCGTACTTGGCGTAATCGACGCCAGTCTCGGTGTAGGGCGTGACTATCGCCGTGCAGGAGCCGGTGAATATCGGGGTTTTGGCCATGATTCTACCTCCTTGCGTTTGGATGATGGATTTCTCACGGCGCGCTTCGGCGCGCCTCACTTACGCGTTATATAGTTCTCCGCGGCCAGAAGCTCCGCCAGCTCCACAGCGCCGCCGGCGGCGCCGCGCAGGGTGTTGTGGCTCAGGCAGACGAATTTATAGTCGTACTGCGTGTCGGGGCGGAGGCGGCCTATGGAAATCTGCATCCCGCCCTCGTTCATGCGGTCTAGCCGCGTCTGCGGGCGGTCGGGCTGCTCAAAGTACTCCAGGAACTGCTTCGGCGCGCTGGGGAGGTTCAGCTCCTGCGGCAGGCCGCGGAAGGAGGCCCAGGCCGCGCGCATCTCGTCCATAGACGGCTTGCGGTCAAAGGAGCAGAAAACGGCGGCCATATGCCCGTTCGAGGCGGCCACGCGCAGGCACTGCGCCGTGATGGCGGGAGCCGCCGCGTTCTCGATGCGGTCGCCCGCTACGCGGCCCCAGACCTTCAGCGGCTCCTGCTCGCTCTTTTCCTCCTCGCCGCCGATGTAGGGTATCACGTTATCCACCATCTCCGGCCAGGTCTCAAAGGTCTTGCCCGCGCCGGATATGGCCTGGTAGGTGCAGACAAGTATACGGCTGAGGCCGTACTCCTCGCGCAGCGGGCTGAGCGCGGGGACGTAGCTCTGTATTGAGCAGTTGCTCTTGACTGCGATGAAGCCGCGCTCGGTACCCAGGCGGCGGCGCTGGGCGGGGATTATCTCCAGATGCTCGGGGTTTATCTCCGGGATGACCATCGGCACGTCGTCCGTCCAGCGGTTCGCGGAGTTGTTCGATACGACGGGCGTCTCAGTCCGGGCGTAGCGCTCCTCCAGCTCGCGTATCTCCTCCGGCTTCATATCCACGGCGGAAAAGACGAAGTCCACATCGCCGGCCATGCCCTCGACGTCGGCGGCGTCCTTGACCACTATGCCCTTGGCGCTCTCCGGCATGGGGACGTCCAGCGCCCAGCGTCTGCCGGCGGCCTCCTCGTACGTGCGGCCCGCGCTGCGCGAGCTGGCCGCGATTGCGGAGAGTTCGAACCAGGGGTGATTGGCTATAAGCGTGACGAAGCGCTGGCCCACCATTCCGGTGCCGCCGATGACGCCGACCTTGAGTTTGTCCATAGCATGACCTTCCTTTCGCCTACGCGAAAAGGGTATTCGCGCGGCAAGTAAATAATTCCGCAGCCAAGCCGAGCTTGCAATTACGGCGCGGGGATAATATAATATACGCAAATGTCGAAAGCTGCCGTGCGCCCGGCTGAAACTTATAATATCACCCCGGGCTTTCGCAGTCAATAATTCGTTAAAACATGGACGATTCAGGTGGATATATGAGAGAAAAATCGAAGCGTATACATAAGTTTGCCGCCCTGGTTCTGGGCTTCGCGCTGATTTCGGCCTGCCTCGCGGCGGGCGCTGGCGCGGCGCAGGACGTGTTCGTAAACGGCGAGGCGCTGCCCTTTGACCTCGGCGAGGCCTGGGCCGTAGGCTCCGGCGGCGCGGCTCAGCTGGGAGCGGACGAGGTCTGGGCCCTGACCGGGAGCGGTATGCAGCAGCTCGGCGGAGGCCAGGCGGCGGCGGGGGACCCGGAGCACCTGGCTGTGACCGGCAGCTACGAGCTGGATTACGATAAAATCCGCGTCGGCCTGGACTACAACCCGGGACGCGACTACGCCAACCTTGAGAACGCCGTGGGCAGCGGCTACAGCTTCGGCTACTACGACTCAAACCGCGAGTTCCACGAGCTGGCCTATACGTCTGAGACGCGCATTACGATGGCGCCGGACCTGAACGTGAGCGTGCCTGGAGGGTCCGTGGGCTGCTACCACGTGCTGATGCCGGACAGCTATGGCAGCTTCGACGCCGCCCAGGCCGCCGCGTCGGCCTATTCGGACGGCTTCCCCGCCTGGTACGACGGGACCTACCGCGTCCTTCGGGGCAGCTATACCACCGCCGCGGCGGCCCAGAGCGCGGCCGCGCAGCAGGGCGGGAGCTGCTATACGGCCAGCAACCGCTGCGTCACGGTGACGCGCACGTCCGACGCGCGGATACTCTTCGAGTTTGACGGCGGCGCGTCGCTCAGCCTCGCCGTAGAGCCGCGCGGCGGCTCGGCTGAGACCTGGTTCAGCGGCTACAGGTACCGCGGAGGCTTTGAGTACCAGCGCAGGGACGGCGCGGCCAAGCTGACGGTGATCAACGTCGTCGGCATTGAGGACTACGTCAAGGGCGTGCTTCCGCATGAGATGAGTCCCGGCTGGCCGGCCGAAGCGCTGAAGGCCCAGGCTGTCTGCGCGCGCACCTACGCCGCGAGCCACTTCAACGGCTACCAGTCCAGCTACGGCTTCGACGTCACCAACGACACGTACAGCCAGGTGTACAGGGGGACCAGCGGCGCGGACGAGAGCACGGACGCCGCCGTGGACGCGACAGCCGGCGTGTACATAACCTACGCCGGGGAGCTTATCGACGCGATGTACTACTCCTCCAACGGCGGCGGGAGCGAGAGCAGCGAGAACGTCATGTACTCGGCGCTGCCCTACCTGCGCGGCAAGCTGGACCCCTACGAGGCCGCCGCTGGCGTGCAGAACTCCTTCTCGAGCTGGCGGCGCAGCCTGACGGCGCAGTCGGTCACCGACGCGCTGAACGCCGCCGGATACCAGCTTGGAACGGTTACGGGCATAGAGACTTCGCCCTCCGAAAGCGGGAACGTGATAGGCATAACCTTCCGCGACGCCTCGGGCCGGAGCGTCAGCCTGGAGAAGAGCGCGTGCTATAACTTCGTGACGGCGCGGCTGGGGCTGTACAGCATCCGTTTTGAGGTCGATGCCTCGGCCGACGGCTTTGTGTTCTCCGGCAGCGGCTGGGGACACAGCGTCGGCATGAGCCAGTACGGCGCTAACGCCATGGCCAGCGTCTACGGCTTTACCTATGACCAGATAATCAGCTTCTATTACACCGGCGTCGCGCTCAGCCGCGGCGTCTGAGAGAGGACAGCATGAAGAAAAGCGACTTTTACTTTGACTTGCCCAGCGAGCTTATCGCCCAGACGCCGCTGGAAAAGCGCGATTCCTCGCGCCTGATGTGCCTGGACAGGGCGACGGGGGCGGTGGCGCACCGCGTGTTCTCCGACCTGGAGGAGCTGCTGCGCCCGGGCGACTGCCTGGTGATGAACGACTCCCGCGTCCTCCCGGCGAGGCTGCTGGGTACGCGCGAGACGGGCGGCGCGGTGGAGGTGCTGCTGCTGCGCGACCTCGGCGGCGGCGAGTGGGAGTGCCTCACGCGGCCCGGGCGCAAGACCAGGCCGGGGACGCGGCTGAGCTTCGGCGGCGGGGAGCTGACGGCGGAGGTCGTCTCCACGGCCGACGGCGGCAACCGCGTCGTAAAGTTCGAATACGAGGGAATCTTCCTCGAGGTACTGGAGCGGCTGGGCAAGATGCCCCTGCCTCCGTACATCAAGGAGGAGCTTCAGGACTCCGAGCGCTATCAGACGGTGTACTCCCGCGAGCTGGGCAGCGCCGCCGCGCCGACGGCGGGGCTGCATTTCACCAAGGAGCTGCTCGCCAAAATCGCGGCGAGGGGCGTCCGCGAGTGCTTCATAACCCTGCACGTCGGCCTCGGCACCTTCCGGCCGGTCAAGGAGGACGAGATAGAGGACCACGATATGCACAGCGAGTTCTGCGTCATCCCCGAGGAGACGGCCCGCGTTATAAGCGAAACGAAGCGCGCCGGCGGCCGCGTCGTCTGCGTCGGCACCACCAGCTGCCGCACGCTCGAGAGCTTCGCAAACGAGGACGGCACGGTGGATGCGAAGAGCGGCTGGACGGACATATTTATCTATCCCGGTTATAAGTTTAAGTGCATGGACGCGCTCATAACCAACTTCCATCTGCCTGAGAGCACGCTTGTCATGCTGGTCTCCGCCTTCGCCGGGCGGGAGCAGGTCCTCGCCGCCTACGCCGAGGCCGTGCGCGAGCGCTACAGGTTCTTCTCCTTCGGCGACGCGATGTTCATATCCTGAGCTGGACGCGGTTTCAAAACCCGGCGGGTCGCCCGCCGGGTTTTGCTTTTGCGGTGACAATTCCGGCGCGCGGGCATAGAATGTACCGGCGCTGCCGTGCGCGGCGCCCTCTCCGCCAGCGCGGAGATGCCCAAAACCATGGCGAAGGGAGTTAACACATGCCGAAATGCTATAACAGGGGCAGGAGCACCGGCTCCGACCCGAACGGCTCGAGCGGCGGGAACGCCGTCAACGGCTGCTGCGCTCCGAGCTGCTGTGAAAGCGGCGATGAGTGCGGCATGAACGTCATCAAGTGCTGGGAGAACCCCTGCTCGCCCTGCCGGCCCATGCCTCCGGCCTGGGGAGGGGCCACCGGCCCCACCGGCCCCACGGGCGCGACCGGCCCGACCGGCCCCACAGGCCCCACAGGGCCGATGGGCGAAGGCCTGGAGACCACCCAGCCCTTCTCGCCCGGCGCGCGCTATGCCCAGGGCGACTTCGTCTTTTATAACGGCGGGCTGTACGTCGCGGATATAAACGATCCGGCCGGCACGCCCGGCTCTAGCCCTGACTACAGCCTGGTCACTGTCGCCGGCCCAACCGGCGCGACAGGCCCCGCCGGGGCGTCCGGCCCCACCGGGCCTACGGGCGAGCCCGGCCCGACCGGGCCGACTGGGGCCACGGGACCTTCAGGCACAGGCCCCACCGGGCCTACGGGCGAGACCGGCCCGACCGGGCCGACCGGGGCCACGGGACCTTCCGGCACAGGCCCCACCGGGCCTACGGGCGAAACCGGCCCGACCGGGCCGGCGGGTGCGGCTGGTACGCAGGGGCCTGCCGGGGCTACGGGACCGACCGGCGAGACCGGCCCGACGGGTCCGACCGGGCCTGCGGGCAGCGCGGGAACCCAGGGCATCCAGGGACCGACCGGCGAGACCGGACCCACGGGGCCTACGGGCGAGACCGGCCCCACCGGCCCCAGCGCAACGATAACGCCAGCCGCGGCGGTAAACGACGCGACGAGCACCACAGATATAGTACAGCAGTTCAACCAGCTGCTGGCAAACCTGAGGACCGCGGGCCTTCTTTCGACCTGAGGCTATGGGGGCGGCTGACCGCCCCCAATTCTTTGCGAGGTGAGACTGTGAAAGTTTGCGTTTACGCCATCTGCAAGGACGAGAGCCGGTTCGTGCGGCGCTGGATGGACTCCATGGGCGAGGCCGACGGGATATACGTCCTGGATACGGGTTCTACCGACGGCTGCGCGGAGCAGCTGCGCGCCCTCGGCGCGGAGGTGACCGTAGGGCCGGTGGAGCCATGGCGCTTTGACACTGCGCGCAACCGCTCGCTGGAGCTTGTGCCGGAGGACGCTGACATATGTATATGCACCGACCTCGACGAGATACTGCACCCCGGCTGGCGCAGGCTCCTGGAGGAGGCGTGGAAGCCCGGCACAACGCGCGCGGCCTACCGCTACACCTGGAACTTCAACCCGGACGGGAGCGAGGGACACGTGTTCTGGACGGAAAAAGCCCACAGCCGCCGCGGCTGGCGCTGGACGCACCCCGTCCACGAGGTACTCAGCTGGACGGGCGAGGGGCCGGAAGGCGGGCTTGTCTACGTCGAGGGGATGCAGCTTGACCACCGCGCGGACAACACAAAGTCGCGCGCGCAGTATCTCCCGCTGCTGGAGCTGTCCGTGCTGGAGGACCCCGAGGACGACCGAAACATGCACTATCTCGGCAGGGAGTACTATTACTACGGGCGCTGGCGCGAGGCCATAATCACTCTCAAGCGCCACCTGACGCTGCCAAGGGCCACGTGGGCCGACGAGCGCTGCGCATCCATGCGCTATATATCCCGCTGCTGCATCGAGCTGGGCGACAGGGCCGAGGCCAGACGCTGGCTGCTGCGCGCGGCGGCGGAAGCGCCGCATATGCGCGAGCCGTGGACGGAGCTTGCCTCGCTGCTGTACGAGGAAAAGGCCTGGGACGGAGTGGTGTACGCCGCCCGGGAGGCGCTCAAGATAGAGGAGCGGCCGAGGACGTACATCTGCGACTCTGCGCCCTGGGGCAGCCTGCCCTGGGACCTGCTGAGCCTGGGGCTGTACTATACGGGCCGCTTTACGGAGGCTCTGGAGGCCGTCAAGCGGGCGGCAGAGCTGGCGCCCGCGGACGGGAGGATAGCGAACAACCTGAGGCTTATGGCCGAGGCCGCCGGCCGGGGCCGGGAGTGAATCCCGGGCGGCCGTCTCCCGAGAGAAGCGCGTGGGACGGCCGCCTCCAGTTAAAATCGCCCTTGACGCGGCGTGCGCCGTGTAGTACAATGCAAGAGGATTAGTTATGACTAACTATCCGCATATTACGGTAGAAAGAAGGCGAGCGCATGAGCGTAGTGATAGTGGGAGGCAACGAGTGTATGGCCGGCCGTTATGAGAGCATCTGCCGGGAGCACGGCTGCAAGGCCAAGGTGTTCACAAAGGAGTACGGCTCTCTCAAGAAAAAGCTGGGCAAGCCGGATCTGCTGATACTGTTTACCGGCACGGTATCGCACAGGATGTGTCTGAGCGTAGCCCAGGAGGCCCGCCGGAACGACGTGACGGTCGTGCGCGTGCCTAAGAGCAGCGCCACAGCGCTGCGAGCTGCGCTGATGCAGCACGCCGCCGTCTGAGGCCGCGGCGCGGCAGGAAGCAGCAGCCCTTCAAGGGAATGGCAGAGCGCATTGAAAACGCGCGTCGAGCTTGACATAGCTGCGTTTTTTCGCTACAATACGGCTCGATACGCAACAAATTTCCGCAATCTTTGTACCCGGCACGAGGTGCTGGCGGAGGTTTTGGGGCGCTTATTCTGTTTGGAGGGAACAATATGCAGGATAGATCTACGGAGCTGTTCGAGAGCACTCCGCCGGTCAGACTGTTTTTCACGGCGGCGCTGCCCGGCGCGGTCAGTATGCTCTCGT
>CALWYT010000067.1 GCA_944385835.1 uncultured Oscillospiraceae bacterium | reverse complement strand
TCCCGGAAGGTCAGCTCATCCAGGTCCTCTACCGTCTTGCCGTTCAGTTTAACGGTGAAGCCGGGCGTGGGGAGGGAGGTAGAGCTTTCAATACCGCCGGCGCCGTTCACCACGCCGTCCGCGCCGTCGTTGCCGCCCATGTAGACGGGGATGTCCACCGGGGCGACGTTGACCTTGGCGTCATCAAGCGGCAGCCATGTGCCGCTGAACTTGATGTAAAGATTGTCGTCTGAGCCAAAGCCTTCTTCGAGATTTTCCTCGTTCACGACCTTGGAATCCGCGTCGTAGCCGTCGAATATCCAGGTCTTGCCCGTTTCCTCGTCGTAATAAGTGAGTTTCTCCGGCGGGATGGCCGTGACGGTTTCGCCCATTTTGTATGTTTCGTCGTCTACAGGCAGCATGGCCTCGAAGCCGTCCGGCAGGCCGGCTCCGAACGTACCCGACTTGAAATCGTAGAGGACGTGATACGACGCCTCCGCTATGTACCAGACGTCCTGGCCGGGAACGGACGTGTTCTTGCGCTCAACGGTCAGGCCGGTGTCCTGCTGGGAGAGCGTAAGCGTCATGTCGGAGCCTTCGGTCAGGGCGTAGACGTATTCCTCGTTGACCTTCGGGGTGGAGAATTCGGAGTAATTCGGTTTGCCGTAGAGTGCGCCCTTAAACGGGAACAGCGTCCCTTCGCCGGCGGCGGTACCCTCGGCGGTGAGGGTTCGCACGTACTTCCCTATGCCAGCATAAATCCCGTCATATCTCGCGAGGCCCAGCTGGCCGTTTATTGTGATGTCGCCTTCTATCAGGGCGTGCTTCTGCGAGAGGGCGAGGGCGGCGTTTTCTTCGACTACGAGTTCTTTGACCTGGAAGAAGGGGATGTCGGTGACGGCGTTCATGTAGTTGGGCTTAGGATTTGTTATTCCGTATTTGCCATCATAATCGTTGACCGTCCAGTCGCCTTCAACGGCTATCTTCGCGCCGCTCTTAATCGTGACCTTGTCAAAGTGCTCTATCAGCGGGGTCACTCGGTATCCGCCGTCCGCCGCAGCACCGAGGAGTTCAAGAGTGGCGCTGCCGTCGATTACCTCATCTTCGACGTGGCTGCTGTCGTACTTGCCGTTTATGTAGTGTTCGACCGTGCCGCCGGAGATTTTGACGTCTACGTTGCCGGTAACAGTTACTTTCTTTTCATTGATGCAGCCGGCTTCAATGCCCATAATTGTGCCGCCGGTCTGCTGAATCAAAACATTGCCGTCAACCATTTTGCTGGCCTGGCTGGTATTGCGGCTCTTGCAGCCGACGCCTACCACATCTACCTGACCGCCAGCTATAGTTACGGTAGCGGCATAAGCAGCGTTGTCTTTGTTTTTAATCTCAGAGCCGTAGGAAATTTTTACGCCGCCTATATAACTGTCTTCAGCAAATCCAAGAGGTGTGATATTCCCGAATTCGCCTTGGGAAATCATTGTGTCGTCTCTCAGGTTATTGCTATCGCTGCCGACACGGGCATTGTCTCTTAACATAACGCTCGTTGTTGTGAGGACAATGTCATTTGTTCCGGCCCCATACAGCTAGCCATAGCCATAGCCGGTGGTTGCTTCTCCGCCGGACTCCAGCTTTGCATTTCCGCCCACGACAACGACAGTTGCCTTGACAGTTGAGTGGAAAGAGCCGCCATGGACTTTTGCAGGATCAGGCCCCGTAGAGGAGGCGTCCTCAGACTGCT
This sequence comes from uncultured Oscillospiraceae bacterium, assembly GCA_944385835.1. GTDB lineage: Bacteria > Bacillota > Clostridia > Oscillospirales > Oscillospiraceae > Scatomorpha. The sequence continues at coordinate 2,499 of CALWYT010000067.1, read as the reverse complement.
CGCAGGCTGGGACAACGGCGTCGCCCTCTATCGTCACATAAGCGGTGCCAGAGACGACCGCGCGGGTGGAGCGGCTTTCTTCTGGAGCCGTCCTATTCGGCTCATTCCTATAGGCGTCGACGCCGTTATAGCCGCCGCCGTAGATACTCTTGACCTCGCCGCCGGTGACATGGACTGTGGTGTTTCCGCCAACAGTTCCGTTTTCATACTTTTCGTCCGCTTCCTTTGGGTTCCATGTCGCAGCGCCGCCGCCGAAAATCTGATAGACCTCGCCGCCGGTCATTTCGACCTTTGTGCTGCCAGTGGTATTGGCGTCAATGCCGCCGCCATAGATGCCGTAGGGGATCACGCCGCGCTTGGTAACTGTCACGGGTTGGGAAACCCCACCGCTACCGACCCATTCGGTTTCAATAATGGCGTCCTGATACAGGTTTAAGCCGGCACTAGAACCGGTACTGTAATCCCCATCTTCCTCGCCGTCCGCGGCCGTCGGGAACTTCGCATCCCAGCCGAACTTCACGTAGGTATTGCCGGTCAGCGTTCCGGCGGAGTTGCCGCCGGCTATGAGCTTGTATACGCCGGAGTAGACTTCTACATGCGTATCGGCAGTCAGGTCTTTATCGCTGCCGCCGTAGACTATCATGCGCTGCGTACCGTCCCCGCCGCCGCCGAAGCCATCGCCCAGCACCAGCTTGTGGCCCTCGGCGTAGATGGTCTTGGCGCTGACATATACGTTCTCGAAGGTGACGTTGCCGTCCAGGCGCAGCTCGTCGCCGGAGGTGGTCAGCAGCGCGCCGCCTTCGCTGGTTATGGTGATGTCCGCGCCGGCGACGCCCACGGTAGCCGTGCCTATGTCCACGTCACCCGTCAGCGTGATGACGGCCTCTTCGCCCTCTTCTATGTCGTCGATGGCATCATTCCAATCGGCCGCGCTCGCGACGGTATACTTGCCAGCGGCCAGGCCGGTTACGGCCAGGGCCGCCGCGAGCATCGCCGCCAGCGCGAGTATAACAGCTTTTTCTTCATTGCCTTATCCCCTTGTAATATAATTGTCCATTTCCTCTTTCCAGCCCACCGCGAGCTGCTCGGTCTCTATCAGCCGCTCGTGCGACTGCTCCGCAAGCGGCAGCAGGCTGCGCCATATCTCGTGCTGCGCGTTCAGGTACAGCTTGCGCAGGCAGCGCGGGTTGCCCTTGCCCGGCTCTATCTTCGCGGCGCACGCCAGGCGCTGTATCGTGTCCGTCACCGCGGTGCGGTTCATCGCCCGGCCGCTGCGCGTTACGAACAGCGGCCCGCGGCCTATGGCCTGCCTCCGCGCGTAAGACAGCAGCTCCGAGCGCAGGCAGGCCGGCAGCTTCGCCGGCAGGCCCGCGTGGCGCTCCACCATGCCGGCCTTCACCGCCTCAAGCGTCAGCCTGGGCAGCTCCTGCACCGTCAGGCCCGTGCAGGCAAAGACCTTGGTCAGCAGATAGGCCCGCTCGTTCCCGTCGTAATTTGCGCGCTCCAGCATCCGCAGATATTCCGAGCGCGTCAGCTCCGGCTGCGCCTCCTCCGGCGGCGGCAGAGGCTTGGCCAGCTGCAGCGCACGCGCCCCGGCGTAGTCCAGATAGCTGTTCGCCGCGGATATGTTGACGTTCACCGTGCGCACGGTGTAGTCGCGCAGAAGCTCCTCCCGCCAGCGCTCCAGCGTGCCTTCGCGTATTGTGGCGTCCTCGCGCGGCAGGTACTTCAGCAGCTTCATCAGGCTGCGCCGGTATGTGCGCACGGTCTCGTCCGTGCAGCCGCGCCGGGACATCTCCGCGAGGTAGCCGTCTATGGCGCTAGGCGACAGCCCGGCCCCTCCGCCGTCCGGGCGCTGCGGCCGATTGTCCATGCTAGTCACCCTCCGTTCGGGACAAAATATGAATTTTGTCCTAAACGACTAAACCCAGCTTTTCAAGCGTTTTGGCGTGCTCCGCGCCGGTGGAGACGAGGTAAATCCGCGTGGTCTCCACGCTGGAGTGGCCCAGCACGTCCGCCAGCTTCACTATGTCTCGGCAGACGCGGTAGAAGGTCCGCGCGAAGAGGTGCCGCAGGTTGTGCGGGAACACCTTTCCCGGCGCGACGCCCGCCGCCGCGCAGGCCTCCTTCATCTCCGCCCATATCTGCTTGCGGCCCAGGCCCTTCCCGCTTCTGGTGAGGAATATCTCGCCGGAGGCGGTTTTGTTTTTCCGCGCGTAGTCCAGCAGCTTGCGCCGCAGCTTCGCCGGGAGCAGGATAACGCGTATCTTGCCTTTGAGCGAGATCTCCGCCTGGCCCAGGCGCGCCGCCTCCACGGTGATATAGCGCAGCTCGCTGACGCGGATGCCCGTGGCGCAGATGGTCTCCACCACCAGGGCCAGCCGCTCGCGGCCCATGGCGCGCGCCGCCCCGACCAGGCGCTCGTACTCCGCGCGCGTCAGCTCGCGCCCTTCCTCGCGGAACAGGCGCCGCTGTCTCCGCAGCGCCGGCGCGCGGCAG
>CALWYT010000066.1 GCA_944385835.1 uncultured Oscillospiraceae bacterium | reverse complement strand
CGGAGATGGCCACGTTGCAGCAGGTCAGGATGATGAGGACGGAGAGGCCCATGCCGATGCCGTTGAACAGCGTGGTGGTGATGGCCATGGTGGAGCACATACCGATGCGCTGTACGAGGACGGGGTTATTGGTGATGAGGCCTTCCTTGAACTGTTGTTTAAGCGTCATTTCCTAGCCCCCCTTTAACCCAGTGCTTCGCAGGCGGCGATGGCCGCGTTGCCGGCGTTGGCCATAGCCATGGAGGATATGGTCGCCGCGGTGATGGAGTCGACGGTGCCGCCGTCCTTGGTGACGGCCATGCCCGCGCCCTGTCCGACAAGGCTCGCAAGGAAGTCCTCCTCGGTTATCTTCGCGCCGAGGCCGGAGGTCTCGCCGTGGTCGATAACGCTCGCGCCGGTTATCGTAAAGTCGCTGCTCACGCCGAAGGCGGCGGTGATGGTGCTCTGCGCGCCGGAGAAGCTCAGCTCCACGACCCAGCCGGTGTCGCCGGCGGCGGATATGCTGCTTATCCCGGCGAAGGCCGGGTCTTCGGCGTCGAACTCGACGGCGGCGTAGTCGCCGTCATATGGCAGCACGGCCTGGTAGGCGGCGGCCCTCTTGGCCTCCTCCTGCTCCTTGATGATGTCCTTGGTGAACATATTCACCACGCCGAGGACGCCGGAGGTGATCGCGCTTACGAGGAAGAGGATAACGGCCAGCTTGACAATCTGATTGCCGCCCTTGGCTTTCTTGGTCTCAGTCATTTGCCGCAGCCTCCTTTGCCTGTTTTTTGGCCGCCTTGGCCGCGGCCTTCTTCGCCTTGAGGTCCTCCTTGCTGACGCCGAACTGGCGCGGGCGCAGCGCCCTGTCTATGGCCCAGGTGCAGCAGTTCATGATGAGGATGGCGTAGCTGACGCCCTCGGGATAGCTGCCGAAGTAGCGTATCAGCACGGTTATCGCGCCGCAGCCGGCGCCGTACAGCAGCTGGCCCTTGAGGTTGACGGGGCTGGTGGCGTAGTCGGTGGCCATGAAGAACGCGCCGAGGAACAGGCCGCCGGAGAGGACGTTGTAGAGCATCCACTCGAAGTTGCCGTAGCCCTCGCAGCCGAACACAAGCGTCAGGACGGCGACCGTGCCGATGAAGCTGGCGGGGATGCGCCAGGTGATGACCTTGCGGACGATCAGGTACGCGCCGCCTATCAGCAGGGCCAGCGCGCTTATCTCGCCGATGCTGCCGGGGATGCCGCCGAGGAACATATTGAGGTAGTTGAAATACTCGGGCAGGGCGTCGCCGTTGTGCAGGTAGCTCAGCGGGGTGGACATGGTCACCGCGTCCACCACGGTGTCGCGCAGGGCGTTGGGTACGGCCCAGGAGGTCATCTGCGCCGCGTAGGCGGCGGAGAGGAAGGCGCGGCCGGCGAGCGCGGGGTTGAGGAAGTTCTTGCCGATGCCGCCGTAGAGCTGCTTCACCACCACTATGGCGAAGAAGCTGCCGATGGGGCAGAGCCACCAGGGGGCGGCGGAGGGCATGACGCAGGTCAGCAGCACGCCCGTCACGACGGCCGAGAGGTCGCCGACGGCGCAGTTCTTCTTGAGCAGCTTGCGGTAGCCCCACTCGAAGAACACGCAGCAGGCCACGTTCACCACAAGCAGTATGGCGACGTTCATGCCGAACATATATGCGCCGACGCCCAGCGCGGGTACCAGGGCTATGATGACGTCGAGCATTATCCTGCTCGTGTCGCGGTCGGTGCGCAGTATCGGGTTAGAGGTAACCTTGAAGAGTTTCTTTTCTTCCATTACGCCTTGGCCTCCTTTCCGGCAGCGGCGGCGTTGGCCTTGGCGGCCTCGGCCTTGGCCTTCTCCTCGGCGCGGTGCGCGGTGAGCATGGCCTTGCCGACCTTGAAGGTGTGGGTCAGGGGCAGGCGGCCCGGGCAGCCCCAGGAGCAGGAGCCGCACTCGAAGCAGTCCATGACGTGGTACTCCTCCATCTTACGGAAGTCGCCCTTGCGCACGTACATATACATATACATCGGCTCGAGCTTCATGGGACAGTGCGCGATGCAGTTGCCGCAGCGGATGCAGGTGGGCGTCTCGCTCTCGCGGTTCATCTCGCGGCTGAAGAGCAGCAGGCCGCTGGCGCCCTTGACGGAGCCGGCGGAGGCGTCCGCAACGCAGATGCCCATCATCGGGCCGCCCATGCAGATGCGCTCGACCTTGTCCATATCCGCGCCGGCCTCGGCGAAGATGTGCTCCAGCGGGGTACCGAAGCGGACCAGCAGGTTCTGCGCCTCGGGTACGCAGTCGCCGGCGACGGTGACGACGCGCTCGATCGAGGGGACGCCCTCGTAGCAGGCGCGGTAGACCTGATAGGCCGTGTATGTAGAGACGACGTTGCAGCCGACGCCGCTGGGCAGGCCGCCGGGCTTGACCTCGCGGTCGGTGTTGGCCTTGACCTGCATCTTCTCCGCGCCCTGAGGGTACTTGACAACCTCGGGGACTATCTCGACGCCATACTTGGCCGGGTCAAGGCCCGTGAGCAGGTCGATGGCGTCCTGCTTGTTCTTTTCGATGCCGTAGTAGCACTTGTCCAGCCCGTGGGCGATGCGGACCAGCTCGATGCCCTTCAGCAGCTCCTCCGGGTGCTCGAGCATGGTGCGGTGGTCGCCGCAGAGGTACGGCTCGCACTCGGCTCCGTTGATGATGAGCGTGTCCACCTTGCCGCGCGCGCCCTGGATCTTGAACGCCGTCGGGAACATGGCGCCGCCCATGCCGACCACGCCGGCGTCGCGGATGCGCTGGATGATGGCGTCGGGGTCCTTGAGCTGCTCCTCGGTCAGCGGCTTCATGTCCTCGCAGGGCGTGTCCTGGAAATCGTTTTCGATTACCACGGACATCACCATGTCGCCGAGCATATGCCGCCTGGGTTCAACGGCCGTCACCTTGCCGGAGACCGTGGCGTGGACCGGCGCGCTGACGGGCGCGTCGTTGCTGCCGATCAGCTGGCCCACAGTGACGGTATCCCCTACTTTGACCGTGGGCTGGTCGGGCGCGCCGATGTGCTGTACCATCGGTATCACGACCTCTTTTGGCGGGGCTATGGTCCTGACCGGGGTCTTGGCCGCGGTCTTGGCATAGTCCGGGTGAACACCGCCATAGTACTTATAAGGCATGAGCATCACCTCTCGTAGTTCTTACAGCTAAATAATAGTATCACTTTTGTCATTTTGTGTCCAGTCAAAATGACGCTAAAACGCCATTTTTCCAAGTCTTTTTCTTGACAATATTGCGAATTCCTTGACAAACGAACGATATTTGTATGTTATTCTCATTTCTCAATCATCCTACGTTGGTTTTGACATTTCCACGCCATCGGGGCGGCGCGCGCTTTGACGAGGCGGAAATTAGCGTCTTTGCAAGGCGGGGAATTTGGTGTAGAATATCCATGCAGGCCGCGCGCCGGCCGCTGCGAAAGGAGGCCCTGCCATGCTGCTTACAAAATGGGGCGAGTCGCTCGACAGGGAGCGGCCGCTGAGCGAGTATCCGCGTCCCCAGCTCAGGCGTGACAGCTATCTCAACCTGAACGGGATGTGGGAGTGCGCGTTCACCTCCTCCCGCTCGGAGCCGGAGGAGTACGATTACGAGATCTGCGTCCCCTTCCCGCCCGAGAGCGCGCTGTCCGGCGTGGGCCGCGTGCTGCGGCCCGGGGAGTTCCTCTGGTACAGGCGCGGCTTTGAGCTGCCGGAGGGCTTCAACCTCGGGCGGGTGCTGCTGCACTTCGGCGCGGTGGACCAGTGCGCGCGCGTCTGGGTCAACGGCGAGGACGTCTGCGTACACGAGGGGGGCTTCCTCCCCTTTTCGGCGGATATAACCGAGCTGCTCATCCCGGGCGAGAACACGCTGACGGTGCGCGTCACGGACGACACCGACCGCTCCTGGCGCACGCGCGGCAAGCAGAAGCTCAAGCCCGGCGGGATATGGTACAGCCCGCTCAGCGGAATCTGGCAGACAGTCTGGTGCGAGAGCGTGCCGGACAACTATATAAGCAGCCTTTTCATAACGCCCCGGCTCGCCGACGGCGCGGTGGAGCTGTGCTGCTCGGCCTCCCGCGGCGAGGGTACGGTGCGCGCGGTGATAGACGGCGGCTCGGCCTACGAGTTCGCCGCGGGCGAGTGCGCCGTGCTCAAGCTGGAGGAGGTCAAGCCCTGGACGCCTGAGACGCCCTACCTCTACCGGCTGGAGCTGGACATGGACGGCGACCGGGCGGAGAGCTATTTCGCGCTGCGCAGCGTCGGCGTAGGCGAGGACCGCGGCGGAGCGAAGCGCCTGACCCTCAACGGCAAGCCCTACTTCATGAACGGGCTTCTGGACCAGGGCTGGTGGCCCGACGGGCTGTACACCGCGCCGAGCGACGAGGCCATGGCCTTCGACATCGCGGCGGCCAAGGCCATGGGCTTCAATATGCTGCGCAAGCACGTGAAGGTGGAGCCGGCGCGCTGGTACTACCACTGCGACCGGCTGGGTATGCTGGTCTGGCAGGATATGCCGAATGGCGGCGGGAGCTATTCCGCCATGACGGTCAGCGCCCCCCTGCTCACCGGCGCGCACAGCCGCGACGACAAGTACGGCAAGTTCGCCCGGCGCGACCAGGCCGGCCGCGCCGACTTCCGGGAGGAGCTGCTGGACATGGTCTCCTGCCTGTACAATTCGCCCAGCATAGTCATGTGGGTAATTTTCAACGAGGGCTGGGGCCAGTTCGACTCCGACGCGCTCGCCGCCGCCGTGGAGGAGATCGACCCCACGCGCCTCATCGACCGCGCCAGCGGCTGGCACGACCAGGGCGGCGGCCCTCTCAGGAGCGTACACCTATACTTCGACGACTACAAGTACAGGCCCGACAAGGCGGGCCGCTGCGTGGCGCTGAGCGAGTTTGGCGGCTACAGCCTGCCCGTGGAGGGCCATGTCTGGCCGGGAAAGCCCTTTGGCTACAAGAAATTCACCGACCAGGGCAAATACCGCCGCGCGCTGACCCTGCTCTACGACGGGCAAATCCGCCCGGCCTGCATGAAGGGCCTCTCCGCCGCGGTGTACACCCAGCTCACCGACGTCGAGAACGAGCTGAACGGCCTTATAACCTACGACCGCCGCGTCATAAAGCTCTCCCCGGCCGACGTGAAGCGGATAGTAAATATGCCGGAGATCAAGTGAAGCCCGGGAGGTGATGGGTATGGCGATCACGATGAACCTTTACTACACGGGAGACGGCGGCGCGGCCAGGGCCTTCGCCGCGGAGATGACCGCCAGCGGCGTTGTGGAGGAAATCCGCGCCGAGGCCGGGAACCTGCGCTACGAGTACTTCCTCCCCATGGACGACCCGGAGACGGTACTGCTCATAGACAGCTGGGAGGACCAGGCCGCGCTCGACGCGCACCACGCCTCGCCCATGATGGCGCGCATCGCCGCGCTGCGTGAGAAATACGGCCTGCATATGCGCGCGGAGCGCTATGTCAGCGCGGACGCCCCCGAGCGCGACGCGCAGTTCCTGCGCAGATAGGCGCCGCCCGGGCGCGGCCGGCGGCCCGGCGCGGGGCGCATTTTCAGGGAGGGAAGCCAGTGGTAAGGAACGTCGCCATCGTCAGCCTGTCAAGCGGGACCATAGGCGAGGATTTTGTCAGGCACGAGGTGGAAATAGGGGTAAGGCGGCTGGAGGAGCTGGGCTTGACCGTCCGATTCATGCCGCACGCTCTCAAGGGGATAGACTACGTCAGGAGCCACCCGGAGCAGCGCGCCGCCGACCTGCTGCAGGCGCTCCGCGACCCGGAGGTCGATATGATACTCTGCGCGATCGGCGGGGACGACAGCTACCGCCTCCTCCCCTACCTGTTCGGCCGCGGGGAGCTGTCCGGCGCTGCCTCGGACAAGATCTTCCTCGGCTTTTCCGACACCACGGCAAACCACTTCATGTTCCACAAGGCCGGCATGAGGAGCTTCTACGGCCAGGCCTTCCTCTCGGACGTCTGCGAGCTGGCCCCCGATATGCCGCCCTATACCAGGAGGTATTTCGAGGAGCTGATAAGGACCGGGACCATACGGGAGATCAGGCCCAGCGAGGTCTGGTACGAGGCGCGGACGGATTTCAGCGCCGGGCAAATCGGCACGCCGCTCAGGCCCCATCCAAACCGCGGCTTTGAGCTGCTGCAGGGCGCGCCGGTTTTCTCGGGAGAGATTCTCGGCGGCTGCCTCGACACCATGTACGACTTTTTCAGCGGGGAGCGCTACGCCGACGCGCCGCTCCTGTGCGCGGAATACGGGCTGTTCCCCAAGGCGGCGGACTGGGCCGGCAAGATACTTCTGCTGGAGACCAGCGAGGAGAAAATGCCCCCGGAAAAGTACGCGAAAGCCGTGTCCGCGCTGAAGGATACGGGCATTTTCGGCGTGATTTCGGGCGTGCTGTGCGGGAAGCCCCTGGACGGGGCCTACGATGCGGAGTACAGGCGGACGCTGACGGAGGTCATCGGCGACCCGGGCCTGCCCGTAGTGTGGAACCTCAGCGCCGGCCACGCTCTTCCGCGCTGCATCATCCCCTTAGGGCGGAGGGCGACCGTGGACGCGGAGAACCAGGTGATAAACTTCGAGTAAGCCGCGTGATAAACCGCGCGGCTCACGCCAAGGGGTATGTGAGATATGGTAAAAGTTTTATTCGTCTGCCACGGCAACATCTGCCGGTCGCCGATGGCGGAATTTATGTTTAAGGCTATGGTCGAGGAGGCCGGGCGGGCGGAGGAATTCTTTATACGCTCGGCGGCCACCAGCTCGGAGGAGCTGGGGAATCCCGTCTACCCGCCCGCGCGGCGCGAGCTGGCCAGGCACGGCGTCGGCTGCGCCGGCCATGCGGCGCAGCGCATAACGCGCGCGGAGTATGACCGATACGACCTCATAATCTGTATGGACAACGAAAACCTGCGCAACCTGCGCCGCCTCTCCGGCGGCGATCCGAAGGGGAAGGTCTCCCTCCTGCTGGACCACTGCGGCCGCGCGGGCCAGGAGGTCGCAGACCCCTGGTACACCGGCGACTTCAAGACCACCTGGGACGACCTCAGCGAGGGCCTGGCCGGGCTGCTGGACGAGCTTCGGCCCAAATAGTGCGGGCGCGGCGCCGGGAAGGCGCCGCGTTCCCTGTTGCTGCACGGCGTTCCGGGGAGGGCCGGCAGAAATGCGGCGGATTTGTCCTCAAATTAACATAAACAGCCGCGGTTTTGTCAGAAAAAAGCCTATACAAACCCGCGCCGTGCTGTTATAATACAGGCGACGCGGCCCGGGTTGGCCGCGCTAACCCAGCAGGAAAGGACTGAAGTCCATGAACGATATATACGTAACCGGCCACCGCAACCCTGACACCGACTCCATCGTGGCCGCCATCGCCTACGCCAACCTGCGCCACGCGATGGGCGAGCGCGCCTACCGCGCCGTGCGCCTCGGCTCCGTCAACGACGAGACGCAGCGCCTGCTCGACCGCTTCGGCGTGGAGGCCCCGCCGCTGGTCAAGAACCTGCGCACGCAGGTCGCCGACATCGACTACGACCGCACGCCGGCGCTCAACGGCTCCGTCCCGCTCGACCTGGCCTGGCGCACCATGCGCGAGTGCGAGGTGAGCGTCGTACCCGTCGTGGGCGACGGCGGCGAACTGTTCGGTATGCTCTCCGCCGGGGACATCGCGGCCTACGATATGCAGACCATCACCCAGAACCGCGTGGATAACGTCCCGCTCTTCAACCTTTTGAGCGTGCTGGAGGGGACGCTGGTCAACGAGCTGAACTGCACGGCCAGCGACGTGAGCGGCGAGCTGTACATCGCCCTACCGCAGAACTTTGCCGACCCCGCGCTCACAAACCCGGACACCATACTCATCTGCGGCGACCAGCCGGAGATCATCGAGCGCGCCATTGCCAGCGGCGTCGGCTGCCTCATCATCTGCCGCGCTGGCATAAAGCCGGCTTGGGCCGACGCGCCCGCAAGCACCTGCGTAATCTCCACGCCGCTCTCGGCGCGGCGCGTCTCGCGCATCATCTACCAGGCCCTGCCCGTGGAGAGGATTGTGGAGAAGAAGGAGATAGTGGCCTTCCGGCTGGGCGACTACCTCGACGACGTGCGCGAGATCATGCTCAAGAGCCGCTACCGCAGCTATCCCGTGCTCAACGGCGAGAACAAGGTCGTAGGCACGATAAGCCGCTTCCACCTGCTGCGCCCGCGCCGGAAGCGCGTGGTGCTGGTGGACCACAACGAGGCCGCGCAGAGCGTCCCCGCCCTCGACCAGGTGGAGATCCTGGAGATAATCGACCACCACCGCCTGGCCGACATCCAGACCACCGCGCCCATCCGCGTGCGCAACGAGCCTGTCGGCAGCACCAACACCATCCTCACCGCCATGTATCAGGAGCGCGGTGTGGTCCCCAGCGCGCAGATCGCCGGCATTATGGCCGGGGCCATACTTTCCGACACGGTCATGTTCAAGTCCCCCACCTGCACCAAGCGGGACATCGCCATGGCCGAGCGCCTGGCGCGCATCGCCGGCGTCAGCCTGGAGGAGATAGGCCACGAGCTTTACGCCGCGGGGAGCACCGACGGCAAGAGCGCGGAGGAGCTTTTCCGCGCCGACTACAAGCAGTTCCACATCTCCGAGCAGAACATAGGCGTCAGCCAGATCACCTGCGTCGACGCCGACCACCTGCTTGCGCGGCGGGACGAGTTCCTGTCCGTCATGCTCGACCTGAAGGAGAAGCAGGAGTTCGACCTCATCATCCTCATGATAACCGACGTGCTGCTGGAAGGCTCGCACATCTTCTACGTCGGCAGCGACGACACGATCCAGCAGGCCTTCAACAAGACGCCGCACGACCACTATCTCTTCCTCAAGGGCGTCATGAGCCGCAAGAAGCAGATCATCCCCATGCTCACCGCCCTCTGGGGCTGAAGGCGGCGAAGGCCATGGCAGAGGATTTCGAAGGGCGCCGGGCGGTCCGGCTGCTCAGCGCGGAGGAGTTCCGCGCGGAGAAGGACGGTTTCCGGCACGGCGGCGAGCTGCTGCGCAGCCTTGGCTCCGTGCGCTACTGCAAGGCAGAGCTATATCCCGACTGCGTCCTCGGCACGCTGCGCATACCGCGCAAAAAGCTGGAGGGCGGGCCGCAGCTGTGCCTTGGCTTCTACCTGGCGGACGGCCGCCTGACCCTGGTCGAGGCCGCGGGCAGGGCGCGGGACGCCCTGCGCCCGGCGGAGGAGGCCGGCGGCGGCGAGGCCGCCCTGCTGGGGCTGCTGTCCGGCCTGACGGCGGAGGACGTGCTCTACCTCTCCGGCTTGGACGCCGAGCTGCTGGCCATGGAGGACGAGCTGGGCGGCGGGCGGCTGCCGCGCGACTTCTTCCTGCGGCTGGCGCGGCGGCGGCGCAAGCTGGCTGAGCTGGACGCGTACTATGAGCAGCTGGCCGTCCTGGGCGGCCTGCTTGCCTCGCGCTTCCCGGCCGGGCGCTGGGACAGCTTTACCCGCAGCGCGGAGCGGCTGCTGGGCGACGTGCGGCTGCTGCGCGAGGAGGCCGTGCAGCTGCGCGAGCTGGCCCAGGCGCAGCAGTCCGCGGCGCAGAACCGCGTCATGGTGACGCTCACGGTGGTCACGACCGTGTTCCTGCCCCTGAGCCTGCTGACGGGCTGGTACGGCATGAATTTCGCCAACATGCCAGAGCTGCGCTCGCCCTACGGCTACCCGGCGGTGATCGCCGCCTCCGTGCTGCTGGTGGCGCTGGAGCTGATATACTTCAAGCGGAAAAAATACTTCTGACCCGCCTTGAGAAAAGGGCGCCGGGCCTGAATGGTCCGGCGCCCTTTCGGCGTCTGTTGACTTGCGGCGGCGTCGCCCGGTCAGACGACCTGGGCCTTGATCAGGTTGGTGCTGCCCGCGCGGCCTATCGGGACGCCGGCGGTTATGACGACCATGTTCCCGCTCGCCACGGCGCCCTCCTTGAGCGCGGTCTGCACGCACATGGAGAACAGCCGGTCGGTGGAGTCCACATACCCGGCCAGCAGCGGGAGCACGCCCCAGGAGATGGCCAGCTGGCGGCGCGCCCTCTCCGTCGTGGTGAAGGCGACGATGGGGCAGCCCGGGCGGAAGCGGGAGATCATGCGCGCCGTGTGTCCCGTCTGGGTGGGCGTGAGTATGGCGTCGGCTGCGAGATCCATCGCCGTCTGGCAGCTGGCGTGGGTGACGGCGTCGTTTATGGAGCGGCCGGGCTTGAACGCGAAGCGCTGGAAGCGGCTCCAGTAGTCCGTGGCGGCCTCCGCCGCGGTGATGGTGTCCACCATGGTATGCACGGCCTCGAGCGGGTATTTGCCGGAGGCGGTCTCGCCGGAGAGCATGACGCAGCTGGTGCCGTCAAAGACGGCGTTGGCGACGTCGCTGACCTCGGCGCGCGTCGGGCGCGGGTTGCGTATCATCGAGTCGAGCATCTGGGTCGCGGTTATAACCGGCTTGCCGGCCATGCTGGTGAGCTTTATCATCCGCTTTTGCAGCACAGGCACCTCGTAGGCGGGGATCTCCACGCCCAGGTCGCCGCGCGCTACCATAAGCCCGTCGCTCTCGGCGATTATCTCCTCGAGGTTGTCCACGCCCTCGCGGTTCTCAATCTTCGAGATTATGCGCACGTTCTCCCCGCCGAAGCCGGCCAGGCACTCGCGGATGTCGCGCACGTCGGCGGCCTTGCGCACAAAGCTGGCGGCGACGAAGTCAAAGTCCTGCTCGGCGGCGAAGCGCAGGTCCTCGCGGTCCTTCTCGGTGAGCGAGGGCAGGTGGATATGTACGCCGGGGATGTTGATGCTCTTATTGCTGGAGAGGGGGCCGCCGCTGAGCACGGAGCAGCGCACGTCCCGTCCCTCTATCTCGCGGACCTCCAGCTCTATCAGTCCGTCGTCTATGAGCACGCGGCAGCCCGGCGTCAGCTCGGCGTGGAGGTTCTCGTAGGTCACGGAGACGATCCCGCCGTCGCCGGGGACGTCCCTGGTGGTGAGCGTGAAGTCCGCGCCCTCGGCAAGGCTTACGGCCCCGGAGGCGAAGCTCTTTATGCGTATCTCAGGCCCCTTGGTGTCGAGTATCGTCGCGACGGCGGCGCCCATCTCGTCGCGCACCCGCTTGAGCAGGTTGAGCGTGGCGAGGTGGCTCTCATGAGTGCCGTGCGAGAAGTTGAAGCGCGCGGCGTTCATGCCGGCGAGGATAAGCTCGCGCAGCGTCTCCTCGTTGTCCACGGACGGCCCCATCGTACAGATTATCTTGGTCTTTCTCAAAGGTCGATACCTCCGCATTGTAAGTTTGTTATTTATTATACAATATCCCGCCCAAACTTACAAGTGCGCTTATGCGCAGGGCGCGTAAAATCTTCGCGCCGCGCTTTTCAGTTCCCTCCGCCGTCCCAGCCGGGGCTGAGATATTCGCCGGATACGGCGGGGACATAGTAGAGGCTGTAGCCCGCGAAGCCCTCCGGGAGCGTCTCGGCAGGCTCTCGTCCGGCGAAGGCGAAGCAGTAGTAGGGCGCGTAGTATTCGTCGTACATGCCGGTGTGATAGACGAGCGTCACGCCGACGATATCCTCGGCGCGCACGGTGTTGAGCGTGCCGGGCAGCTCGCCGCCGTTCAGCACCAGCTCCGTCGCCTCCTCGAGGAAGATGAGCGGGTAGTTCCCAAGGCTCTCGGGCGCGCCCTCAAGCCGGAAGCTGCGAAGCCTGCCGTCCTCGCCGGGGATGAGCGTGACGCCGCCGAAATAATAGTTCACAAGGCTTCCGGCTTCGTTTTCGCCGGCCTCGTAGCTCTCGCGCGGGGAGCCGGGGCTGAGTTCGACGGGCAGCTCGAGCGGCGTCTCGGCGAGGGCCAGCTCAAGTTTTTCCAATTTCATACCTCCACCTCCTGTGATTTCAGCCAGTCCCGCAGCTTCCTGCGAAGCCGCGCGAGGCGCAGCCTCACGGCCCCCTCCGAGAGGCCGCAGCGTTCGGAAATTTCGCGTATACTGTCCTCAAACCAATACCGCCGCAGGAAAATGACGCGGTTTTACCGCGGCAAAGTTTCGAGAAACCACCTGATACCCTCGGCCAGCTCCCTCGCCTCCAGCTCGTCTGAGACCGAGCCGGGCGCGGCTAGGCTCTCCGCAAGCTCGTCGAGCGGGAGGCAGGCCCCGCCAGCCGCTCCGGCCGCTCTGGCGGGATGGCCTTCCACGCGGCGAAGTATGCGTCGCTGACGCACTCCGCCGCGTCCTCCATGCCTCCGTCCCCCTTTCACCCCATAAGACGCCGTCCGCGCGAAAATGCTTCATCACCGGCGAAAAAATAAGCGCCCTGCAACCAGACGCTTATTCTTGCCGCTCTCCCGGCGGGACCCTTCCGCCAGCGCGAAGCCCCGGGGCGGCACGGGGACTATAAAAAGGAGGCGGCCGGTCCGCGGACCGGCCGTCTCAGCGCTTATGGCAGGGGCCGCCTACGCCTCCATCTGCTTGCCGAGGAAGCCGGCGACCGTCTCGGCCAGCTTGTATTCCACTTCCCCGGCCGGAGGGGCGTTCTTCGCGCTGGCGAAAAGTACGCAGCCCATCAGGTCCCCC
>CALWYT010000065.1 GCA_944385835.1 uncultured Oscillospiraceae bacterium | reverse complement strand
GGGTATGCCGTACTTTTCAAAGGCGCGCGTGCGCCAGAAGTCCCCGCCCTCGCAAAGCGCTATCTTGTCCTCCAGGGACATCTCGGAGAGTATTTTTTCTATATCCATGTTCAGCCCTCCCGGATAGAATACGCCAGCGCGCCCGCGGCCGGAGCCGCGCGCCGCCGTCGAACAGGCGGGCCCCGGCCCCGCAGCCGGCGTGGGCGGAGGCGTTTCCTGCAATCTGGTAATGGATTTTATAAGCGTCTTGCATCCTCGCGGCCAGGCTGATAAAATAGGGGGTAATCAAAACGAAAGGGGGCCGGGCAGATGCCTGACTATCGCGTCGCCGTCTGCGAGGACAGCGAGCCGGAGCTGCGCCTTATCTCGGACTGGTGCCGGGAGATATTCGCCGAATGGGGCGTGGACGCCGGCGTCGAGCGCTTCAGCTCTGCCTCGGCGCTCGACGCGGCGGAGGCGGAGCCGCCGGGCTTCGACCTCTACCTCCTGGACATACAGCTCCCGGGCGAGAGCGGGCTGGAGCTGGCGCGGCGGCTGTGCGGCGCCGGCCAGCGTGACGCCGTCGTCTTTATAACCGGCAGCGCGGAATACGCGCTGGAGGCCTACAGCGTCCATCCGATCCACTACCTGCTCAAGCCGGTGGGGCGCGAGGCGCTGGATAACGCGCTGCGCCTGGCCTGGGATCGGCGCAGGCCGCGCACGCTGCTGCTGCGCTGCGGCGGCAAGGCCTCCGCCTTCCCGGCCGCCGAGCTGCTCTACCTCGAGAGCCGCAGCCACGGCGTGGTGGTCCACCTCAGCGGCGGCGAGCGCTTCCTGCCCATCTCGCTCACGGAGGCCGAGCGCGCCGCGCCGGCGGACGCCTTTGCGCGCTGCCACAAGAGCTACCTCGTGAACCTCGCCTGGGTCGCGGAGGTCGGGCGCACGGAGCTGAAGCTGCGCAGCGGCGAAACCGTGCCGGTGAGCCGCGCCTTCTACGCGCCCTTCCAAAGCGCGCTGGTGCGTTACCTGAACAGATAGCCCCCGGGGAAGCCCCGGGGGTTAATTTTTCGCTGCGGGCTATATTTTCAGCGCGGTCTGCACGGTGAACTCCGTCTCCGTCCAGCTCAAGTCCAGGACGCTGCCGTACTTCTCGGCTATGCCCCGCATCTGGGCCAGGCCGAAGCCGTGGCTCTCCGGCTCCCGCTTGGTGGAGGCGGGCAGCCCTCCCTCCGCGTCGAGCACCAGGCCGTCGAAGCTGTTCACGCAGCTCACGGCGAGGAAGCCGCCCGCGGCCTTCAGCGAGATGCGGACGTACCTCTCCCTGCCCTGCGGCGTGCGCTGCGCGCCCTCCAGGGCGTTGTCCAGCATATTCATAAGCAGGCCGCAGATGTCGGCGTCGGGTATGCCAAGCTCCTTTGGGAGCTGGGCGGACGCCCGGAACTCTATCAGCGCGCCGGCGGCGCGCGCGGAGGCGTCCTGCAGCATGGCGTTTACGGCTATGTGCTCGGTGTAGCGCGGCCCCTCGCCGCCGGCGGCCTCGTCGCGCCACTCCGCCAGGCTGTTGGCAAGGGCGGCGTAGTCCCCCTCGCGGAGGTAGGCGTCCAGCACCGCCAGGCGGTGGGCGAACTCGTGCTGCTTCGCCGCGCCCTCTCGCAGCTTTGCCTCGATGGAGCGGTAGTTCTCCATCACCAGCCGGTTCCTGAGTGACAGGGCGTTCGCCTCGGCCTGCGCCGCCGTAAAGGCGCTCAGCAGCTCCCAGGCGGAGAGCACGGTGCAGGCCAGCACCAGCCATCGCGTGACCCAATAGGCCAGGTCGGAGTACGTCCCCTCCGCGAAGCTTTGCAGCAGGGAGGACATATATCTCGCGAAATAGCTGCCGTGCAGCGCGGACACGGCCCAGCAGGCCGCCAGCAGCAGGAGGCTCGCCGCCGCCATAGCGCCGAATATGGCCCAGTATTTCTTTGAGCGGTGCAGCGCAAGATAGGCCAGCAGCGCCAGCACCGTCAGCCAGTCCCAGCCGCTCCAGCTGAACAGCAGCAGCTCCCTGTCGGAGAAGAAGTAGAGGCCGAAGCCCTGGCTCAGCGGCGAGACGGTCAGCGCCGCCGCCGCGAAAATCAAAAGCGGCAGCCGCCAGTCC
Organism: uncultured Oscillospiraceae bacterium; assembly: GCA_944385835.1. Classification (GTDB taxonomy): domain Bacteria; phylum Bacillota; class Clostridia; order Oscillospirales; family Oscillospiraceae; genus Scatomorpha. The sequence continues at coordinate 3,032 of CALWYT010000065.1, read as the reverse complement.
GCGCGCCCGTTGGCAAGTCCCAGCAGGAACAGCCCGCACAGCAGCGCCAGCGCCAGGGCGGTGGCCCCGGCGGGTATGGCGTAGAGGTTTGCGTAGGCGATGCTCCCGCGCTGGCCGGTCGGGTCGTCCGTCAGCTGGAGCATGGGCGGGAGCACTCCCGTCTCCCCGCTGGGGGCCACGTCCATCGTCAGCGTCTCGCCCCCGCCGGTTTCCAGCAGCAGCTGCCCTGTGGCGACGTGCTCATCGGCGCAGAAGGCGTAGATCTCCTCCCCGTCCAGGGCGAGCGAGGACTCCCCGACCGTGCTGGTTACGACGAGGTACAGCATCTCGTCCCGCTCCGGCAGCGTGACGCCAAAGCGGTAGCTCTCGCCCTCGCGAAGGGCCGGCGGCGCGGAGAGGGGGTCGAAGGGCGTCTCGGCGCCGGCCGCGTCCACCACGGCGGCGCTCTCCCATGCAAGCTCGGGTACGGCCCCGCCCGCGTCCGTCAGCGGCGAGAAAAACGCCAGTATCAGCGCGCAGACCAGCAGGAACGCGAGTATGCACAACAGCTTCGCAGCTTTTTTCATGTCCGAGGCCCCCTTCCGCCACCCGGATATTCTATCAAATCCGGGCCAGGATGGCAACGCCCCGGCCGGCTTTGCGACAAACTTGCGCGATTTTGCCCCTAACTTGCTTCGCTCAGCCCTTTTTTCCCGCGCGGCACAGCTCGTTGCGGCGCGCAAGGGCGGACTCCAGCTCCCGGCAGAGCGCCGCGGCGGCCTCGCCGTCCGCGGACTCCACGGCGGCGCGCAGCCGCGCGAGGCCCTCCTTCAGCCCGGCCTCCTCCGCGGCCGAGGCCTCGCAGCTGACCGGGTCGCTGTAGCGGAAGCTCTCGGCGAGCTTTTCGAGCGCCGCGGCGCAGCCGGCGTCCCGGTTCGAGCGCGCTATGGCCCGGCTCTCTGCCTGCAGCGAGCGCATGAGGCCAACCTGCTTTTCCTGCACCGCGTCCTGGCGCTCGACCTCGTCGCGCACCGCGTCCGCGGCTATGAAGCCGGCGCAGCCGGCGGCCAGTGCGACCACGTACAGCACCAGCGCCAGCCACAGCGGCGCTATCGCGCCCAGGGCCATGAAGATAAAGCCCAGGACGAGCTGCACGGCGAGATAGGCCGCGCCCACGACGGCGATGGGGAAGCCGTAGAACTTGCTGCGCACGCCCTCGCCCCTGTAGAAGGCCGAGCGGATGACGTAGGCCTGGGCCAGTATGGCTATCATGGTGAAGGCGTAGCTCAGTGCGAACACGCCCGTGTGCTTGAAGGGTATGGCAAAGGCGAGGACGTTGTAGACAACCAGCAGCAGCGCCAGCAGTATCCACCAGCGCAGGGTGTTCTTGTTTTTCATTTTGCGCCTCCTTGTGTTCAGTCAGGCCGCTTTGAGCCGCACTCAGGGCAGAATTTGCCCGTCAGGCCCTTAGCGCCGCACGCGCAGTCCCAGGTCCCGGCCGCGGGCGGCTCCGGCCGCTTCGCGCCGCACTCGGGGCAGAACCTGCCCGTCAGGCCCTTAGCGCCGCAGGCGCAGTCCCAGCCGCCCTGCGGAGCGGCGCCGGGCGCTGCGGGCGCCACAGCCGCGCCCATGCCGGCGGCGAGGCTGGCCGCGCCGTCCGCGATGGGGTTCATCGCGTCCCTGGTCATGCCTATGACGCCGCCCAGCGCGCCCAGCGCCACGCCCAGCCCGGCGACGTCGCCGAGGGCGCCCGCGCCGCCGGAGCCGTCGCCCGCAATGCCGTTCTTCATCGCCTCGAGGCCCACCTGCCGCGAGGTCTCCTGCTGGTAGGTGTAGCCCTTCATCTGCATCTCGGCGGCCTCCGCGGCGGCCTTCATGCGGTAGGCCTCCGCCTCGGCGGCCTTCTCAATCTTCAGCGCCTCGGCGCTTCCCTGCGCGCCGATGACCTTCAGGCGCGCCTCCGTCTCGGCCTCGACGGCCTTGCGCTCCTGCGCGGCCTCGGCCTCGCGGCGGCGTATCTCCTCCTGGCGGACAAGCAGGTACTGCTCGGCGTACTGCTCGCGCATACGGCGGAAGTTGGGGTCGTCGTCCGGCGTGACTATGCGGCTGAGGAAGAACTCCGGCATGGTGACGCCGTAGTCGGCGAGGCCGGCGTTGATGCGCTCGCGCAGCGCCTCGCTCAGCTCCATGAGCCGCTCGTCTATCTCGAGGACGTTTATCCCGTTTTGCTTTATCACCTGCGCGAGGTAGCTCTTGACCAGCGTCATGACCAGCGCGCGGAAGATACCGCGGCCGCCCGCGCCCAGCAGCTCGTCCTGAGTAAGCCCGCCGGTGGTGCCGACCACCTTCAGCAGCAAGCGGCGGGAGTCCGTGACGCGGAAGTTGAACTCGCCGCTCGCGCCCAGCTCGACGTGCAGGCCGGAGACGGGGTCGAAGAGCCGGACCTTTGAGTCCGTCCCCCACTTGACGCCCATCTGCGTGGTCATGTTGACGAAATAGACCTCGCTGTGGAAGGTACCCTCCGTGTCAGTTGGCAGCTTGAAGGCCTTCTCAAGCAGGGGCAGCTGCTGCGTCTCCAGCGTATAGCGGCCCGGGCCGAAGAGGTCCAGCGCCTGGCCGTCGCGGAAGAACACGGCCTCCTGCGTCTCGTGGACAATCAGCTGGGAGCCGAGGTTGAAGTCCTCTATCGGGTGCTTCCAGACCAGCGTCTCGTTGTCGCCCTCGTACTTGATGATGCTGGCGAGGCCGTCGGCGCGTATCTTCTCGGCCATCAGCCGCTCGGGGACGTCGTTCACATAGTCGCAGACGGGGCAGGTGTACGTGCTCGCGCTCTTGTCGGCGCGCAGGCGCACGCCGCACTGGGCGCAGGAGAACTCCTCCACCTTGCCCTTCTCCGACTGCGTGTTGATCGGCTCGTGGCAGACCGGGCAGCGGGCCTTGTCGCCCTTGCTCTGGTCGAAGACCACCTCGTTGCCGCAGTGCGGGCAGGTGCGCGCGGCCAGCTTGTCCGTGCGCACGTTGATGGTGTAGCCGCAGGCGCAGTCTATCTTCTT
>CALWYT010000064.1 GCA_944385835.1 uncultured Oscillospiraceae bacterium | reverse complement strand
CGCGCAGCGGCGGGTTCATCTTGAAGCGCCCGTCCTCCTGGAGGTCGTCCTCCGTGAGCAGCAGGTAGTGCGGCGCCGTCTCGCAGCTGACGTCCACGCCGCGCGCCTTGGCCTCGCGTATGAGCTGCACGGACTCCCTCGTCGAGACGTGGCAGACGTGGAAGGCGCAGCCCGTCTCCTCCGCGAGGCGCAGGTCGCGCTCGACCTCGCGCCACTCGCTCTCGGAGCTTATGCCCCGGTGGCCGTGCGCCCTCGCGTAGGCCCCGTCGTGGATGTACCCGCCGTTTAAAAGCGCGTCCACCTCGCAGTGCGCGGCGAGCAGGTTCCCGGTCCCGGCGCAGGCGGCCATGCAGCGGCGCATCATGTCCTCGTCCTGCACCCCGCGCCCGTCGTCGGAGAAGGCGACGGCCAGGCCGTGCATCCCGGGTATGTCCGCCAGCTCCGCCCCGCGCTCGCCCACGGTCAGCGCGCCGTAGGGGTAGACCTCGATGAGCGCGCCGCGCCCAATCGCCTCCAGCTCCTTCGCCAGATGCTCGGCGCTGTCCGGCACCGGGTCCAGGTTAGGCATGGCGCAGACGGCGGTGTAGCCCCCGCGCGCCGCGGCCAGCGTGCCGGACGCAATCGTCTCCTTATAAGAAAATCCCGGCTCTCGCAGATGCACATGAACATCAACAAGGCCGGGAACAATACGGCAATTATTGAAAGTAAAAACAGGCGTCCCGTTCTCGGGGACAATGCCAGGCTCCACTCGGGAAACAACATCCCCCTCGACCTCCACGTCGGAGGGAACAAAGCGCCCGTCGAGGAACACGTCGCAGCCCTTGATAACGAACTTGTCCATCCCGCAACCTCCTTCCAGGCGCATTAAAAGCCCGCATCGCGGGCCGCATTTCGACGTATTATATCAGAGCCTGGCGGGCTTGTCAAGGCCGTTGAGGGCGGAAAATCCGCCCTCTCAGGCGCGGCCCTGGCGGCGGGCGTTGTCCGCGCAGCCGAGGTAGGTCTCCAGTATCAGCTGGGCCGCGACGGCGTCCACACTCTCGCGGTGGCGTTTCTCCCGCCGGCCGTTGGCGTGAAGTATCGCGTGCGCCTCCACGCTGGTGCGCCGCTCGTCGCGCAGCAGCACCTCCGGCGCTCCCGCGGCAAGCAGCAGCCCGCGCAGCGCCTCGCACTTTTCCGCGCGCGGCCCGGCGCTGCCGTCCATGTTCAGCGGCAGGCCCAGGAGTATCAGGCCGCAGCCGCGCTCCCGCGCGAGCTGCGCGGCGCGCTCCGCCAGCCTGCCCGCGTCCCTCTCGGCTATGACGAGGGTCTCGCCGCAGAGTATGCCGCCCGCGTCCGAAATCGCGACGCCCGTGCGCGCGTCGCCGTAGTCGAGGGCCATTATCCTCACAGGCCTTCTCCCCTTTCCATCAGATAGCGCCGCACCTCGCCCGCCATGTACAGCGAGCCGGCGCAGCAGGCCATGCCGTCCGGCGCCGCGCGCGTGTGCGCCGCCTCCGCTGCCGCGTCTATGTCCGCGAAGGCCTCCGCGCGCAGCCCCTCGCCGCGCAGGAAGGCCGCCAGCTCCTCCGCCGGCAGCGCGCGCGGCGAATCGGGCGTAGCGCACACGAACTCCTCCGCCAGCGGCGCGAGCAGCCGCGCCATGCCTCGCCAGTCCTTGTCGGCGAGCGCGCCGAAGAGCAGCACCCTACGCGTGTGCGGGTAATAGCGCCGCAGCGCGGCGGCCGTGGCCTCCAGGCACTGCGGGTTATGCCCGCCGTCTACGACGAAATCCGGCCCCGTGAGCACCCGCTCGAAGCGCGCCGGCCATCTGGCGGAGGCGAGGCCCGCGCGCAGCGCCGCTTCTGGTATGTCCCAGCCTGCGGCGCGCAGCTGCTCCACGGCCCCTATCGCTGTGGCCGCGTTGCGAAGCTGGTGCTCGCCCAGCAGGCCTATGGAGTATTCCCTGCCCCGATAGCGGAAGCGCTGCCCGGCGGCGGAGTCCTCCAGCGGCTCCAGCGCGGAGAAATCGGCAAAGCGCAGCTCCGTGCCGGTCTCCCGGGCGCGGGAGAGCAGCGCGTCCCTCGCCTCGCCGGAGAGGCCGTAGGCCGCGGCCCGGCCGCCCTTGAATATGCCCGCCTTCTCGCGGGCTATCTCGCCGGGCGTACCGCCCAGCACCTCGCAGTGGTCGAGGCCGATGTTGGTTATCACGGCGCACTCCGGCCGGGCTATGACGTTCGTGGCGTCCAGGCGGCCGCCGAGGCCAGTCTCCAGCGCGACTATGTCGCAGCGCCGCGCGGCAAACCAGTCCAGCGCCAGCGCGGTGCATAGCTCAAACTCCGTGCATGACTCGTCCATGCCCTCCGCCGAACGCGCGAGGCGCGTCACGCCCGCGGCGAATTCCCCGTCCGGGATCTCGACGCCGTCTATGCTCATGCGCTCGTTCATGCGCAGGAGGTGCGGCGAGATGTACAGGCCCGTCCTGTACCCGGCCGCGCTGAGCGCGCTTCGCAGCATCGCGCAGACCGAGCCTTTGCCGTTGGTCCCCGCGACGTGGACAAAGCGCAGAGAGTCCTGCGGCGAGCCGAGCCTGGCCAGCAGCCGCTCTATGCGTTCCAGCCCCGGCCTGGAGCCGAGCCAGGAGACCCCTTCCATATACGCGAGCGCCGCGGCGTAATCCATATGCGAGCTTCCCTCCGAACGAAACGCCCCCGCGGCAGGCGCCGCAGGGACGGTTGGTGCCGGTGGCGGGAATCGAACCCGCACGCCATCGCTGGCAATGGATTTTGAGTCCACCTCGTCTACCAGTTCCAACACACCGGCGCATTGCTGAAATTATATATCAGCTCCGGGGCTTTTTCAAGACTTTGTTTCTAAATGCGAAAGTATCTCTTGACAATTGCCGTCCGAGGTGCTATTATTACAAAGCGTTCGAAACGCGCGAGTGGTGGAATTGGCAGACTCGCTAGATTCAGGTTCTAGTGTGCACTACGCACGTGCGGGTTCAAGTCCCGCCTCGCGCACCA
>CALWYT010000063.1 GCA_944385835.1 uncultured Oscillospiraceae bacterium | reverse complement strand
AATATGCACGCTCAAAAGCTGAGAGACCTTGAGATAACCGCGGCGAAGGTGCGGATTCTGGGGCTGGACGCCATCAACAGCGCGGCTTCGGGGCATGTCGGCGGGGCCTTTTCCGTCGCGGACATACTCACGGTCCTCTACTTCAACACCATGAAAAACCTTGACCCCGCGAACCCCCGCGCGCCGGGGCGCGACCGCTTCGTCCTCTCCAAAGGGCACTGCACCGCGGCGCTGTACCCCACCCTGGCCCTCAGGGGCTTCTTCCCCGTCGAGGACCTCAAGACCTTCCGCCAGGTGGACAGCTACCTCTCCGGCCACGCCGAGATGAACCACGTCCCGGGCGTCGATATGTCCGCCGGCTCCCTCGGACAGGGCCTGTCCAACGCCGTCGGCATGGCCTTAGCCGGCAAGCAGGACGGCATGAGCTACCGCGTGTTCTGCGCCATGGGCGACGGCGAGATACAGGAGGGTCAGATCTGGGAGGCCGCCATGTGCGCCGGCAAGTACCGGCTAGACAACCTCTGCGGCATAGTCGACTACAACCACCTCCAGATAGACGGCACGGTCGAGGAGGTCATGCCGCTGGAGCCGCTCGGCGACCGCTGGGCCTCCTTCGGCTGGAACGTGATCCACATCGACGGCCACAACATAGAGCGGATAGACGAGGCCTTCCGCGCGGCGGAGGATTTCAAGGGCAAGCCCACCGTGATCATAGCCCACACGGTGAAGGGCAAGGGCGTATCCTTCATGGAGAACAATGTCGCCTGGCACGGCCACCCCCCCGTGGGCGAGGACTATGTCAAAGCGCGCGCGGAACTCGTCGCGCATCTCAACGAGCTGGAGGGAAATTGACATGAACAAGCTGAGAGACGCAAACCGCGCGTACGGCGAGAAGCTGGCCGAGCTGGGCGCCGAGCTGCCCGAGCTTGTGGTGCTCGACGCCGACCTCGCCGCCTGCAGCAAGACCGCGCCCTTCATAGGGCGCTTCCCCGGCCGGCACTACAACGTGGGCATCCAGGAGTGCAACATGGTCGGCGTCGCCGCCGGCATGGCCGCCTGCGGCAAGATACCCTTCGTGAACTCCTTCGGTATGTTCACCGCCGGGCGCGCCTACGACCAAATACGCAACGCCGTGGTCTACCCCGGGCTGAACGTCAAGATCGTCGGCTTCTACTCCGGCCTCTCTAACGGCGAGGACGGTCCCACCCACCAGTGCGTGGAGGACCTCGCGCTCATGCGCGCCGTACCCGGCATGACGGTCATGTGCCCCTGCGACGCCAACGAGGCCGCGCTCATGACCGAGGCCGCCGCGAAGCGGCAGGGTCCCTGCTTCATCCGCATGGGCCGCGGCCCCGTCGAGGCGGTGACCAAGTTCGACGGCTACAGCTTTGAGATAGGCAAGGGCGTGGTCATGCGCCCGGGCAAGGACGCCGCCGTCATCGCAACCGGCAACATGGTCGCGACGGCGCTCAAGGCCGCCGCCCTGCTCGAGGCCGAGGGCCTGGACGTGCGCGTCATAGATATGCACACGGTGAAGCCCATAGACCGCGAGCTGGTCATTGCGGCCGCGCGCGAGACCGGCGCGATCGTCACAAGCGAGGAGCACAATATCCTCGGCGGCCTTGGCGGCGCGGTCGCGGAGGTCGTCGGCGAGGAGTTCCCCGTCCCCGTGCTCAGGCACGGTATGCGCGACTGCTTCGGCAAGTCCGGCAAGCACGACGACGTGCTGGAGCTGTTCGGCCTGACGGAGTCCGTGCTGGCCGGAGTCGTAAAGAAAGCCGTCGCGCTTAAGAAATAGGCCGCCGCGAGGCCAAGGCAGGAGGACGCAGTGGAGGAGCTAAGGGAAAAGGCCTGTCGCCTCAGGCTACAGGTGCTGGACATGGTATGCAGCAAGAAGGGCGGCCACATCGGCGGGGACTTCAGCGAGATGGAGATACTCCTGCAGCTGTACTGCCGCGAGATGAATATCGACGCGGCGAGGCCCGACGCGCCGGAGCGCGACCGCTTCATACTCAGCAAGGGACACTCTGTCGAGGCCCTATACGCCGTTCTGGCGGACAGGGGCTTCTTCCCGGCGGAGGAGCTGAGCTGCTATCTGAGCTTCGGCGGGAGGCTGGTGGGCCACCCGAACAACCAGGTGCCGGGCATTGAGATGAACACGGGTTCCCTGGGCCACGGCCTGTCCCTGGGCGTGGGCATGGCCCTCGCCGCCCGGCTCCGGGGCCTGGGCAGCCGGACCTACGTCCTCATGGGCGACGGGGAGCTGGCGGAGGGTTCCGTCTGGGAGGCCGCGATGGCCGCCTCGCACTACGGGCTGGACAGCCTGTGCGCCACGGTGGACCGCAACGGGCTGCAGATCTCAGGCTCCACCGAAGACGTGATGCGGCTCGAGCCTCTGGCGGAGCGCTTCCGCAGCTTCGGCTGGAACGCGATAGAGGTCCCGGACGGCAACGACTTCGCCCAGCTGGGCGCGGCCTATGCCCTGGCCCGCAGCACAAAGGGCAGGCCCAGCGTGGTCATAGCCCATACGGTAAAGGGCCGCGGCGTATCCTTCATGGAGGGCCGGGCCAAGTGGCACCACGGCGTACCCGCCGAGGCCGAGCGTCTGGCCGCCGCCGGCGAGCTGGAGGCAGCGATGAGGGACGGACGATGATAGCTAACAAACAGGCAATTTGCGACAATCTGCTGCAGCTGGCCTCGGAGGACCGCAGCATCCTGGTGCTGTGCAGCGATTCGCGAGGCTCCGCTTCGGCCTCCGGCTTTGCCGAGAGCCTGCCGGAGCAGTTCATAGAGCTGGGTATAGCCGAACAGAACCTTGTGTCCGTGGCGGCTGGCCTGGCCGCCGGAGGTATGCGTCCCTTTGTCCTGGCGCCCGCCGCCTTCCTCTCCTCGCGCAGCCTGGAGCAGATCAAGGTGGACGTGTGTTACTCCGGCAGCAACGTAAAGCTGATAGGCATCAGCGGCGGCGTCAGCTACGGCCCGCTGGGCTTGACGCACCACGCCGTACACGACATAGCCGCGCTGGGCGTCCTGCCCGGCCTGCGGGTGTATATGCCCGCGGACGCGGAGGCCTCGCGCTCGCTCATCCGGCGCCTGGCCGCAGACAGCCTGCCCGCCTATGTGCGCGTGGGACGGAACGCCTCCCGCGAGGTTTACCCCGAGGGCGGCGCGGACCTGTCTGCCGACCGGGCGCTGACGGTGCGGCCCGGCAGCGACGTGACGGTCGTCGCCTGCGGCGACATGGTGGCCTGCGCCGCCGAAGCCTCTGACGCGCTGCGCGATCGCGGCGTCTCCTGCCGGGTGCTGGATATGTTCTGCATAAAGCCGCTCGACCGGGAGGCGGTCGCGCGCGCCGCGGCGGAGACCTCCGGCATCGTCACGGTGGAGGAGCACAGCGCCTTCCTTGGGCTAGGCTCGCTTGTCGCCCAGGAGCTGGCCGGCACGGGCGTGCCGCTCACCCGGCTGGGCCTGCCCGACTCCCCCGTCGTCACCGGCTCCCAGCAGGAGGTGCTGGACTACTACGGGCTGAACGCCGGCGGCATAGCCCGGGCCGCGTGGGCGCTATGCAGAAGATGAAGGAATTTATTCTTGCCCTCGACCAGAGCACGTCTGGGACGAAGGCCATACTGATAGACCGCTCCGGCGCGATAGCCGGGCGCAGCGACCTGGCCCACAGGCAGAGAGTCACTGCCGAGGGCTGGTGCGAGCACGACCCGATGGAGATCTGGGCTAACGTACCCGCGGTCTCGCGCCTCGTCATGGAGCGCTGCGGCGTGGAGCCGGAGCAGATAAGGGGCCTCGCCATATCCAACCAGCGCGAGACCGCCGTCTGCTGGCGGAGGAGCACCGGCCTCCCGCTGTACAACGCCGTCACCTGGCAGTGCGCGAGGGCGGAGGCGCTGACATGCGCGCTCTCAACGCCTGAGACGGAGGAGCGGGTACGCGCCGTGACCGGGCTGCGCCTTTCAGCCTACTTCTCGGCGGCAAAGTTCGCCTGGCTGCTGCAGAACTCCGCCGAAGCGGCCCGCGCCGCGGCGGAGGGCGACCTCTGCTTCGGCACCGTGGACGCCTGGCTGCTTTTCCGCCTGACCCGCGGCGCCGCCTTCAGGACCGACGTCTCGAACGCCAGCCGGACGCAGCTTCTGGATCTCGACAGCCTGGACTGGAGCGGCGAGATGCTTGAGCTGTTCGGCCTGGAGCGCCGTATGCTCCCCGAGGTCTGCGAAAGCAGCGGCGTCTTCGGATACAGCGACCTGGACGGCCTCCTGCCGGAAGCCGTACCCATCTGCGGCGTGTTGGGCGATTCCCAGGCCGCGCTGCTGGGCAACGGCTGCCTCAGCCGCGGCGGAGCCAAGCTCACGCTGGGGACCGGGACCTCCGTCATGGTGAACGCAGGGCCGAGCAGGCCCGGCGTAAGCGGGGGCATAGTCGAGTCCGTGGGCTGGAAGCTGAACGGCCGCCTCTGCTATGTGGCCGAGGGGAACATAAACTATACCGGGGCGCTGATCGTATGGCTGCGCGACAAGCTGCGCCTTATCTCCGGCAGCCGGGACGTCGGCCCCATCGCCGCCAGCCTGGAGGACAACGGCGGCGTCTATCTTGTGCCGGCCTTCACGGGGCTGGGCGCCCCCTACTGGCGCGGCGACGTGCGGGCCGCAATCCTGGGCCTTGGGATAGGCTGCGGGCGGGAGCACATTGTCCGCGCCGCGGAGGAGGCCGTCGCCTATCAGATAGCCGACGTCTACAACGAGCTTGTCTCCTCCTGCGGGCCGATACCCCTGGTTTTCGCCGACGGGGGCGCAAAAAACGACGCCTTCCTGATGCAGTTCACGGCGGATATGCTCGGCTGCGAGCTTGCCCCCTCGGAGGTGGAGGAGCTGTCCGCCCTGGGCGCGGGCTGCGCCGCCATGCTGGCTCTGGGCTGGACGGACGAGGCCGCCCTCGCCGCGCGCGGGCATCTACCCGGCTACCGGCCCAAAATGGCTCCCGAGAGAGCCGCGCGCTGCTACGACGGCTGGAAGCGCGCAGTCAAGACGCTGCTTTGACGAAAGGAATTTAATCAGATGAAAGAGACATTCGGACTTATCATAACCTCCCGCAGCTTTTTCCCCGCCCACCTTATAAAAGAGGCCCGCGACAGCGTCCTCAAGCTGCTGGACGAGATGGGCTACGGCTGCGTATGCGTGGACGAGGCCAGCTGCAAAATGGGCGCCGTCCAGACCCACGCAGAGGCGCTCGCCTGCGCAGAGCTCTTCTCGAGGAACCGGGAAATCATAAGCGGCGTCATCGTCGTCCTGCCGAACTTCGGCGAGGAATCCGCCGTCGCGGACGCTATAAAGCTCTCCGGCCTGGAGGTGCCTGTGCTGGTGCAGGCCTGCGACGACGACTTCGACAAGATGGACATGGCCAACAGGCGCGACGCCTTCTGCGGCAAGCTGTCTGTCTGCAACAACCTCTATCAGCTGGGCATCCCCTTCACGGACACCAGCACCCACACCTGCCGCATAGACTCGGACGGCTTCCGCTCCGACATCCTCCGCTTCGCCGCGATCTGCCGGGTCGTCAAGGCCCTCCGTTCCGCCAGGATAGCCCTGCTCGGCGTCCGGCCCTCGGCCTTCAGGACCGTGCGCTTCTCCGAGAAGGTGCTCCAGCGCGCCGGCGTGGATGTGGAGACCGTGGATATGTCCACCGTGATCCACCGCGCCGAGAGCATAGGCAACAAGGCGCTCATAGACAAAAAGACCGCGGAAATACGCGCCTACGGCGACATCCCCCCCTACATAGGCCCCGGCAAGATCGAGAAGCAGGCCCGTCTCTGCCTGGCCGTCCAGCAGCTGGTGGACGAGCTGGATTGCGACGCCAGCGCCGTACAGTGCTGGGACGCGCTGGAGAACTACTACGGCTGCGCCGCCTGCCTCGCCATGAGCATGATGGGCGAGACAGGGAAGCCCTCCGCCTGCGAGAGCGACGTCATGGGCGCGCTGACCATGCTGGCCCTGTCCAGGGCGGCCGGCTCCGCCAGCGCCTACATGGACTGGAACAACAACATCCGCGAGGAGCGCGACAAATGCCTGAGTCAGCACTGCTCCAATTTCCCGCGCAGCTTCTTCGGCGGGCCGGTTGAGATAGAAAATCTCGACGTGCTCAGCACTACCCTCGGCGCGGAAAACTGCTTCGGCTGCTGCAAGGGCCAGGTCGCCGCCGGCCCCATGACCTTCGCCAAGCTGAGCACGGA
>CALWYT010000062.1 GCA_944385835.1 uncultured Oscillospiraceae bacterium | reverse complement strand
AGGATGGCCGGGTGCGGGGCGTCCAGCGGGGCCTCGCCGCAGCCGGAGGCGCCGTAGGGGCCGTTCGGGCGCGGGTGGTTCTCCTGATAGATGACCTCGATGTCGTCCGGGGCGTCGTTCGGGTACGGGATGCCGCACTTCAGCAGGCTGGTGTGCTTCTTCAGGTCCTCGAAGTCCTCCGTCAGCGCGAGGCCGATGCCCTGGACGAGGCCGCCGTAGAAGTTGCCGTCAACGGCCAGCTTGTTGAGGATGGTGCCGCAGTCGGCGACGGCGGTGAACTTCTCGACCTTGACCTTGCCGGTCTCGGTATTGACCGCGACCTCGGGCAGGAAGATGGTGTACATGTAGGCCGGGAACGGGTCGCCCTGGCTGGTGGCCTGGTCGAGCGCGACGCTGGCCGTGTAGGTGAAGACGCCGACCGCCTTGGTGTCGATGCCGTCGGCGACCATCTCGTCGTAGGTGCGGTAGGTGCCGTCGTCCTTGCGCATGGCCTTGAGCAGGTTCTCGCAGGCGACCTTGGTGGCGGAGCCGGTCATGACCGTGGAGCGGCTGCCGCCGGCGGGGCCGGAGTTCGGCGTGAGCTTGGTGTCGTTCATCTCGAGATGGATCATCTCGGGCGTGAAGCCGGCCTGGCGCAGCGTCTCGTGGCCGGCGGTGAGGGTGGCGATGTCGGCGCCCTGGCCGTGATCCTCCCAGGAGTTGCGCAGCGTGACCGTGCCGTCCGGGTTGAGGGTGGCCCAGCACTCGGAGGCGTCGGAGTTGTCAAGGCCGCAGCCGTAAACGCCGAGGGAGACGCCGATGCCGTACTTGACCTTGCCGTCGCTGGCGGCGTTCTTTTCAGCCACGCGCTTCTTGGCGGCTTCGTAGTACGGGCGGGCCAAGTTGAAGAGGTCCTCCTCGCAGTAGACGTCCGGCCGGCAGCCGTTCGGCGTGCGGGAGTCGTCCTTCTCCTTATAGCAGTTCATTGCGCGGAACTCGAACGGGTCGATGCCCAGCTTGGCGGCCATCATGTCCATGGCGATGTCGCTGCCCATGAAGGACTGCGGCGAGCCGTAGGCGCGGAAGGCGGAGCCCCAGGCGTGGTTGGTGAACACCGTGGTGCTCTTGTTGCGGATGGTGGGGATATCGACGCCGGCGCCGACGAACTGGCTCAGGCGGTGCGTCAGCAGGTCGCCGAACTCGGAGTACGGGCCGTGGTCGATGTAGTTGTCGCCCCAGAGCGCGAGCACCTTGCCGTTGTTGTCGGCGGCGAGCTTGATGTGCATGAAGCCGGGCGAGCGCTTGCCGGTGTAGGTGATGGACTGGTACATATTGAAGTTCAGGCTGACCGGCCTCTGGCAGACCAGCGCCGCCACGCCGAGCAGGCCCTCGTTGGTGGGCGAGAACTTGTAGCCGAAGGTGCCGCCCGCGTGGTTCTGGACCAGGCGCAGCTTGTCCAGCGGGACGCCTATGCCGTCGGCGACCATCGGCGCGTGCAGGTGGATGCCGATGCTCTTGGAGTGGACGGTCAGCATACCGTCCTCGTCTATGTAGGCGTAGCCGTTGTCAGGCTCCAGGAAGAGGTGCGGCTGGCGCGAGCAGTAGCTCTCGATTTCGATGACGTTGGGCGCGCTGTCGAAGTCGAAGTCCGGCCCCTTGATGCAGTTCGTCTCATAGTAGGCGTTGGGGACGCCGGGGTGGATCTCGATGGCGTCGGGGGCCAGGGCCTCGGGCGCGCTCATGTACGCGGGCAGGACCTCGAGATCGACCTTGACGTGCTTGGCGGCCTCGCGGGCGTGCTCCTCGGTGTCGGCGGCGACGATGGCGATCGCGTCGCCGTACTGGAACACCTTGTCGTCGCAGAGTATCGGGCGGTCCCAGCCGTCGCACTTGTTGTTCAGCGGCAGCATGACCAGGCCGTTTATCCTGTTCTTGCCGGGGACGTCCTTGGCGGTGATGACCTTAAAGACGCCGGGCATCTTCTCGGCCTCGGAGGTGTCGACGCCCTTGATGTTGGCGTGGCTGACCTCGGCCTGGACAAGGGCGAGACGCAGGGTGTCGGGCGGCATATGCAGCGCCTGGTCGGCGCCGAAGTCCCAGGTGCCGGTGACCTTCATCGCCGCGCTCGGACGGGCGTAGGTCGTACCCATGATCTCGTTGTCCGTGGGCTTGAACATCAGGTCTTCCTTGCTCATCTCGCCGCGCATGACGGCGGCGGCGGCCATGGTCGCGTCGATGAGAGGCTTGTAGCCCGTGCAGCGGCAGAGGTTGCGGTTCTTGTTGAACCAGTCGCGGACCTCCTCGCGGGTGGGGTTGGGGTTCTGCTCGAGCAGGACCTTCGCGCTGATGATGAAGCCGGGAGAGCAGAAGCCGCACTGGGCGCAGCCATAGGCCATCCAGGCTACCTGGATCGGGTGCAGGTTATTTACAGTACCCACGCCCTCGATGGTGGTGATCTCCGCGTAGTCGCGCAGCTTAAGGGCCTTGGTGATGCACGAGCGGGTGACCTTGCCGTCTACGATGACGTTGCACGCGCCGCAGTGGCCCTGGCCGCAGCCGATCTTACATCCGGTCAGCAGCAGGCGCTCGCGCAGTACGGTGGCCAGAGTCTCGTCGCCGTTTAAGACGAGGGTGCGCTCTACGCCGTTGATGATGAGTACCTTTTTGTACATGCGGTTTCCTCCTTTTTGGCTGTGAGTTGAAGTGACACAAAAAAGCGCTTTCCGCGCAAATTGACCCTTTTGCCGGACGGGAACTTATGCTATTATATTGACAAGCGGCAGAAGCCGCCGGAAAGGAGCGCTGTACGATGGAACAGGAGAAGAAAGTTAAGGAAATACGCGCCGCCGAGGTGACCGTGGAGGTCAAGGACGCCCTTACGGGACAGGTTTTCCGGCGCACGCTGCCGATAGACTACTACGAGACGGCCAACGCGCTGCGGCTCATCGCGGAGGACGCCCACGGCGAGCCGTCCGAGCTGGTGTTCTACACCAACTTCGGCCTCGGCAAGCTGCGCGACCTCACGGGCGGCGGCCCCGACGCGGACCCCTGCGGCGGCCACTCCGGCCATTGACGCGGGGCATCCTTATACAAGACCATTCTACTACCGCTGTATAACAAGGTCAAATTCTATTTAAATACAAGTAGACGGCTTCGTCAAATTGCACTAATATTTCCGCCCGGCGCCGCACAGGTGGCCCGGGCCGGCTCAGGAGGAGGGGAGCAAAGTGGAGATAGGCGCGCTTGTGACGGCGGCGGGACGCTCGTCCCGCATGGGCCGGTTCAAGCCTATGCTCAGCCTGGGCAGCATATCCATCGCCCAGCGCGTCGTGGCCACGCTGCGGCAGGCCGGCGCGCGGAAGCTGGTCGTGGTCACCGGCTACAACGCCGAGGAGCTGGAGCGGCACCTGGCTAAATATGGCGTAATTTTCCTACGGAACGAGGCTTACGCCAGCACGGAGATGTTCGATTCCGTCAAAATCGGCCTGAATTACCTTCAGGGCAAGTGCGACGCGCTGCTCTTTACGCCGGTGGACGTGCCGCTTTTCACGGCCTCCACCGTGGCCTCGCTGCTCGAAAGCGGCGCGCCGCTGGCCTGCCCGGTCTGCGGCGGGGAGCGGGGGCATCCCATACTCATGAGCGCCGGGACGGCGGAGCGCGTGCTCTCCGACCCGGGCGAGGGAGGGCTGCGCCTGGCGCTGGAGCGCTGCGGCGTACCCATGAGCGAGGTGCCGGTCGAAGACCCCGGCATTTTGCTGGACGCAGACACGCCGGAGGACTACGCCGGCCTGCTCGCGCTGCACAACAGCCAGCTGGCCAGGCCGGTGCTGGAGCTGGGCATAGCGCGGGAGCACAAGTTCCTGGACGGGCGCGTGGCCATGCTGCTCTCGCTGACGGACGAGACCGGCTCCGTGCGCCTCGCCTGCCAGAGGATGCAGCTGAGCTACAGCTCCGGCTGGAACGCGGTCAACCTGCTCGAGCGCGAGCTGGGCTACGTGGTCATAGAGCGCAGCCAGGGCGGCAGGAAGGGCGGCCGCAGCCATCTGACGGAGCGCGGCCGCGCGCTGCTCTCGGCCTACGCCGACTGCACCCGCCGCCTGAACGAGGAGGCGCAGAGGCTCTTCGGCGAGTACTTCCCGGACCTGCTGTAAATATCCGGCCCGCAAAGCGAAAAGCGGCCTGCCCCGAGGCTTTGCCTCGGGGCAGGCCGCTTTTGACTGCCCGGCGCGATATTCACGCGCCTATCAGCACGCGGTCGCAGAGCATATCCTCGCCGGCGGCGCGGGAGAAGCGGGCCAGCAGGCTGTCGACGGTGAGGCGCTTTTTCTCCTCGCCGGAGATGTCCAGGACTATCTCGCCCTCGTTCATCATGATGAGCCGGTTGCCGTGCTCTATGGCGTCGCGCATATTGTGCGTGACCATCAGCGTGGTGAGCCGGCCCTCGCCGACTATCTCGTCGCTAAGCTCCAGGACCTTGGCCGCGGTGCCGGGGTCCAGCGCGGCGGTGTGCTCGTCGAGGAGCAGGAGCTTCGGCTTGACCAGGCTGGCCATCAGCAGCGTCAGCGCCTGGCGCTGGCCGCCGGACAGCAGGCCGGCGCGGGTGGTCATGCGGTCCTCGAGGCCGAGGCCCAGCCGCGCGAGGGAGTCGCGGAAGCTGGCGCGCTCGCTCCTGCGGACGCCCCAGGCGAGGGTGCGGCGGCGGCCGCGGCGCGCGGCGAGGGCCAGGTTCTCCTCGATGGTCATGGTGGGCGCGGTACCCATCATCGGGTCCTGGAAGACGCGGCCTATCATGGAGGCGCGCTTGTGCTCGCTCTTGCGGGTGATGTCCTCGCCGTCGATGCTTATCGAGCCGCCGTCTATCTCAAAGACGCCGGCGATGGCGTTGAGCATGGTGCTCTTGCCAGCCCCGTTGCCGCCTATCACGGTGACGAAGTCGCCGTCGTTGAGCGTGAGGCTCAGGCCCGAGAGGGCGGTCTTGGCGTTGACGGTGCCGGGGTTGAAGGTCTTGGAGATGTTGTTAAGCTCGAGCATGGTTATCCTCCTTAGATTTTTGGCCGGCGGCGCTGTGCCTGCGGGCCGAGGCGGCCTTGCCCTTCCAGTATGGGATGGCGAGGAAGAGCGCGACGATGAGGGCGGTGAAGAGCTTGAGGTCGTTGGTGCCGAGGCCGAGCCTGAGCACGATCTGGAGCACGAGGTAGTAGATTATCGAGCCGACGGTGCAGCCTATGATGCCTGCCAGCAGCTTGCCGTGGCCCCTGAGCAGCACCTCGCCGATTATCACGGCGGCGAGGCCGATTACTATCGCGCCGCGGCCCATGTCCACGCTGCTGCTGCCCTGGTACTGGGCCAGCAGCCCGCCGGCGAGGCCGACCATGCCGTTTGAAAGCATGAGGCCGACGACCGTGGCGGCGGAGGTGTTGATGCCCTGCGCCCTGGCCATCGAACGGTTAGCGCCGGTGGCCCGCAGCGCGCTGCCGTGCTCGGTCTTGAAGTACCACCAGAGTACGGCGACGACGAGGGCGGTCATGGGTATCATTATAATAATGGGGTTCTGCCAGAAATGCTCCCCGAAGTCCCGGACGTACCGGCTGGAGAGGATGAGGTCGTACTTGTCTACGCTTATCGCCAGCGTCGCCTGCGTCCCTGCCGTGGTACCCCAGCCCATGACGCGGAGGTTTATCGAGTAGAGCGCGAGCTGCGTGAGGATGCCGGCGAGTATGGCCGGAATTCCGCATTTCGTGTGGAAGAGGCCCGTTACCAGCCCGGCGAGCATACCGGCGAGCATCGCAAAAAGCGTGGCCAGCCAGACGTTTACGCCGTTCAATGTGAGCAGGACGCACACCGCGCCGCCGAAGCCCAGCGTGCCGTCAACCGTGAGGTCGGCGACGTCGAGGATGCGGTAGGTGATGTAGACGCCCATGGCCATCAGGCCCCAGATAAGCCCCTGGCCGAGCACGCCCGGCAGGGAGTTTAACATCGACTGCAAGAATTCCATGTTGATTGACTGTCCTCCGATTCCACCCGGCGCGGGAGGGCCGGAGGCCTTCCCGCGGGGCGATTAGTTGTTTCTCAGGCGAGCGGCTCGTAGCCTTCGGGGATGGTGATGCCGAGGGCCTCGCAGTTGGCCGCGTTGTACATCTTGGTGACCGTCTCGTCGTAGCCGATGGCCATCTCGCTGACGTCGGCCTCGCCGGTCAGGATCTGCACGGCCATCTCGCCGGTTATCTGGCCCAGCTCGTAGTAGTCAATCGAGAGGGTCGCGACGCCGCAGCCGGAGCAGAGGCCGCTCTCGCCGGCGACGACGGGGACGCCGGCCGGGATGACGATGTTGGCTATGGCCTCGGTGTTGTTGGCGGCGGTGTTGTCGGTGGGGATGTACAGCACGTCGCAGGCGTCGCAGGCGGCCTGGGTGACGGCGGCGAGGTCGTTGGCGTCGGTGAAGGCGTGGATGGAGGTGGCGTAGCCAAGCTCCTCAAGCTCGGCCTGGACGACCTCTATCTGGTAGACGCTGTTCGGCTCGGCGGAGCAGTAGAGGAGGCCGACGGTCTCGGCGTCGGGGAACAGCTCCTGGACCATGGCGGCCTGCTGCTCCAGGGGGGCGAGGTCGCTGGTGCCGGAGATGTTGTTGCCGAGCACTTCTACCATCGTGTCGTCGAGGTCGAGGGCGATGGCGTAGTTGGTGACCGCGGTGCCGAGCACCGGGATGTCGGCGGTGGCGGAGGCGGCGGCCTGCAGCGCGCCGGTGGCGTTGGCGAGTATCAGGTCTACGCCCTCGGAGATGTAGCCGTCAATGATGGTGGTGCAGTTGTTCGCTTCGCCGCCGGCGTTGTTGTTCTTTATCTCGACCGCGTCGCCAAGCTCGGCCTGGAGCGTATCTATAAAGCCCTGGGTGGCGGCGTCGAGCGCAGTGTGCGGCGCGAGCTGGCAGATGCCGACGACGTAGCTCGCAGCCTCCGGCTCTCCGGCCGGCTCGCTGGCGGGGGCGCTCTCGGGCGCGGAGCTGGGTTCGCCGGCAGGCTCGCCGCCGCAGGCGGCCAGCGCCAGGACCATTATCGCCGCAAGGGCGAGTGCGAGCAGCTTCTTCATCTTTTTCATGGCTTATTCTCCTTTTCCATTGTCCTATGTCCTTGGAGGCGGGCCTCCAGCTGACAAAAAAACGGCCCCCGCCTTTCAAGGCGAGGGCCGCTGCAGCCAAATCATTCAGCGCGACTCTTGTCTTGTAAGGCCTCTTTGCTTTGCCTGGGAATAATAGTAAAAGTAAAAATAGGCGTAGCTAAAGAAGCCCTCAAAGCTGAGAGCCTGGGCGCAGTTGGAGACGGAAGCCATGTTGACGAGGTTACGGTTCATCATGTCGACGTCTCCTTTCCGGCAGTGCCGCTTTGTGTTGTATATACCATAACGCTTTGCGGCGTAAAAGTCAAGCTGGAAATTCGGCACAAATAGCCGCCGCAAAAGCGCAAT
>CALWYT010000061.1 GCA_944385835.1 uncultured Oscillospiraceae bacterium | reverse complement strand
GTACGTGATGAAGAACTCGCAGCCTATGATGAAGAACAGGATAACGCCGGTGAGCATATCGCCGAAGGCCTCGTTGAGGCCGAAGTCCGTGGCGATCTCGCTTGCGCCGCGGCTGAGGAACTCGATGAGGAAGCTGGTGAGCACCATGAATATGGGGCTGAACTTGGCAAGCCAGCTGACCATGACGGCGGTGAAGCCGCGCGAGGCCGAGAGCGTGGTGGTTATCGTGTGGTCCGTGCCGGCGACAAGCAGGAGGCCCGCTATGCCGCAGAGCGCGCCGGAGATTATCATCGTGCGCATTATGACGCGCTCGACCTTGATGCCGACGTAGCGGGCCGTGCGCTCGCTCTCGCCGACGACGCTTATCTCGTAGCCGTGCTTGGTGTACTTGAGGTAGACGTACATGGCCGCGGTTATCACGGCTACGATTAGCACGTTGAGCATATACTTGTTCCCGCCTATGGTGGGGAACCAGCCTATCTGGGTGTCGGCGTTTATTATGCCGACGTGGCCGGAACCCTTCGGCGACTCCCATACGATGATGAAGAAGGCCACCAGCTGCGTGGCGACGTAGTTCATCATCAGGGTGAACAGCGTCTCGTTGGTGTTCCACTTGGCCTTGAAGAAGGCCGGGATGAGGCCCCAGAGCCCGCCGGCGGCGGCGCTTGATACGACCATGACGGCTATGAGCAGCCAATTCGGCACCACCCCGTCGAGGCAGATCATGCAGGCCGCCGAGGCGAGGCAGCCCATCATTATCTGGCCCTCGCCTCCTATGTTCCAGAAGCGCATCTTGAACGCGGGCGTCACGGCCAGCGAGACAATCAGCAGCATGGCGACGTTCTGGAGCAGGACCCAGATACGCCGCGAGGTGCCGAAGTTGCCGTCTATCATCGCGGCGTAGACCTCTATCGGGTTCTCGCCGGTCAGCAGCACGGTGATGACGCCGCAGGCTATCACGGCGAGCACGATGGCGGCCGCGCGTATGGCCCAGGCCTTGTACCAGGGCAGGGTGTCGCGCCGGGAAATATGCACCAGCGGCTCTCGCAGAGTCTTATTCATCGCCTTCGCCCCCTCCCAGCTTGGTCATCATAAGCCCCACGCGGCGCTTGGTCGCGCCCCTGCCGGGTATCAGGCCGCTGACCCTGCCGCCGCAGAGGACGAGGATGCGGTCCGAAAGCTCCAGCAGCACGTCCAGGTCCTCGCCGACGTAGACGACGGCGACGCCGCGCTCCTTCTGCTTGTTTATGAGGTCGTAAATCGTGTAGGACGAGTTTATGTCCAGGCCGCGCACGGCGTAGGCTGTGAGCAGGACGGTCGGCGCGCTGGAGATCTCGCGGCCGACGAGCACCTTCTGCACGTTGCCGCCGGAGAGGCGGCGCACCGGCGTCTCAATGCTCGGCGTGTTTACCTCCAGCTCCTCTACGACGCGCTCGGCCAGCTTGTGCGGGGCCTTGCGGTCGGTAAAGACGCCCTTGCCGCGCCGGAAGGAGCGCAGCATCATGTTCTCGGAGAGGTCCATGTCGCCGACGAGACCCATGCCGAGCCTGTCCTCCGGGACGAAGCTGAGCGCCACGCCCATGTCGGAGATGTCGCGCGGGTCCTTGCCGACAAGCTCCTCGCGCGCGCCGGTACCCGGCTCGATGTAGGTGATGGAGCCGCCCTCGGCGCGGTGCAGGCCCGCGATGGCCTCCAGCAGCTCCTTCTGCCCGGAGCCGGATATGCCCGCTATGCCGAGTATCTCGCCGGCGTAGGCGGTGAAGGAGACGTCGTCGAGCTTCTTGACCCCCTCCGCATCGTGGACGGTGAGGTGGCTGACCTCCAGGCGCGGCTCGGGGTTCACGGGTTCGGGGCGGTTGATGTTGAGCGAGACGGGGCGGCCGACCATCATGTTGGTCATCTCGCCGGCGTTGGTGGCCTTCGTGGGCATATCGCCGACGAAGGCGCCGTGGCGCAGTATGGCGACGCGGTCGGAAAGCTCCTCGACCTCGTTCAGCTTGTGCGTGATGATCACGACCGCCTTGCCGTCGTCGCGCATATTGCGCAGCACGGCGAAGAGCTTGTCCGTCTCCTGCGGGGTGAGGACGGCGGTCGGCTCGTCAAGTATCAGGATGTCCGCGCCGCGGTAGAGGACCTTCACGATCTCCACGGTCTGCTTCTGGGAGACGGACATGTCGTATATCTTCTGGTTGGGATCGACGTCGAAGCCGTAGCGCTCGCTTATCTCCCGGACCTTGGCGGCCACGGCCTTCATATCCAGCCTGCCCCTGCCCGACAGGCCGAGGATGATGTTCTCCGCCGCCGTCAGCACGTCCACCAGCTTGAAGTGCTGGTGTATCATGCCTATGCCGAGGTCGAAGGCGTCCTTGGGCGAGCGTATGACGACCTCGCGCCCATCGACGAAAATCTGCCCCGCGTCGGGATAGTAGATGCCCGAGAGCATATTCATGAGCGTGGTCTTGCCGCTGCCGTTCTCGCCCAGCAGGGCCAGGATCTCGCCCTTGTAGATGTCGAGCCAGACGCGGTCGTTCGCGAGCACGGAGCCGAAGGACTTAGTGATGTCGCGCATCTGTACCGCCGCTATCTTGCCGCTGTCCAAGGCGTCCCCTCCTTTGTGTAGCCGTTGATGAATAAGAGTCAAAGGACAGCGTAGTGGCCTTATCCCGTCGCTGCGCTGTCCTTTGCCGGCAAGCCCCGGTTGGGGCTTGCCGGTGTCTGATATGTGTGGTGCGTTATCAGCCGAAATTGGTGTCCAGCAGGGTGATGCCGTCTATCTGGATGTCGAAGTACGGGGCGGAACGGTACTCGCTCTCGTGGAAGTAGCCGTCGGAGATGGCCTCGGTCTCCTTCTCGTTGTTCTCGTCGGTGTCGACGTCGGCAAGGTAGCTGTCGACGGTCTCGCCGTTGACGGTGAAGGTGCTGGTGTCGAAGACGTGCAGCGTGCCGGCCTCGAGGGCGGCCCTGGCCTCCTCGACGGCCTCGGCGGTGCCTTCGGCGACGACGGCGTCGTTCAGCTCGGTCAGCACGACGCTGCCGGTGGCGAGGGTGCCGGTCCAGTCGGAGTCGATGGTCTCGCCGTTGAGGACGCAGTTGATGGCGTACTCATAGTACGGCTCCCAGTCGATGCGGCTGGAGACGAGGTAGGTGTCGGGGCAGTCGTCGATGGTGGAGCCGTTGTAGCTGACGTTGGGGACGCCGGCGTTCTCGCAGGCGGTCGGGGCGCCCATGGAGTCGGCGTGATGGCTGATGAGGACGCAGCCGCCGTTGATGAGGTTGTTGGCGGCCTCGGCCTCCATATCCTGGCTCAGCCAGGAGCCGGTGAAGGTGACGTCCATGGTCACGCTCGGGCAGACGCTCTTGGCGCCGAGATAGAAGCTGGTGTAGCCGGAGATGACCTCGGCGTAGGTGAAGGCGCCGACGTAGCCCATCTTGGCCTGCTCGGCGGTGATCTCGCCGTTCTCTATCATCTCGTTGAGCTTCATGCCGGCGACGATGCCGGCGAGGTAGCGGCCCTCATAGATGGAGGCGAAGGTGTTGTGGTAGTTGGGGAGGTTCAGGGTGTGGGCCTTGGTGCCGGTGGAGTGGCAGAACTGGACGTCCGGGAACTCCTGGGCAGCCTGGATGATGTAGTCCTCGTGGCCGAAGCTGTCGGCGAAGATGATGTTGCAGCCATCGTCGGCGAGGTCGGCCGCAGCGTTGTAGCACTCCTCGTTCTCGGGGATATTGGTGCGGAACTCGTACTGGTCCTCGCTCAGGCCCAGGGCCTCGATGGCGGCTTTGGCGCCGTTGATGAAGTTGAGGTCGTAGGTGGAGTTCTCGTCGTGCAGGAAGATAAAGCCGACCTTGAGGTCCTCCTTGGCGACGCCGGCGGCGGGGGCGCCGCTCTCAGGGGCGCCGCTCTCCGTGCTCGGGGCGGGTTCCTCGCCGCAGGCGGCGAGCGCGAACACCATGACAAGGGCGAGGAGCAGCGCAAGAAGCTTCTTCATTTCGTTTCCTCCATAAAACGTATTTTATCTTAAAGCCCTCCGGGGCCTAAGACCAAATAAAAAAGCAGTATACTCCCGTACACTGCAAAGACGATAGTCCGGCCGTTTACGGGGGCTGGGTAGAGACGCCGGGGCCGTATCCCCCGGCATATATCGCATCTAATTCACATTTCCGGCTTCCCTCCAGGGGGCC
Organism: uncultured Oscillospiraceae bacterium; assembly: GCA_944385835.1. Taxonomy (GTDB): domain Bacteria; phylum Bacillota; class Clostridia; order Oscillospirales; family Oscillospiraceae; genus Scatomorpha. The sequence continues at coordinate 9,909 of CALWYT010000061.1, read as the reverse complement.
GCCGCATCCTTTATGGCCGCCGGCCTTCAGCGGCCGCCGCCTTCCTCTAAGGTGCCGCCCTCCCGTGGCAACGCGCTTCAGCAGAACTCTATCTCGCCGCCGTCCGACATGGACTTTATCCGAGCCAGGCTCTCAACGCGCACGCCGCGCGCCCTTATCCGGCCGCCGCCGGGCTGGAAGGCCTTCTCTATGCAGATACCGGCCCCGGCCACCTCGGCTCCGGCGGTCTCGCAGAGCGTGATAAGCCCGTCCAGGGCCGCGCCGTTGGCGAGGAAGTCGTCGATAATCAGCACGCGGTCGCCCCGGCCGAGGTACTTCTTGCTCACCAGGATGGTGTTCTCCACGTTGTGGGTAAAGCTCCAGACCGTGCTGGTCCAGAACTCGCCGGAGAGGTTGCGCGTGCGGTTTTTCTTGGCGAATAAAACAGGGCAGCCGAAAGCCAGGCCCGCAAAGCAGGCCGGCCCGATGCCCGATGCCTCAATCGTCAGTATTTTGTTCACGCCCGCGTCCGCAAAAAGCCTGTGGAACTCCTCCGCCATGGCGGTGAGCAGCACGGGGTCCATCTGGTGGTTCAGGAAGCCGTCCACCTTGAGTATACCGCCGGGCAGGATCTCCCCGTCGGACAGTATGCGCTGCTCGAGAAGCTGCAATGGACTCGCCTCCAAAACCCTAAAATCTGGCCATTTGGCGTCAAATGTTAACCTGATGTTAACGTATGAGTAGATTTTACAACATAAGCCGGCCTTTTTCAACTGGCTATTCGACAAATTACGCGCGCTTTCCCGCGGCTTTTCTATGCTAAATGACGCGCCGCTGCCGGGGATTTACAAAGCGCCGGGCGTAGTATAAAATGTAGCCATCAACAAAGGAGGTTTGCAAAATGGCCGACAATATTCGTGACGCCTACCTGCGCGTGCGCGGCGGGGCCATATCCGCGGCGGGGGCGCTGGGCCTCGGCGGCATTGCGGAGACCGCCGCCGGCGCGGGCGACATATTCTACACCCTAGCCCTGCTGCTCAGGGACGGGCGGCTGTCCCGCAGGAGCAAGCTGCGTCTGGGCATAGCCGCGGCGTATATGGCCCTTCCGCTGGACATAGCCCCCTTCGGCGTGCTGGACGACGTCTACGTCGGGCTTGTCGCCCTCGCCGGGGTGCTGGACGAGCTGGGCGAGGAGAGCCTCGCCGAGTACTGGCCCGGCGACACGGCGCAGCTGCGCGCCTTCCTGGCCAAGCTCCGCTCGCTCGACGCGCGCTTCGGCTCCGGCGCGCTGCGCCGGCTGATGAGCCGCCTGGGCGTGTCCGTCGAGGTGGAAATCGCTTGAAGTTCTCCGAAATACCCTACGTCCGGCCGGACTTCGCGGCGGCGAAGGTCTTCTACGCCGCCGCGGCCGGGCGGCTGCGCGCCGCGTCCGGCTTCGCCGCGGCGGAGGCGGTGTTCCTCGAGGCGGAGGAGTTCGCCGCCGGGCTGGAGACCGCGCTCGCCGTCGCGGAAATCCGCCGCGACATGGATACGCGCGACCCCTTTTACGCGGGGGAATCTGCCTTCATCGACAGGCTGCGGCCCGAGCTGCGCGAGTACGAGCAGCTGTTTGAGGACGCGCTGCTGGCCACGCCCTTCCGCGCGGAGTTCGAAGCGAAGTACGGCCGGATGATGTTCACAGGCGCCGAGATCTCCCGGCGCGCCTTCACCGGCGCGCTGGTCGCGCCCATGCAGCGCGAGAACGCCCTGTGCTCGGAGTACTCCAGGCTGCTGGCCTCCGCCCAGATCCCCTTCGAGGGCGGGGCCTGCACCCTCTCGCAGCTGACGCCCTTCAAGCGGGACCCCAGCCGCGAGCGCCGCGCGGCGGCCTGGGCCGCGGAGGACGCGTGGTACGCCTCCCACGCCGAGAGGCTCGACTCGCTCTATGCAGAGCTTGTGGAGCTGCGCGGAGGGATGGGCCGGACCCTGGGCCACGCGGGCTTCATCCCGCTGGGCTACGACCTGATGGGCCGCAGCTGCTACGGCCCCGGCGAGGTCGCGCGCTTCCGCGCCGCCGTGCTGGAGCACGTCGTCCCCGCGGCGGAGAGGGCCTGCGCCATCGCGGCGGAACGGCTGGGCCTCCGCCTGCCCATCGGCTACGCCGACAGCGACGTGTGGTTCGCCGGCGGCAACGCGAAGCCGGCCGGCTCGAGCGGGCAGATTCTCGCCGCGGCCCGCCGCTTCTACCATGAGCTGAGCGGCGAGACGGCGGAGTTCATAGACTTCATGCTGGACGGAGGGTACCTCGACGTCCTCTCCCGCCCCGGCAAGGCCTCCGGCGGCTACTGCACCAGCCTGCCCAGCCTGGGCGCGCCGTTCATCTTCGCGAACTTCAGCGGCACGAGCGGCGACGTGGACGTGATGACGCACGAGGCCGGCCACGCCTTCGCCGCGTACACCGCGCGCAACATCGTCCCTCTGGCCTGCCGCTCGCCCGGGTACGAGGCCTGCGAGGTCCACTCCATAGGCATGGAGTACTTCGCCGAGGCCTGGGCCGGAGCCTTTTTCGGCGAGGCGGCAGACAGATACCGCTGGCAGCACCTGGCCGCGGCCCTGGCCTTCATACCCTACGGCGCGCTGGTGGACCACTTCCAGCACGAGTGCTACCGCCGCCCGGACATGACGCCCGCCCGGCGCAACGCGCTCTGGCTGGAGCTGCAGCAGGCGTATATGCCCTGGCTGAAGCCGGAGGCAGAGCTGGGGTATCTCGCCTCCGGCCGCGCCTGGCAGCGGCAGAGGCACATATACCAGTACCCCTTATACTACATCGACTACTGCCTGGCGCAGGCCGTGGCGCTGCAATTCGCGCGGCTCATATCCGAAGAGGGCCCCGCCGCGGCCTGGCGGCGATACATGGCTTACGCGCGCCCCGGCGGGACGCGCAGCTTCCTCGAGCTGGTCGCCCTGGCGGGGCTGCGCTCCCCCTTCGACCCGGCGGCGCTGGAGCAGACGGCGGCCTGGGTCCTCTCCCGGCTGGAGGCCTCCGCGCCGTAAGCGAAAAGGCCGCCGGGCGGGCGGACCCGTCCGGCGGCGCGGCGGCCTCAGGGCGAGGCACGGCGGAACTCGCCGGCCAGCTGCGAGGCGTTTTCACATACGAACAGCGCGGCTATGCCGCCCGAAGCGGCTATGCGCGCCGTCTCCAGCAGGGCTGCGCCCTCCGGGTCGTAGGTGCGGAAGGTGTTCCTGCGGTTTTCGAGGTGCCGCTCCAGCGAGGCGCGAGCCTCCGCCAGGTCGGACGCGTCCTTCACGCGGATGAGCGCTATCTCCTCGGCGCTGCCCGCGGTGGCGTAGCTGAGATAGAAGCCCTCGACAAGTCCGTAGTCCATGTCGGAGAGGTAGGGGAACAGCTCAGCGCCCGTGGCCTCGCCGCCGCTCGTGACGGCAGTCATGTCCGGGAGGCCCTCCGCCATGGAGGCAAGCCGCTCCCCCAGGGCTATCGGGTCGGCGCCTTCATGCCCGCCGCAGCCCGCGAGGGACAGGGCCAGCGCCAGGAGCAGCGCCGCCGCGGCCGCGCGCCTCATACCGGCGCCTCCATTTCCTCCCGCTCGCCCTCGGGGGCATAGCCGCCGAGCACGTCGCCGAAGGCGCCGCTGACGGCCTCGTCTATGCGCGCGTAATCCGCCTCGTCCAGGCCGGCGGCCGGCTCGTCGTCCTCGCTGTACTCCACGATGTTCAGGGAGATGAGCAGCCCGCCGTCCAGGACGCTCAGGCTGTAGTCCATCCGCATATCCCGGCCGTTGGCGTAGCCGTACTCCATGACGGCGTCGCCCGTGCGGGAGATAAGCTCGCCCAGCGACTGCTGCTCGCGCTTGCCAAGCCCGTCGGCGATGAAATAGAGCTTGGGCGCGGTCTGGCTCTCCACGGCCTCGCGCACCAGCGCGGGCAGGGCGTAGACGTCCTCCAGCGGGGAGGCGCTGGTGTAGGCGTAGCAGTACTTCAGCCCTTCGGCGGCAGGGAAGAAGCTGCGGTCCCATTCGTGGCCGCCGGCGGCCATCTCATCGGTCATGTTGAAGTTTGCGTAGCCGCCGCTGCCCACGTCGGAATAGACGTCCACGTGGTACCACTCGCCATCCAGGCTGACCAGGTCCCAGCTGTGGTAGGAGTTGTGTACGACCATGCAGTCTATGCCCAGCATCTGCATGAACATGCGGAAGGTGGTGGCGAAGCCCACGCAGACCGCCTGGCCGTACTTGAGCACGCCGTAGGGCGCGGCGGAGTATTCGCTCGCCGTCGGCACGACTGTGGTGACGCCGCCCTCGTGGCCGAGGTTCGCGCACATCCAGTCGTAGACGGCCTTCTCCTTCTCGTAGTCCGTCATGCCCTCGCCTATTATCTCCTCCAGCACGGCGGAGGCCATCGAGAGCGTCTCGGCCTGCCTCGCGTCCAGCGCGGAGGCGTCGCCGCTCCGGTAGGCGTCGGATATGGGCAGTGTGGAGCGTATGTAGTACTCGCCGCCGACGGCGACGTCGTCCTCCTGGGTCACGGCCTCCTCTCCGCCGCCGGAGAGCGCGGCCAATTTGCCGCTGAGCGCCTCGAGCTGTTCGGACTGGCGCGACAGCCGCCCCAGGGCCAGCGCGCCCAGCGCGCATCCGGCTGCGAGCAGCGCGGCGAGGGCGGCGCAGAATACGGTCTTGAGCGCCTTGGAGGCGCGGGTTCTGGTTTCCATGCCATACATCCTTTCTCATGGGGTACGTCTTTGACGGGACAGCCCGCCCCGTGTTCCCTGAGAAAGCTACAAATTCCTGAACCAAAAACGGCGTCCGGGGAAATCCCCGGACGCCTCCGAAAGCTCCATGCGCCGCCGCGGCTCAGCAGACCTTGACTATCCAGCCGCGCGTATCCGGCACCTTGCCCCACTGTATGCCCGTCAGCTCGTCGTAGAGCCTCTGGGTCAGCGGGCCTATCTCGTTGTTGTTTATGACGTGTTCCGCGTCCTTGTAGGCCAGGACGCCCATCGGCGAGACGACCGCGGCCGTGCCGCAGCCCCAGGCCTCCTCCAGAGCGCCGCTCTCCGCCGCTTCGACAAGCTCGTCCACGGAGATATTGCGCTCCTCAACCTCGTAGCCCCAGTCCCTGAGCACCTCGATGCAGCTCTTGCGCGTGATGCCGGGCAGGACGGTGCCGCCGGAGATGTCCGGCGTGACCACCTTGCCGTTTATCTTGAACATGACGTTCATCGCGCCGACCTCTTCGATGTACTTCATGTTGACGCCGTCCAGCCAGAGCACCTGGGCGAAGCCCTTCTTCTCTGCCTCCTCGCCGGCGCGCATACTGGCCGCGTAGTTGCCGCCGCACTTGGCGTAGCCCGTGCCGCCGCGCACCGCGCGCACGTCGCGGCTCTCTATCATGATCCGCACCGGGTCTATGCCGCCGGCGTAGTAGCTGCCGGAGGGCGAGGCGATGATGCAGAAGAGGTAGTGATGTCCGGCGTGGACGCCGAGCTGCGCGTCGGTCGCGATGATGAAGGGCCGCAGGTATAGGCTGGTGCCGTACTCGTGCGGGACCCAGCTCTCATCGACGGTGACGAGCGTCTTGAGCGCCTCGAGATAGATGTCCTCCGGCACTTCGGGGATGCACATGCGCAGCGCGGAGTTGTTCATGCGCTTGATGTTCTCCGTCGGGCGGAAGAGCTGCACCGTGCCTTCCTCCGTGCGGTAGGCCTTCAGGCCCTCGAAGATCTCCTGCGCGTAGTGCAGCACGTTGGCGCAGGGCATCAGCTCGATGGGGCCGTAGGGGACGATCCTCGGGTCGTGCCAGCCCTCGCCTGCGTCATAGTTCATGAGGAACATATGGTCGGAGAACACCTTGCCGAAGCCCAGCTTGTCGCTCGGCACCTTCTCCTTGGGGGCGGTTGTGCGGGTTATAGCTATCTTGTCCATTGTATCGCTCCTTCCCTCGTTATAGTTGTCCGCGCTCCGGGCGAACCTTCTGAACATATCATATCACAAGCTATGCTCATTGCATAGTGTATTCGTGCCTGATTTTAAAATTTCAGCTATTTTGCCGTATACCCTGAAAGGAGACACAGACCATGGCGGTAAACGTCAGCATAGTTCCCTGCCGCGATTACAGCCCCGAGGCCCTGGACGCGGCTCTCAGGGCGGCCCTGGAGCCGCTCGGGGGCCTGGACTGGGTGAAGCCGGGCATGACCGTGGCGATCAAGACCAACCTCATCTCGCGTATGCCGCCCGAGAGCGCCGCCGTGACGCACCCGGAGTGCCTCGCCGCGCTCACGCGGCTGCTGAAGGAGCGCGGCGCGCGCGTCATAGCCGGGGACAGCTCCGGCGGCCCCTTCACCCCGGCCTGGATACACGCCGTGTACGCCGGCGCGGGGATGGAGGCGGTCGTCCGGGCCGGAGGCGAGCTGAACGAGGATTTCGAGAGTGTGGAGGCCGTCTTCCCCGAGGGCGTCACGGTAAAGCGCTTCCCCTACACCGCCTGGCTCAAGAAGGCGGACGCCGTCATCGATTTCGCCAAGCTCAAGACCCACGGCATGGCCAACATGACCTGCGCGGTGAAGAACTTCTTCGGCTCCATCCCCGGCACCCGCAAGCCGGAGATGCACTTTCTGCACCAGAGCGTGGAGGAGTTCTGCTCCATGCTGGTCGACCTCGCGCTGTACAACGCGCCGCGGCTTACGCTGGTGGACGCCATAGACTGCATGGAGGGCAACGGCCCCAGCCACGGCAAGCCGCGGCACATGGGCGCGCTGCTGGCCGCGGACACGCCCTTCAACGCCGACCTGGTCTGCGCGCACCTCATAGGCCTGGAGGCCTCCGGCGCGCCCACGGTGGCCGAGAGCATACGCCGCGGCCTCTGCCCGGCAGACTGGCGCGAGCTGTCCGTCTGCGGCGACGCCGACAGCTTCGCCATCCCCGACTTTGAAAAGCCGCCGCGCAACCGCAAGATAAACTTCGACAGCCAAAGCCCCTGGCTGCGCGCCTTCCTGCGCCGCTCCTTCGGCACGGGGCCGAAGATAAACCGCGCCCAGTGCGTCGGCTGCGGCAAGTGCGCGGAGGTCTGCCCCGCCGGAGCCGCGCAGGTGGTCAAGGGCAAGGCCCGGATAGACGGAAAGCGCTGCATACGCTGCTTCTGCTGCCAGGAGTTCTGCCCCAAGGGCGCCGTCACGGTACACAGGCCGCTGCTGGCGCGGCTCATCGAGCGGGGCTGAGCGCCGCGGGTCGGGGCGCGAAAAGGCCCGGCCCGGTCTATATGACCGGGCCGGGCCTTTCCATCTCGTTCACGCCGCGACATAGAACAGCGCCGGCTCCCCGCTGGAGATAAAGCTGAGCGGCCAGACAAGCGCGCCGGGTTCCCCGGCGAGCAGCTCGCCCCAGGAGGCCTCCGCCCCGCCGCGGAGAAGCGCCGCGCCGGACGCGGCCGCCTCGGCGGCGCTTACCGCCTCGCCCAGCTCCACGCTGAGCGCGCCGGAGGCGTCAAACAGCTGCTTTGCCGCGTCGCTGCGCAGCGCGGCGGCCAGGTCCCCGAAGGGCAGCGCGGCGGCGGAGTCCGCGGCCGTGTGCATCCCCGTGCTCAGCGTCCCGTCCCTGCCGGCCGCGTAGTCGCGCAGCCAGACGCCGTCCTCGACGGCGAGCGCCGCGCGCAGCTCCAGCCCGGCCAGGCGGCCGCCGTCGTAATACAGGCGCAGGGACACGGCCCCGGCGTCCGGCTCCGCGCCGGGCAGGCTGTCCATGTCGGCGATGCTCTCCAGGAGGGACGCCGCCGAGCCGCCGTCAGCCCCGGCGAGGGCGTCGAAGCCCTCCAGCCGGCGGGCGTCCGGGCCGGTCTGGGCGATGGCGTAGAGGCCCGCGGAGCCAAGGACCAGCACCGCGAGGCAGCACAGGGAGAGCTTGAGCGGCTTGGACTGCAGCCCGGGGTGCCTGGTGAGGAAATGCACAGCCAGGACGGCCGCAAGGACAAGGGCCACGACGAGGGCGAGCCTCGCCGTGTTGCTGAGTTGTATACCAGGGGTCATTGTTATCCTCCAAAATCAACGGTTAAAGCGCCGCAGCCCGGCCTGTCAGGGCTTCTCCCCGCCCTGGCCGCCGTTTTTGCGGAAGAACTCTTCGAAATAGTCGCGCCGGGCCTTGTCGCCGGAGGGCGGGGCCGACTGGCGCTGCGGCCGCTCCGGCGCGCCCTGCGGGGGCGGGGGCGTGGGGCCGGACCCCCGCGCGGGGGCGGAACGGCCCACTCCCGTGAGCACAGTGGTCTTATCCATCTCGCCCGTGTCGCGCCAGACGGCGGCACGGCTGCCGGTGCTGGACGTCACGGCCGGCTCGGCCGGTTCGGCGCTCCTAGCGGCGCGCGCCTTCGCGGCCTCCACCTCGGCGAGGTGGCGCTTGTGCAGCTTGCGGTAGCGTACGACGCTGAAGATGTACAGCGCGACCGCGGCGGCCAGGGCCAGCAGGATGACGTCCACCCAGATGTTGGTGAAGAAGCTGGCGATCTCGGCCTTCATGTATTCGGTGCGCGCGAGGTCTACGGTCCCGCTGGTGACCAGGCTGCTGGAGCCAAGCTCCACGCCGTCCAGGCTCACGGTCACCTCGCCCAGCACTGTGCCGGCGGCGAGGGGCGCGGTCAGCGTCTCGCCGTCGCGCTCGCTGTAGATGAGTATGTCGCGCTCGAGCTGCGAGCTGTCAAAGCCGGAGTTGGGCAGCAGCGCGCTTATGGCGCTGCCGGCGCGGAGCATGGTCTCCCCGCCGTCCTCGGCCAGGCGCACCGTCACGCCCGTGACCAGCTCGGTGGTGCCGAGCACCTCCTGCATACTGAAGTTGTTGAAGACCCATTCGTACAGCGCGCGGCTGTCGGTGAAATTGGTATAGCTCGTCGCGCCGTTTACCTGGGCCGCCGTGCCGCCGAGGACGACGCAGGCCAGCCCAACCCCGTCGCGCTCGGCCATGGAGGCCAGGCAGTAGCCGGCGTCGTTGGTGTGGCCGGTCTTGCCCGCCCTGGCGTTTTCGTAGTAGTAGCCGGGGTAGATCTTGCTGTCGGGGTTGATAAGCCCGTTGGTGTTGGAGAGCTGCCTCTCGCCGGAGAGGTTGGTCGCCGGCACGGTGTAGCTGACCGTCCCGGCCATGTCGAAGAAGGTGTCGTTGGACATGGCCGCGCGGCAGATGACGGCGAAGTCGCGCGCGGTGGTGTAGTGCTCAGGGTCGGGCAGGCCGTGGGTGTTGACGAAGTGCGTCGCCGTGCAGCCAAGCTCGCCGGCGCGGCGGTTCATCGCGGCCACGAAGCTCTCGATGGAGCCGGAGATATGTACGGCTATGATGTTGCAGGCCTCGTTGGCGGAGCCGAGCATGGCGCAGTACATGAGGTCGGCCAGGCTCATCGTCTCGCCGGGCTGTATCCCCGCCGTACTGCCGTCGGCCACCATGCCCTCCAGGGCCTCCTGCCCGGCGGTGACCTGGTCGGCCAGCGAGGCCTCCCCCCTCTCGACCGCCTCCACGGCGAGGAGCACGGTCATGACCTTTGTCAGCGAGGCCGGGTAGCGCTGGGCGTCGGCGTTCAGCTCGTAGAGGACGCGGCCCGTGTCCATGTCGGCGATTATGGCCGCCGCGCTGGCGATTTCCGGCGGCTGCGGCGCCTCCGAGGCCGCCAGCGCCGGGACGGCGCCCACGGCCAGGAGCAGCGCGGTTATCAGGATGAGTGGGAGTATCTTAATATTTTTCATATCCATCTCCGCTCAAATGTGTTATCATATATGCGTAAGCCTGCGGGACGTGCAAAGGCGCGAAAACACCGCATAGATAGTTTAATTATACCGTCGCCGCGCCGGAAAAGCAAGACCCTAACATTTCCCTGCGGCGGGAACGGAGGAAATATGCCGAAAAAGCCCCTTGCCTGCGCCCTCGCCATCGCCGCCGCAGCCGCCGTATTCTCGGCCGCGGCGCT
>CALWYT010000060.1 GCA_944385835.1 uncultured Oscillospiraceae bacterium | reverse complement strand
CCGATCGAGCCTGAAAGATCGGGATCACTTCTTGAAATAGCGGTTGAGCAGGCCGTTGAAGCCGGCGCCGTGGCGGGCCTCGTCCTTGGCCATCTCGTGCACGGTGTCGTGGATGGCGTCGTAGCCCAGCTCGTTGGCCCGCTTGGCCAGAGCCAGCTTGCCGGCGCAGGCCCCGGTCTCGGCCTCCACGCGGACTCTCAGGTTCTCCTCGGTGGAGTCGGAAACCAGTGCGCCCAGCAGCTCGGCGAACTTGGCGGCGTGCTCGGCCTCCTCATAGGCGGCCTTCTCCCAGTACAGGCCTATCTCGGGGTAGCCCTCGCGGTGGGCGACGCGGGCCATGGCCAGGTACATACCGACCTCGGTGCATTCGCCGTTGAAATTCATGCGCAGGCCCTCGATAATCTCCTCAGGGGCGCCCTCGGCGACGCCGACGACGTGCTCGGCGGCCCAGCTCATCTCGCCCTCGGCCTGCTTGGTGAACTTAGAGGCCGGAGCCTTGCACGTCGGGCAGGACTCGGGAGGGGTGTCGCCCTCGTGAACATAACCACATACGCTGCAGATCCACTTTGCCATTTTTCTTTTCCTCCTGTGTGTATTATATAATGTATGGATTGGGTTATCGCGTTTGATCAGGCCGTCCGGCCGTCCGTGCCGAGGCAGCGGGCGCATTTGCCCGTGAAGCTCAGCGAGCGCGCCGTGACCCGGCCGCCGGTCTCCAGCTCCACCTGGCGGTCCAGCCCGGAGAGGCTGGGCGAGCAGACGTCCAGCACCGCCCCGCAGCAGCTGCATATGAAGTGGGCGTGCGGCGCGGTGTGCGCGTCGTAGCGCTCCTGCCCGGCGACGTTGCCGACAATGACCGCGTCGCCGTCGGCAACGAACATCGCAAGGTTGCGGTACACCGTACCCAGGCTCAGGTCGGGGAAGCGCCCCTTCAGTCCCGCGTACAGCATCTCCGCGCTCGGGTGCTCGTCCGTGGCGCGCAGGGCTTCAAGTATAGCCGCGCGCTTTTTTGAAAATTTGCGTGCTTCCATGCTCTCACCAAAACGATAATAATTCTTATTACGGTTTTATAATAGCACAGCCTCCCGGCTTTGTAAAGAGCTTTTTTGAAAAATCCGCGAAAAATTTGCGCGGAAAAGGCGGCCCCGCCCAAATGGCGGGGCCGCCCCGGTCTCGGCCCTATTCTCCCTCGCGGCCCAGGCGGCGCACGCAGCCGGAGATGTCGGCGAGGGCCGCGGCGGCCTCCATGTCGCAGCGGGCGGCGAGGTCGGCCAGGGAGAGCATACCCACGATGCGCCCGCCCTCCACCACCGGCAGGCGGCGCACCTGGCCGCGGCGCATACTCTGCGCGGCCTCGGAGACGTCGGCGTCCGGCGAGGCGGTGCGGACGCCGCGGCTCATGATGTCGCCCACGCGCACCTCACGCGCGTCGCCCCCCGCCGCAACGCAGCGCAGGGCTATGTCCCGGTCGGTCAGCATACCCACCAGCGCCCCGCCGCGGCCCGTCACCGGCAGCGCGCCCAGGTTCATGCTCTTGAGCAGCCGCGCCGCGGCTATCACCGGCTCGCGCTCGTCTATGGCGTAGACCTCGCCGCTCATGATCTCGGAAACCTTCATGTCCTGACCTCCTGTGGCTTTTGCAGCCATTCTTGACAGGAAGCCGCGCGCTTATACCCGCCGGGCGGGCGTACCGGCCTCCGGCGGGGCTAGGCCCCGGCGCGCAGCGCCAGGAGCGCGGGGCCGGCCGCGTCGGCGAAGAGCCGCACGGCGGTTATCGCCTCGCGCAGGCTGTTGCCGTTGGAGCCGACCTCCAGGATGAGCGAGCCGGTGGACAGGTGCTGGTTATAGCGCTCGTTGACCAGGGATATGGGCCGCGCAAGCGTGGGGTACTTCTCGTTCACCGCCCGCTGCAGATACACTGCCAGGCGGAGGTTCTGCTCCCAGTTCGGATGATACAGCCCGCTGTCGCCCGTGCCGACCAGCAGCATCAGCTGGCTGGACGCCTCGCCAGGCGTCTCCGCGACGGTCTTGTACGTCACCTCGCCGTCGCCCAGTGCGTCGCGGTGGAGGTCTATGACCACTGCGATGTCCGGGTACTCGGCCAGATAGCGCTCCACCGCCGCGCCCGAGCGCGAGTAGGAGCCGGTGTAGCTGGGGTAGTCGTATATCTCGCGGTCGTGCAGCACGCTTATGCCCTGCGCCTCCAGGGCGCTGGCCAGCTCGTCGCCGACGCGTATCACGTTGTAGCGTTTGTCCTCCGTGCGATCGGTGTCCGTCTCCTCATAGCTGTCGTACTCGTCCGGGGTGTAGGCCTCGCTGCCGTGGGTGTGGACTATCAGCACCTGCGGCCCCTCAGCGGGCAGCGTCTGGGGCGCGCCCATGGCCGCCAGAGCGCCGACGTCTATCTCGCGCGAGGTGGAGTTGCGTATGGTCAGCCCGCCTGAGATGGTCGTGGGGACTATGAGCTGCCCCTCGTCCGTGTACTGCGCGCCGCCCGCCCCGGCCGTGGAGGCCGGCGCGCTCTCCGCCGGGGACTCGTCCCCGCCCTCCGCGGGCTGCGCACCCTCCGCGGGCTGCGTACCCTCCGCGGGCAGCGCACCGGCCCCGGGCAGCGCACCCTCCGCGCCCGGCGCGCCGGCCCCGGGCAGGCCCAGCTCCAGGCTCAGGCTGGCGGACACCAGGCCCCCGGGCGAGAGGGCTTCGCCCAGCCAGCCCGCCGCCGCAGCTCCCAGCCCGCAGGCGGCCGCGGCCTTTATCCCCAGGAGCAGCAGCCCCGCCGCGGCCAGCTTCCTGCCCTTGCCCAAGCTCTCACCTCCCCCGGAGAGCTTATGCCCCGCCTCCGCCGCTGAGAACTCCGCTTGCGCAATCCGGCATAACGTGCTATATTGTGCCGTGACGGCTGCGCCGTCATGGCACAGCGTCATCTTTTTCGGTTGCCCCGCAGGGGCGAGAAAAAGGACATAAGCCCGCGTACAATAGCCGCCCTGCGGCTATTGTGCCGTGACGGCTCGGCAGGAACGGGCCGGCGCTGGGATATTATGCCTGGCGCTTCCGCCGCGCCGCGGCGCAAACTGTCGAAAGGACGCGAACAAATGCAGCATATTTTTTACCCGCGCGGAGTGTGCTCCCGCAAGATGACGGTGGAGATTGAGGACGGGATTATCCGCAAAGTCGAGGTCGTAGGGGGTTGCGACGGCAATCTCAAGGGCATTTCCAGGCTGCTTGTGGGGATGCCGGCCGAGGAAGCCGCCGCCCGGATGCAGGGCGTCAAATGCGGATTTAAGAACACTTCCTGCCCGGATCAGCTCTCGAGGGCCCTGCGCGAGTGCCTAGAAAAAGAGGCAAAATAGTTTACATAACATTACGCAGAGGTTACAATAGTAACAAAATTCGAGCTTTTTGTCACCTAAACTTGCGTCGTTGCAAAAATTTTTGTGTCGAAAGACGTCGCAGGAAAATCTTTCAGCAGATAGCACAACACAATATGTAGTGTTATCTTGCCGTTAATGCGCGAAATGTCCATATAGTGTGGAGAGCTTGTTCAGATTGTGAAAAAACGCACGCCTTAGTTTGTGCATAATATCGATTGAATTCGCCCTGCAAATTTGACTATAATTATTGCAGGAATTGCAATCGTCATGTGTGAGCGGCGCTTTGCGCCGCAGAGTGCTACAACTGAGGTGCTGTATGGTTAGGAAGGACAAGATACATATTGTGCTCCTGGTGTGCGCCCTTATCCTCTGCCTTGCAGCTAACGGCTCGGTACCCGTGGACGGCTCCGCGCAGCGCGGGACGGTCCTCGCCGGGACCGCCGCCCCGGCGGACGGCCAGGCCGAAGCCGAAGGCGAGGAGGATGTGCAGGATGTGGAAATCAACGCCGCCCCCAGCCTGCCCGAAGGCGCGGGTACGGCCACGCTGTACATAAACGGCGCGCTCCACTCCGACTGCCTGGTGGTGGACGGCACGGCGCGTATGAGCCTGGGCCGCTTCGCCTCCCTGGCCGGGCTGGCCTACGACGGCCACTCCATAGGCGGCGTCACGCCGCAGCTGAGCGAGGACGGCGACTACGCCGTCGTGAACGGGCGCTACTTCTATCTGGAGGGCGGGCTGTACGAGCTGGGCGGCGAGCTGCTCTGGCCGCTGCGCGAGCTGGCCAGGATGTTCTCCTGCCCCCTCAGCTGGGACGGGGCCGGCGGCAGCATAGACCTGGACCTGACGGACGTGCGCCTGCTCCCCGACGGGGAGAGCTTCTATGACGCCGACGACGTCTACTGGCTCTCGCGCATCATCTACGCCGAGAGCGGCAACCAGCCCCTGGCCGGGCAGATCGCCGTCGGAAACGTGGTGCTCAACCGCGTGGAAAGCCCCGTCTTCCCGGACAGCGTCTTCGACGTCATCTTCGACAAGAGCTGCGGCGTGCAGTTCAGCCCGGTGCAGACGGGCAGCATCTACGCTGAGCCGTCCGAGGAGGCCGTCGCCGCCGCCAAGCTGGCCCTGGAGGGCTACAGCACCTGCGGAGGGGCGCTGTACTTCGTCAACCCCGATATCGGGGCGGATGGCTGGTTCGCCTACAACCTCACCTATGTCGCGAGCATAGGCGACCATGACTTCTACGCGTGATTGCGCGCGGGAGGAATCTGTGATAAAATGAGTGGCGCGGTATGCGCCACTCATTTTCTTTGGTGATGCTATGGAAGAGATACTCAAAAGCGGCTTTGAAGAGCTGGGCCTCGCCCTCCCGGAGGGGGCGGCGGCGCGTTTCGAGGCCTATTACAGGCTGCTGGAGGAGGGCAACGCCGTCATGGACCTCACGGCGATAAGCGGCGAGGAGGCCACGGCCCGGCTGCACTTCCTCGACTGCTGCGCGCTGCTGGGCATGGCGGATTTCGCCGGCGCGCGCGTGATAGACGTCGGCTCCGGCGCGGGCTTCCCCGGCCTGCCCCTCAAGATCGCCGAGCCGGGGGCCAGCGTGACGCTGCTCGACAGCCTGCGCAAGAGGGCGGACTTCACCGCTGGGTGCATAGAGCGCCTGGGCCTGGACGGCGCGGAGAGCCTGTGCCTGCGCGCAGAGGAGGCCCCGGCCGCGCTCCGTGAGAGCTTCGACATCGCCGTCAGCCGCGCCGTGGCCAGGCTCAACCTGCTGTGCGAGCTGTGCCTGCCCTTCGTGCGCGTGGGCGGCGTGTTCCTGGCCATGAAGGGCCCGGACTGCGGCGAGGAGGCCGCCGAGGCGGCCAACGCCGCCGGCCAGCTGGGCGCGCGCGTGCGCGAGATTCGCCGCTACCGCGTCCCCGGCACGGACGCGTCCCACGCCGTCGTGATCATCGACAAGCTCCGCCCCACGCCGCCGCAGTTCCCGCGCCGCTGGGCCAGGATACAGAAAAAGCCGCTGTAGCGGCCAAAAACCGCCGCCGGCCCGATGGGGCCGGCGGCCTTTTATTGCGCGGGGCAGCCCGGCGGCTCAGTCCTCGCCGGTCAGCTCCACCACGGTCATCTCATGCCCGGTGGCGGGGAGGTATTTCTCCACGACGTCCCGCGTCAGCAGCTTCATGCTGGAGGTGTTGACGCAGGGGTGGCAGCCGAAGTACTCCTGCCGCAGCACGTCGCCGTCCACGACCAGGCGCACGCGCCCGAGCGCGTCGTTCATGAGGCCCATGACGCTCACCGCGCCGGGCTGTATGTCCAGCAGCTCCAGCATCGCGTCCTCCGGCGCGAAGCTCAGGCGGCTCACGCCCAGCTTCTTCGACAGCTCCTTTGTGCGGAAGGGCTTGTCCCCCGGCATGAGCAGGAGGTAGAAGTCCGTCTTTTGCCGGTTGCAGAGGAAGAGGTTCTTGCATATCAGCACGCCGAGCACGGCGTCGATCTTCTCACAGTCCTCCATCGTCATCGCCGGCATATCGAAGTGGTCGGTGCGCCAGTACTCTATGCCCAGCCTATCGAGGTAGTCGTAGACGCGCGTCTCGCGCTCAAGCCGGCCCCTGCAGTCGGCGGGACGGCCGCGGAAGAGTTCCATATCTGTGCCTCCCAGTGTCGGATAGGGGTATTATAACACGGGAGGGGCGGTTTGCAAAGCTCAATCGCCCGCGGAGAGCGCGGCGAATATCTTTGCCGTGCGGTAGAGATATACCATCTCGACTATCTGGATGACCAGCATGGCTACAGAGGCGGCGAGGAGCAGCAACGCGCCCAGCCCTAAGAAGAACAGCGCAACCAGCGGCGAGCAGCCCACGGCGATCAGCGCGGCGGCGTAGTACTTCCAGAACCAGCGCCATTTTTCGCTCTGTGCGGCGTCTACGCCGCGCAGGATTTCGGCGTATGCGATGACCTCGTTATAGATGTACAGGATGCCGAAGGGCAGGGACGCCACCTCAAGGAGGGCGGCGGCCACCGGCGCGCCGGGGAGGAGCCAGCTGGCGGCGGACATCCCCAGGCTGGCGAAGCTCATGACCGCCGCCTTCTTAAAGCGCGGGTTGACGCCGCCCAGCGTGAGCAGCACGCAGGCGTAGACGGCGCTCACGGCACAGCTCAACAGCCCGTCGAACCGCTCCGCCGCGTCGCCGAAGCTTATCTCGCCCAGGGTGGACAGGAGCAGGGAGGCTATCATGCCCCCAATCAGCAGCCAGAAAAGCGCCTTCACCCGCGCCGAAATGGTCCCGGCCTGGGACGCGGCCCTCGAGCACAGCTCGATGTCGCGCCCGCGGCGCTCCGCCTCCTCCGGCGCGGCGCGCAGCTTGCCGCAGCTGCCGGAGAGCGTGCAGGTGGAGCAGGCGTCGTGGCCCTTCTCCCGGCAGCAGCCGGCAATCGGGCAGTCGTCGCCCGGGCCGTTCATGCAGCCGGGGCAGCCGGCGGCGTTGACACAGGCGGCGCAGTCTTTCCCGCAATAGGTTTCCGACATGTCAGTTCTCTACTTTCTTCCTTGCGGCCGCTCCGGCCGCGGAGTCGAACGGCTTGTACCTGCGGTTGGGGAGGGCGGCGAAGCGGGCCGCCTGTACGGCGCCGGGGAGAGGGCAGCGCCGCCGTCAGGGAAGACGGCAGGCCCGCGAGCGCGCCCGGCGTTTCCGCCCCCTGGTCAGGCTTACGCATCCATGTCCGCATCCCTTTCCTTTCTCAGCGGCGGGAGCCGGCCATGCGGTCGAAGAGGGCCGACATGCGCCAGAGGTAGACGAATTCCAGTATGCTGACAACGACCAGCACGATGGCGCCGGCCATGGTTACGAACAGCAGCAGGCCCTGGCCTCCGCCGGGCCTGAGCGTCAGTGCGGCGGCCGCCCCGGTAGTGACAAGGGCGACGACCATCCAGCGCCAGAGCCTGAGCCACTTGCCGCCCAGCTCGTCGTCCGCCGGCTCGAGCAGCGCGGCGTGGGCCTTGAACTCGAAGAAGGCGCTCAGCAGCCTGCCTCCCACGGTCAGGCAGAGCAGCGAGACGGAGAGCGCGAAGCCCGCCTCCCCGCCCGGGGCCAGCCCGGAAGCGGCGTTGACCAGCGTGCTGGCCAGGCCGAAGCAGCCCGCCGGGAGGTAGAGCCGGCCGTCGCCGCGCAGGGAGATGAGCAGCGCGGAATAGGCCAGCGTCGCCAGGGCTTGAAGCGCGCTCGCCGCGCTCTGGAACTGCGGCGCGCTGAGCAGCAGCGTTATGTATGAGGCCATCAGGTTTATCAGCATCAGTATGGCCAGCAGGTTCATGCGCGTACTGAGGACGCCGGCGCGCGCGGACAGCCTGCCCAGCTCCGCCTCCCTCGCGGCGCGGCCGGCGGCGCGGCGTTCCGGCTCCTCCGCGGCGGCGCGGCGCAGGGCGCACTCCCGCGCGAGCGGGCAGGCCAGGCAGCTGCCGCAGCCCTTGCCGAGGCAGCAGCGCGCGCACTCGCAGCTCGCGGAGCCGGGCGCGCCCGGCCCGGACAGGCAGCCGGGGCAGTCCGCCGCCTCCCGGCTGCGGCAGCCGGAACAGTCGTTACCGCAATAGGATTCGGGCATCGTTACCCCTCCTCGTTATCTTCTATCTATATACTACTATAAATGCCATTCCCGCGCAAGCGCCAGTTTCCGCGATTCCCAAAATGAAAGGCCGCAGGTCAAAGACCTGCGGCCCGGGAATCGGCGCGCTTTTTCGTTTTCGCGGAGCGCAGGGCGTCATGGTCTGCGCTCAGATGTTCAGCTCCGCGCTGGCGAGTATATTCCGGCAGAGGAACACGCCCAGCAGCGTCACCAGCGCGTTGACGCCCGCGAGCAGCAGCAGGGCCGTCCACTCGGGCAGGACGAAGGAGGCGAAGATTGCCGCGGCGACGCCCGGCGCGGCCATCAGGATAAGCACGATGAAGTAGAAGAGAAAGACCAGCGCCTTGACCGTCACGCCGCCGAATACGCGCTCGGTGACCAGGTTGCCGGCGACAAAGAGGTAGGCGTAGCTGAAGTACGCGACCGCCGCGGCGGCGATGCTCGCGAGCGGGGCCTCGACGTAGAAGCACATCGGCCCGAAGCACAGCAGCGCGCTGGCGGCGTAGCCCGCCGCGCTCTCGCGCAGGCACCAGAGCAGCTTTTTGGTCGGCGGCTCGGGTACGAGGTAGACGTAGGGCTTGGTCATCTCCTTCATGAGCCGGCCCGTGGCGACGTAGAAGAACATCAGATAGGCCGCGAAGGCCAGCGGCGCTACGATGCCCGTATCGCGCACGAAGAAGGCGAAGCCCAGGTTCGCGATAATAAATACCAGCTCTATGCCGCTCAGCAGCCACTTGCGGCTGCGGCGGTTCTCCACGCGGTGCTTGTAGTAAAAGGCGCTCGCGCCGAAGCCTCCGCCTAGGCCGGTCTTGCCGACGCTGACGTTTTTGGGCGCTGTATCCGCTATGCGCCCCTCCTTCGCCGCGGCCTGGGTGAGGAAGGCGGTCTCCGTGCTCTGCAGCACGTCCTCGTAGTAGTCCTGGTCTGCCCTGGCCATGACGATGATTATCGCGGCGGAGTAGGCCGCCCAGAGCAGGGTCAGCAGCGCGGCGGGCGCGTAGTTGCCCAGCAGCGCCTCATAGCTGGCCGCGCCCAACCAGCCCGCGACGGGGAAGAGGCGGCCAATGGGATCGACCATGGCGTCGCACAGCCCGTCGAGCGCGCTCTCCGCGCCCAGCGCGCGCCAGCCGAGATAGAGCACCCAGAGCGCGGTGACGGCGACGTATGCAAAGCGCAGCGCCTTGCGCACGCGCTCGCGGCCGGAGCTGAGGCAGTATATCACCATCGCCGTGAGCTGCCCCGTAAAGACCGCGAGGCCGTAGCCGAGGACGAAGATAAGCAGCCCGCCGAAGCCCACGCCGTAGCTCGTGTGCATCCAGCCGTACTGGAACAGTATCACGACGGCCATGATGAGCGCGGTGGCCATCTGGTTGAGCATCCCGTGGAAGAGCACGCGCAGCGGCCTGAAGGGGCCGGCAAAGAGGAAGTTCACGTCCGGCATCTTAAAGACGCTCATGCCCGTCGAGAAGCCGGAGTTGGCCGTCATGAGGAACATCAGCGCGAAGTAGCCGACGGCTATTGCGCCGAGCTGGGAGTTGGGCGCGGCGGAGCCGTCCCCGTCCTCGCCGGCGCCGCCGATGAACACGACGACGGCCAGCAGCGCGATGACGATGACGCCGTACAGGAGCTTGACCGGGGAGCGGAGAACGCCCCTGAGCCGGTTTTTGAGCGTGGCCAGGGTGAGGTAGGCGAGGGCGCTCATGCCTGCTCACCGCCCTCGGTAATGGCGAAGAACAGCTCCTCGAGGTCCTGTCCGCCGGCGTCGGAGGCGCGGAGCGTGGCGGCGAACTCGCCGTTCATCATGATGTGCGCCACGTCCCAGTAGTCCTCTACGGAGTCTATCATGTGCGTGGAGATGAGCACCGCGCGGCCCTCCGCGCGCAGCTCGCGGAATATGGCCTTCAGCTCCTTTATGGCGTGCGGGTCCAGGCCGACCAGCGGCTCGTCGAATATCAGCACGTCCGGCCTGTGTACCATGGCGCAGGCGATGGAGAGCTTCTGCTGCATACCCTTGGACAGCTCGCGCCCCAGCTTGCCGCGCTTATCGGCCAGCTCCAGCCGCTCGAGCAGCGCGTCGCCGTAGCCGTCGTCGTCCATGCGCCAGGCCCGGCGGATGAACTCCAGGTGCTCCGCCACGGTGAGCAGGTCGTAGACCGCGGGCATCTCAGGTATGTAGCCCAGGCGGCGCTTGGCCGCGAGGGACTTGTTCGGCTCTCCGCCGATAAAAATCTCTCCCTTGAAGCGCAGAAGGCCGGAGATGCACTTGATTATCGTGCTCTTGCCCGCGCCGTTGGGGCCGAGCAGCACGGCGGTCTCGCCCGCATTCACCGCGAAGCTTATGTCGCGGTTCGCCACGGTCTTGCCGTAGCTCTTCGTCACGTGCTCCACGCGGAGCAGTTCGTTGCTCATAAGAACCTCCGTTGTCCCATTTTGGATTGGATGCGTCACATTATACACGCGCGGCGTAAGCTTTGCAAGCGCGGCTGTGTAAAATGCGCGTCAGGCCGTCTTGACATTCAGTGAATGTCAAGACGGCCTCTATCATAGCATATAATCTGAGTGATGACAAGCACTAAATGTCAAAGCGGTGATGCTATGTACAAGAACCGCAGCCCGAAGGGGCTGAACAACATCTGCGGCGCGCGGGTGCGCGAGCTGCGGCTGGCTATGCCGGGGCGCGTGTCCCAGCGCGCGCTGGCGGAACGGCTTCAGATAGAGGGCCTGGATTTGGACAAGAACGCCGTCCAGAGGATTGAAAGCGGCGAGCGCTTTGTCACGGACATAGAGCTGAAGGTCCTCGCCCGCGTGCTGGACACCACGGCGGATTGGCTGCTGGACGGCGGCGGGCGAGCTTGACTTGCGCCGCGGCGGCGGATATAATGTTTACGCAAGGAATCTGCGGCGAGGAGGCCGGATATGTACGTACTTGGCATAGGAGCTGCTAACGTGGACGTCCACGGCGTGTCCCGCGCGGCCATAGTCATGCGGGACTCGAATCCCGGCCATCTGCACACCAGCGCCGGCGGCGTGACGCGCAACGTCATGGAGAACCTGGCGCGCCTGGGCGTGAAGGCAAAGATGGTCTCCGCCCTGGGCGGCGACCTCTTCGGCGAGCTGGTGCGCCGCGAGAGCGAGGCCGCAGGGCTGGATATGTCGGAGTGCCTGACGCTGCCCGGCGTCACCTCCAGCGCCTACGTCTCCATCCTGGACGAGCGGGCGGACATGCTTGTCGCCATGTCTGACATGGGCGTGCTGGAGCACGTAACGCCGGAGGTCGTCCGCTCAAAGCGCGGCCTCATCCGCGGCGCGGCGGCCGTGGTCTGCGACCCCTGCCTCCCGGCGGAGACGCTGGAGAGCATCCTCGACAACGCCGGGGACACGCCCGTGTTCCTCGACCCGGTCAGCACGGCCTACGCCCACAGGGCGGCGCCGCTCGCCGGGCGCTTCTACGGGCTGAAGCCCAACCGTATGGAACTGGCCATACTCGCCGGCCTGGACACCGACACCGACGAGGGCATCGAGCGGGCGGCCGCGTCCCTTATCGGGCGCGGCGCGAAATGCGTCGCCGTCAGCCTGGGAGAGCGCGGCTGCTACTATGTCGCCGCCGCCGGGAACAGGTTTTACCGCGCGCTGCGTCCCGTGAGCGAGATGATGAACGCCACCGGCGCCGGCGACGCCTTCCTCGCCGGGCTGGTCTACGGCTTCGTCAGCGGCTTTTCCGCCGCGCGCGCGGCCGACTGCGCCCTCGCCGCCGGCCACATCGCCGTGGAGAGCGACGAGACGATAAGCCGCGAGATGAGCGCGGAAAAGCTGCAAGAGGTTGTCAGAACATACAGTTTATTGCGATAAGGAGCGTAAATGATGAAGAATTTGGAGAAATATCTTGACATCCAGCCCGAGGTGAAGGCCGCGCTGGACGCGGGCAGGCCCGTCGTAGCGCTGGAGAGCACCATACTCAGCCACGGTATGCCCTACCCCGAGAACCTGGACTTCGCCGCCCGTGTGGAGCAGGTCGTGCGCGACAACGGCGCCGTCCCGGCCACGATGGCCATCATCGGCGGCAAGCTGAAGGTCGGCCTGGGCGAGGCCGACCTCAAGGTCATGTGCGAGGCGAAGGGCGTGGGCAAGGTCTCACGCCGCGACGTGCCTGTGTACATAGCCAACGGGCATAACGGCGCGACCACCGTCGCCACCACCATGCTCATGGCCGAGATGGCCGGCATCCGCGTCTTTGCCACCGGCGGCATCGGCGGCGTCCACCGCGGCGGCGAGGTGACGATGGACATCAGCGCCGACCTGCAGGAGCTGGCGCACACCTCCGTCGCCGTCGTCTGCGCCGGGGCGAAGCAGATCCTCGACATCGGCCGCACGCTGGAGTACCTGGAGACCATGGGCGTCCCCGTACTCGGCATGGGGACGGACGAGTTCCCCGCCTTCTACTGCCGCAGGAGCGGCTGCAAGCTGGACTACGCCTGCTCCGGCCCCGCCGAGGCCGCGGCGATACTCCGCGCCAAGTGGGAGCTGGGTCTCGACGGCGGCGTGCTGATCGCCAACCCGATACCCGAGGAATACGGCCTAGACTTCGACGAGATGGAGAAGGTGATCCAGGTCGCCCTGGACGCCGCCGGCGCCGCCGGGGTCCACGGCAAGGACATCACCCCCTTCCTGCTGGCCAAGGTCAAGGACCTAACCGGCGGGGAGAGCCTGGCGAGCAACATCCAGCTCGCCCTCAACAACGCCAAGGTCGCAGCGCAGATAGCCGCGGCCATGTGACGGCGGCAGAAAACGACGCGGGGACCCGTCCGTCCGGATCCCCGCTTTTTAGTTTCAGCCGCGCGGGACGTCTATGCCGTACTTGCGCATCCGGCGGTAGAGCGTGTCGCGCGCCATACCCAGCGCGGCGGCGGTACGCGTGACGTTGCCGCCGTACTGGCGCAGCAGGCGGTATATGGTATCCTTCTCGGAGGCCGCGCCCGGCGCGGCGCTGTTTATCTCGTCGTAGTCGAAGACATAGGCGTAGAGCGTGTCCGCGCTTATCCTCCGGTTTCCGCTCATTATCAGCATCTTCTCCATCGCGTTGCGCAGCTCGCGGACGTTGCCCGGCCAGTCATATTTACACAATATGTCGAATACGTCATCGTCCACCTTTGGCGCGGCCAGGCCGTACTGCTGGCTCAGCAGCTGGATGAAGTGCTGGGCCAGGAGGGGGATGTCCTCCTTCCTCTCGCGCAGAGGCGGGAGGGTCAGGCCGATGATGTTCAGCCTGTAGTAGAGGTCGCTGCGGAACGTTTTCTCCTTCAGCATCTGCTCTATGTCCTTGTTCGTGGCGGCTATGATGCGCACGTCCACGCTCCTCGGCTTGTTGGAGCCGACGCGCTGCACGGTGCGCTCCTGTATGAAGCGCAGCAGGCTGACCTGCATACTCATTGGCATATCCCCAATTTCGTCGAGGAATACCGTGCCGTGGTCGGCGTATTCAAACTTGCCCATGCTCCCCTCGCGGTTGGCGCCGGTAAAGGCGCCTTTTTCATACCCAAAAAGCTCGCTTTGAAGCAGCCCGTCGGGAATTCCGGCGCAGTTTATGGCGACGAAGCTGCCCCGCCGCCCGCTGAGGTTGTGTATGGTGCGGGCCACGACCTCCTTGCCTGTGCCGGACTCGCCCTGGATAAAGACGTTGGAGGGGAAGCGGGAGACCTTCTTTATGACGTTGTCCACCCTGGCCCAGGCCAGGCTGCGGCCCAGGTACTCGACCTTGTCCTCGCGCTCGGGCCTGGCGGGCAGCGCACGGGCCGCCCCGCTGCTGGCCAGGACCTGGCGGCCGGGCGTGGACAGCTCCAGCGTGACCGCCGTGTAGGCCGCGCCGGAGGGGAAGCGTATCCCGCCCTTCTTCAGGCAGAGGAAGTTGAAGCAGCCGCCGTAGATCGTGCGCAGGTTGCAGCGGCTGCGCTCCGGCGCGCTCTCCTCTCCCAGCATGAAGCAGGCCAGGTCGTCGCGGCCGGCGGCTATCTCGGAGATGTGTACGCCCTTGCCGTCCGGGCGGCGCAGCGGCAGGAAGCGCAGGCTGTCGCCGTTGGCGGCGGCGACCACGCCGTCGCCGCCTATGAGCAGGGTGGGGCGGTGGCTCAGCTCTATCAGCTGGGAACACAGGCGCAGCGTCTCCTCCGCGCCGGGCTTCTCGGAGGCCAGGAGGCCGATTATCTCCGCGGCACGGCAGGTAAGCTCGTATATGTAGCGCGGGGCCATGCCGGATATGCCGTTGGCGGAGATAAAGCCCTGCAGCTCGCCGCCGACAAAGATGGGCGCGGCGGCCGAGGACACGCTCTGGTCCACCAGGCGGTACTTCTCATACTTGTGCAGGAACATGGGCCGGCGCTCCAGCGCGGCGATGGATATGGCCGTGTTGCCGCAGGAGGCCTCGTCAAGGTATATGCCGTAGGAGACCGGGTTGGCCTCGTAGCTCGAGAGCATATAGTACGTGAAAAGGTCGGGGGAGGTCAGCGTGAGTCCCCCGTCCGTCAGGATGGTCATCAGCAGGTGTATGCAGGGTGTGGCATAGGCCGCAAGCTCCCTGTAGCGCTCCTGCATGGCCTGCAGCGTGGACTTTGAGCGGTGCGGGAAGCTGGTGCCGAAGGGGTCCACGCCCAGCTCCCGGCAGCGCAGCCAGGAGTCGGCCACGCTCTTGCGCACATGGCCGGGCGGTATCTCGCCAGTCTCTATGAATTTCTGCCAGGCCAGGATGGTGTTCTCCCGGTTGTAGGAAACGTCGCTCATTTTGCCCCTCCATCTCGTCTTTTTCCACATCATATCACGTCCCTCGCGCTTTGCCAAGCAGAAATGTGTCGCAAAGGTGTAGGAAGGTGTCGAGCGCCGCGCGGCGGCTGTGGCAAAACTGCGGCAATTTGTATGTCGGGCGCGGCGGAATGGGGCAAAATACACCGCGAACGATTGTTAATTTGTAAACGTTAAAGTTGGCACGATGTTTGCAAGTTATTATCGTGCTGGCAAAAACTAAGGAGGGTGTTCAGATGAAGAGAAATGAGCTTCCCGGCTTCGGCAATATGAGCGGCGTCAAGGTCGTCACCACCGGCACCAACATCGCCGGCCCCGTCGCCGCGACCTTTTTCGCCGAGCAGGGGGCGGAGGTAATCCATATCGAGAGCAGCAAGGCCCCGGACATGCTGCGGCGCATGGGCCGGGCCTGGACGATGGAGCACCGCAACGCGCGCTCCATGGCCCTGAACATACCCAGCCCGGAGGGCAAGGCGCTGTTCCTCAGGCTGCTGAAGGACGCGGACATACTCATAGAGGCCTCCAAGGGCGGCTCCTACGACAAATGGGGCCTGAGCGACGAGACGCTCTGGGAGAACAGTCCCCGGCTGGTTATCGCCCACGTCTCCGGCTTTGGCCAGACGGGCGACCCCGGCTACGTAAGCCGGCCGTCCTTCGACCCGATCGGCCAGGCCTTCAGCGGCTTTGTGGCCGTAAACGGCACGCCGGATATGCCCTACGCGCCGAAGCCCTACACCTGCGACTACATCAGCGCGCTTTTCGTGGCCTCTGCCGCGGCGATGGCCCTCTTCAACGCGCAGAGGACGGGCCGGGGCGAGAGCATAGACTGCGCGCAGTACGAGGCCATGCTCCGCATCCAGGGCGACTTCCTGGTGGACGGCGTGAACGCCGGCGTGCAGCCGGAGCGCCTCGGCATATGGGGCAACACCCTGCAGGCGGTGCCGAATATGCAAAAGTGCGCCGACGGCGAGTGGGTCATGACCGCCTTCGGCGGCGTGGGCGTGATGCGCAAGCTGGAGGAGCTTATCGGCCTGGGCGGCGACCCGGACTTTGCCGAGCCGCACGCCGGGGTGCAGAAGCGCGAGACCCAGCGCGCGCCCAAGTTCGTCAAGGCGGTGGAAAAGTTCTTCTCCACTCACACGGCCGAGGAGGCCTGCCGCCTCATGGACGAGGCCGGCGTCCCCTGCTCGCCGGTCATGACCTACGGCATGATGCAGGATAACCCGCAGTACAAGGCCCGCGAGTCCATCACGGAGTGGTATGACCCCATGACCGGCGGAAACGTGAAGGGCTGCGCCTGCGTGCCGCGCTTTAAGAACAACCCCAGCCAAATTTTCCGCGGCGGCGCGGCCTACGGCGCCGACACAAAGGACATCCTCGCCGAGCTTGGCTGCAGCGCGGCCGAGATAGAGGAGCTGTACGCGCACGACATCGTCAAGTGACGGTGCTGCCCAATATCTGAGACGGAAAAGGAGTAAAAAAATGAACACTACAGCCCGTGCAAAGAATGTAAAGTATTACATTCTATCCCTGATAGGCGTAGCCATAATGCTGTTTTTCGGCTACCTGCCTCCCATCGGGACCATCACCCCCCTCGGTATGAAGGTGCTCGGCATCTTCCTCGGCGCCATCTGGTGCTTCTCCACGGTCGGCTGCTTCTGGCCCGCTCTGCTGAGCCTCATCCTCTTCGGCACCTCCGGCCTCTACGAAGGCGGCGTCACCGCGGCGTTCACCGCCGCGTTCGGCAGCGACACCTGGCTGTTCGTCCTCTTTGTCCTGGTATTCGCCGCCATGGTCAACAACTCCGGCGCCAGCCGCGTCATCGCCAACTGGATGGCCTCGCGCAAATTCGCTCAGGGCAAGCCCTGGGTGATAAGCGGTATGCTGCTCACCATCGCCTATGTCATCGGCGCGCTCATCAGCGTCACGCCCGGCATCATCATCCCCTGGGCCATACTCTACGTCATGTGCGAGGGCTACGGCTACAAGCCGCACGACAAGTATCCCACCGCCATGGTCGTCGCCATCACCTTCGCCTCGCTCATGGGCCACTCCGCCCTGCCCTTCAAGGCCGCGGCCGTCATGTACATGAACGCGCTCTCCACCGCCACCGAGGCCGCCATCACCGTCGATTACGCGCGCTTCACCCTGCTGTGCATACCCCTGACCTACGTCGCCGCGCTCTCCGCGCTCATCCCCATCCGCTTCCTCTTCAGGGTCGACGTGAGCGCCATCCGCAACAGCAGCTACAGCTTCACCTCCGACGAGACCCGCTTCAACGGCGAGCAGAAGGTCGTGGTGCTCTTCATGGCCGCGTTCTTCATCCTGCTCTTCCTGCCCGGCATCTTCACCTCGGCCGGCGGCTTCATCGGCTGGCTCAAGGCCATAGGCAGCACGGCCACCTGCGTGCTGCTGCTCATCGTGGCCGGCGTCATCATGAAGAAGGACGGCAGCAGCTTCCTGAACCTCGCCAAGACCTTCAAGGACGGCGTCCCCTGGGAGACCATGATGATCCTCGCCTTCGCCGTCGTGGCCACCTCCGCCATGACCAACGCCGCCTGCGGCATCAGCGACGCCATCTCCGGCCTGCTCAACCCCGTATTCGGCGGCGGGGCCAGCTCGGCCGTGTTCATCTTCCTCGTGCTGCTGCTCAGCGCCGTCATCACCAACTTCATCGGCAACCTGGTCGTCGGGCTTATGTTCGTCCCCATCGTCGCCAGCATGGCCGCCAGCGCAGCCGAGGCGCAGATTCTGGTTGTCGCCCTCGCCGTGACGACCAACATGAGCCTCTTCCTGCCCTCGGCCAGCCCGCTTGCCGCGCTGCTGCACTCCAACACCGAGTGGTGTACTCCCAACGACGTATACAAATACACCTGGCCCATCGTGGTCCTCGCCGTGGTCCTGGACTTCGTGCTCTGCCTGACCCTCGGCAACCTCATATTCTAATTTCCCTGATTACCGCGCGCCCCGGCGAGAGCCGGGACGCGCGGCGGCGGAGAAAGGAAAGCCATGAAAATAGAACGCAAAAAGGAAAAGTACGCGCACCTGCTCAGCCCCATACAGGTCGGCGGGCTGTGGCTGCGCAACCGCATGATGACGACCTCCATGTCCCCCGGCAAGGGCTACACGGACGGGGAGACGCACAAGCCCACGCAGATGTTCTTGAACTATCTGGAGGAGCGCGCCGCGGGCGGCTTCGCCCTCATATGCCAGACCGTCATGATGTACCCGCAGACGGGCGTCACGCGCCACCCCGTACCCTGGGCGTTCTCCGACGAGTACGTACCCGGCCTCTCGGCAATGGCCGAAGTCGTGCATAAGCACGGCTCCCGCCTTGTGGGGCAGATCCCCGCGCTGAACAACTGGCGCCCCACCGGCAGCGACAAGGAGGAGGCCTACGGCCCCTCGGACATAACGATACGCAAAATACACGGGCAGCATTTTGTCCCCATGTCGAAGGAACAGATCCCCGATTACATAGGCCAGGCGGTCAACGCCGCGGGCATACTGAAAAAGAGCGGCTGGGACGGCGTGGAGCTTGTCGCGGGCGCGGGAGGCACGCTTAACCGCTTCCTCTCCAAGGCCACCAACAACCGCACGGACGAGTATGGCGGCAGCCCCGAGAACCGCTGCAGGCTGCTGCTTGAGATGTGCGCGGCCATAAAGGAGGCCCTGCCCGGCTTCCCCGTGTTCCTGCGCTGGTCGGCCATAGACCTGGTCCCCGGCGGCAACGAGATTGCCGACGCCCTGGAGCTTGCGCCTATACTCGACCGGGCGGGCTTCGGCTATATAAACGTACAGATAGGCTGGCACGAGACCTCCGTGCCTACGACCACGAAGGAGATCCCCGACGGCTACTGGTCCTGGGTCTCCGCCGAGCTGAAGAAGGTGGTCAAGAACACGCCCGTCGTCACCGGCTACCGCGAGACAGACCCGGACGTCATGGAGAAGATCCTGGCGGAGGGCAAGGCGGACATGATAGGCGGCCTGCGCTACAGCCTGGCCGACCCCGAGTTCCCCAAAAAGCTGGCCGAAGGCCGCGAGAAGGAGATTCGCCGCTGCGTCTGCTGCTGCCGCTGCCTGGACGACATGGCCGCCGCCAAGGGGCAGGAGTATTGCAGCGTCAACCCGGGCCTCGGCCCCGAGCTGCTGTACAAGCCGCAGAGGGCGGAAATCCCCCGCCGCGTCATGGTGATCGGCTCCGGCCCTGCCGGGCTGTGCGCCGCGCTGACGGCGGCGAAGATGGGCCACAACGTCACTGTGTTCGAGCGCGGCCCGCGCATAGGCGGCTGCCTTGTGCTCAGCTCGGTGTTCAGCCCGATGTACGAGCGGCTGATAAAGTACTACAAGGCCGTGCTGCCCAAGTACAAGAACCTGAAGATAGTCTGCAACAAGACCGTGACGCCGGAATTTGTGAAGAAGTTTGGCCCCGAGGCGGTTGTCGTCGCCGTGGGCGGTGAGTGCATAGAGGGCGGGATCCCCGGGACAGACGGGAAAAACGTGGTGCGCTCCCAGGACTTCCTGGAGCTGCTCAACGGCCGCCCGCCGCAGAAGCCGGGCATCGTCAACAAGGTGATGTGGAACGCCGGATACGTGTTCCTGCATTTCATCTACTCGCCGAAGCTGGTAAGCCTTGTGCTGAAGCTGCCCCTGCCCTGGCCCGTGGGCAAGGACGTCAGTATCATAGGCGGCGGCCTGCCCGGCTGCGAGATGGGCATGAAGCTCACCGGCGGCTGGCGCGACATGAATATCTTCGAGGAGGGCAAAATAGGCCACGACGTCGGCTCCAGCGAGCGCTTCCTCGTGCGCAACGCCTTCAAGGCCGCGGACGACGTCGCCATGCACGAACGGTGCAGGGTCGTGTCCATAACCGACAGCGGCGTCTACGCCGTGGACGAGAACGGCGAGGAGAACTTCTACAAGGCCGACACCGTCGCCGTG
Source organism: uncultured Oscillospiraceae bacterium (assembly GCA_944385835.1). Taxonomy (GTDB): domain Bacteria; phylum Bacillota; class Clostridia; order Oscillospirales; family Oscillospiraceae; genus Scatomorpha. The sequence goes on along the minus strand of CALWYT010000060.1, from coordinate 16,720 downwards.
ACGCTGGGCTTCAAGGAAAACCGGGAGCTGTTCCAGCGCCTCCGGGGCCTGGCCCCGCAGGTGCTGATCGCCGGCGACTGCGACAGTCCGGCGCGCATGGCAGACGCCACCAAGGCGGGCTACCGCGCCGCCGTACAGATAAAGTGAGGCTGCACATGAGCGAGAACATCTATATGATACGCCCGGCCGAGGGCGTCGCGGAGATCATACTGGACAAGCCGCAGCGCCGCAACGCGCTGGACCTGGACATGATGCTGCGCCTGAACGGCCTGCTGTTGGAGGCGGAGGACGACGAGGGCGTCTCCGTGGTGATGCTCAGGGGCGCGGGCGAGCACTTCTCCTCCGGCGCGGATTTGAAGGCCGCCCCGGAGGGAGGCTACAGCATAGACGAAAAGCGCGAATGCCTCATCAGGTACAACCGCGTTATAAAAACCATCCTCGGCATGGAAAAGCCGGTCATCGCGGTCGTGCGCGGCTATGCCGTGGGCGGCGCGATGAGCCTGGCGCTGGCCTGCGACATAGTGTTCGCGGCCACGGACGCCAAATTCTTCGGCAACTTCGTCAAGGTGGGCATAGTCCCGGAGATGGGCGCGATGATGATACTGCCCCAGCTCATAGGATTGAACCGCGCCAAGGAGATCTGGTTCGCCGGGCAGACGGTCGGCGGCGAGCGAGCGCTGGAGCTGGGCATAATCAACCGGCTCTGCTCCCCGGAGGAGCTGGACGCCGAGGCGCTGGCCTTCGCCCTGGAGCTGGCGTCCATGCCGCGCATAGCCATGGGCATAACCAAGCGCGTCACTAACGCCACTGTGCTCGCCGGGATCGACCGGCTGCTGGAGTGCGAGCAGGAGGCCTCGCCCTTCTGCGGCAGCACGCAGGAATTCGCCCGCCGGCGCGAGAGCTTCCTCGCCGGGAAAAAGGCGGGGCGCTGAAAGGGGGAGGACAAGGTGGCCGCGGCTGCGCTTTCAAAAAAGACGCTGCGCTGGTACGTCAACTGCGCCGTATCGGCGGGCATAATCGTGCTTTTCTACCTGCTGCCCCCATTCGGCACGCTGACCAGGACGGGGATGCAGGTATCCGGGATCTTCATCGGCATAATCTACGCGCTGAGCACCGTGGACGTGGTCTGGCCGGCGCTGCTGGGCCTGGTGCTGCTGGGCTGCACCGACCTCTACACCATGACTGGCGCCTTCGCCGCGGCCTTTGGCAGCGAGACCTGGCTGTTCATCCTGTTCATTCTCGGCTTCGTGGCCGTCGTGACCGGCTCCGGCGTGAGCAGCAGGATCGCCAACTGGATGGTCTCGCGCAAATTCTCCCGCGGCCGGCCCTGGGTCATATCCTGGCTGCTGCTCACAGCGGCCTATGTGGTCTCGGCCATGGTCAGCGCTACGCCCGGCGTGGTCATACCCTGGGCGATGCTGTACACCATGTGCGAGAACTACGGCTACAAAAAGCGCGACAAATACCCCACGCTGATGGTCATAGGCATAACCCTGGCCTCGCTGATGGGCAACGCCATCTTCCCCTTCGAGGCCCTGGCCATGATGGTGCAGAACTCCCTGCAGGCCCAGACCGGCCAGACGATAGACTTCTGGCGCTTTACCATACTCTCCGGCGCGCTGACCTACGGCGTCGTGCTGACGTATCTCTTCGCCTGCCGCTTCATCTTCCGCCCGGACGTGAGCCGCATACGTGAAAACGACTACGTCTACTCCGGCGAGACGGGGCTGGACCGCCGGCAGAAGCTGGTCATGGGCCTGCTTGCCCTGCTGCTGTTCCTGCTGTTCGTACCCGAGGCCCTGCCCGAGAGCATACCCGGCGTCGCGCTTGTGAACCGCATAGGCCGGCCGGGCGTATGCGCGCTGATGCTCGCCGCGGCGGGGCTGCTCCCCGGCGGGGACGGCGCGGGGCGCACCGATCTCGCGCGGACCATGCGGGACGGCATACCCTGGCCCACCATGCTGCTCCTGGCGTTCGCGCTGGTGATGACCTCGTCCATAACGAACGAGGCCACGGGCATACAGCCCTTCCTGGAGTCCATATTCGGCCCCGTCTTCGGCAGTGCGCCGAACCCGCTGCTCTTCATCTTTGCGGTCTGCGCGGTGCAGCTGGTGCTGACCAACATCTTTGCGAACATGGTGATAGCGTTGCTGCTGGTGCCTCTGGTCTCGGTCTACGCTCCGATGGCCGGCGTCAGCACGGAGATGATGGCCGTGTGCATCTGCGTGCTCACAAACGTGTCTCTGGTGCTGCCCAGCGCCTCGCCCTTCGCGGCGCTGCTGCACGGCAACAGCGAGTGGGTCACGTCCAGGGAAATCTACAAGTATTCGTCCGTCGCGGTCGTCCTGGTGGCGGTGGCCTCCACCGTTATCTGCGCCACGCTCGGCTCCGCGCTGTTTTGAGGAGGCAGCCCATGGCAAGGAAAAGCGAAATCCCCGTCTTCGGCCCCCTGGCGGGGCTGAGGGTCGTACACTGCTCGCAGTCCGTCGCCGGCCCCTTCGCCGCGTCGATGATGGCCGACTTCGGCGCGGACGTCATCTGGGTCGAGAACGCGGCTGTCACGGACGTGAGCCGCATAGCCCCGGGTATGGCGGCGCAGCTGGACAGGCGCAATATGCGCACCATAGCGTTGAACCTTACCACTGCGCGCGGCCGCGAGCTGCTGCTGCGCATGATCGAGGGCGCGGACATCTTCATGGAGGCCTCCCGCCCGGGCCAGTACGCCGGCTGGGGCCTCACCGACGAGGCGTTCTGGGCGCGCAACCCCCGGCTGGTCATAGCGCACATATCCGGCTTCGGCCAGTACGGCGACCCGGATTACGTCCGCCGCGCCTCATACGACCCCGTGGCCCAGGCCTTCTCCGGGGCGATGTACATGAACGGCCGGCCGGGGCTGCGCTCCTTCCCCGCGGAGGTGAGCATATCCGACTACTACACCGGCTTCATGGCCGCCTACGCCTGCCTCGCGGCGTATATCAACGCGCAGCGAAGCGGCGAGGGCGAGAGCATAGACGTTAGCCAGTACGAATCCACCCTGCGCTGCCAGGCCGGCTGGCCGCTCGACGCCTGGAACCGCTCCGGCCGCGTCTTCGAGCAGGGCAAGGGCAACAACAATAACGTCGGCTTCAACAGCTATATGTGCAAGGACGGCAAGGAGGTCTACATGGTCATAATCGGCCCCAAGCTCTTCCGCAGGCTGATGGAGCTGCTGGGCCTCGGCTACCGCGAGGGCGTCTTTGCCGACTGCGTGAACAACTGCAAGGAGGGTACGCCCGCCGGCGAGGTGCTCGAGGCCAGGCTGAAGGAGTTCTGCGCCGCGCGTACCAGCGAGGAGGCCGAGGCCGCCTTCGTGGCTGCGGGCCTCCCCTGCAGCCGCATACTGAACCACGAGGACATGCTGGAGCACCCGCACTACCTCGCGCGCGAGAGCATAACCCGCTGGCCGCGCGTGGGCGGCGGGGAGATAATCGGCCAGAACGTTACGCCGAAATTCAAAAACAGGCCGGGCCGCATATGGCGCGGCTGCCCCACCGTGGGCATGGACAACGACGACATCCTCGCCGAACTCGGCTGCACGCAGGAGGAGATAGACGCCTGCTACGCCGAAGGCGTGGTCGCCAAGAAATAACAAGGAGGCAATTATGGATTTCAGACCCACAGAAGAGCAGGAACTGCTGCTTGAGAGCGTGCGCGAGTTTATGGCCCAGGAGTGCAGCGACGAGTATATGCGCCGCTGTGACGAGGAGGGCCGCCCTCCCTACGAGCTTTTCAAGAAGATGGTAGACGCCGGCTTCGGCCTGCTGGGCTGCCCCGAGTCCGTGGGCGGCACGCCCGTGGACACGCTGACGCTCATGCTGGTCAAGGAGGAGTTCCTCCGCCTGGGAGGACCCATGCAGTGCCTGACGAACATATTCCACCTCGACATGATGGAGGCCTACGGCACCGCCGAGCAGATGGAGGCCTGCATGAAGGAGATACGCGACGGCCGCATGGCCTTCTGCTCCGGCTTCTCCGAGCCGCAGGCCGGCTCCGACAGCCACGCCATACTCACCAGCTATGAGCGCAGGGGCGGCAAGATAGTGATAAACGGCCACAAGACCTTTATCAGCAGCGCGGCGCTGACCTCGCATATGTCCTGCCTGGCCCGCGACTTCAGCCGCGAGGACGAGGCCTTCACCATGTTCTTCGTACCCATGGACGCCCCCGGCGTCACAATCAAGCCCCTGCACAAGCTGGGCTGGCACATGAACCCCACCTACGAGGTCTACCTCGAGAACGTGGAGGTCGAGGACAAGGACATCATCGGCACGGAGGGCGGCGCCTTCAAGCAGCTGATGAAGAACTACGAGGTGGAGCGCCTGATGATGGCCGCCACCATACTGGGCATGGCGGAGTGCGCCTACGAGGACAGCGCCAGATACGCCAACCAGCGCGTCCAGTTCGGCAAGCCCATAGGCTCCAAGCAGCTCATCCAGGAGAAGATCGTGCGCATGAAGATAAAAATCATGAACATGAAGAACCTGGTCTACCAGTGCGCGTGGGAGAAGGACAACGGCATCTCCATCCGCAACAGCTCCGCGCTCTGCAAGCTCTACTGCGCCCAGGCGGGCAACGAGGTCATAGACGACGCGCTGCAGATCATGGGCGGCCTGGGCTACACCGACGACTGCCGCATCTCCCGGCTCTGGCGCGACGCGCGCAACTACCGCATAGGCGGCGGCACAGACGAGATCATGATACACATCGCCGGGCGCGGCCTGCTCAAAGAGATAGGCGTGTGAGGGCCGGGACATGAAGAAAATCCTGAGCGACCTGATAGCCGAGCAGTCCATCGCCGACGCCTTCGTCGACGCCCTGAGCGAGCGCGAGTGGAACGAGACGATACGCTCCGACCTGCGCGTCTACGATATAGAGGGAATCTGGAAGATACGCGACGTGGTCAGCCACATAGCCATATTCGACAAGGCCGCGGCCGAGCTGAGCCTTGGCCGGGCCGGTGAGATCAGGGACGTGACCGGCGGGCGCATGGACGAGCACCTGCGCTACCTGCCATATATGGACCTGGACCGGGCCGGGCTGCTGGACCTGTGGCGCGAGACGCGCACGCAGCTGGACGGCGCGCTCTACGCCTGCGAACCGAAGCAGCGCATACCCTGGGCGCCGGGCCTGCCCATGTCCGCCCGCTCGCTGGCGACGGCGCGGCTGATGGAGCTGTGGGCGCACTGGGTGGACATCTACGACCACTTCGGCGTTGAGATAAAGCCGACGCCCCGCCTGGCGCACATACTCTTCCTCTCCTGGCAGTCGAGGCCCAACGCCTACCGCATAAACGGCGTGCAGCTGCCGGACACGCCCGTGTACATGGAGCTGCGGCTGCCCGGCGGCGAGCTGTGGACCAGGGGCGAGCCGGGGGTGGAGGACTACATACGCGGCGAGGCGCTGGACTGGGCGCTGGTCGCGACCAAGCGCCGCAACTGGATGGATACGGAGCTTGAGGTCGTGGGCGCGGAGGCCAGGCGCTACGCCGGCTTCGCCCAGACCTTCGCCGGGCCTGCGGACCTCTCCCCGCTGCCGAAGCGCATAAGATAAAGCCGGTATGGGGCGCGGCGGCACGGCCGGCCGCGCCTCCGGCTCGAAAAGGATTGGGATATGTTTGGTGTCTATGAACTATTTGAAGAGATAAGCCTGACCCACGCGGACAAGTGCGCGGTGCTGCAGGACGGCGTGCGCTGGAGCTATTCCCGGCTGCTGGAGCGCAGCGCCGCGCTGAGCGGCGGCCTCGCCGCCGCCGGAGTGGGAAGGGGCGACGTGGTCTGCCTGCTTTTCCGCAACAGCGCGGAGGCGCTGGCCCTTTTCTTCGCCGTGCTGCGCCTGGGGGCTGCGGCGGCCCCGCTCAACTGGCGCGAGACGCCGGAGGCCCTCGCCCGCTTCACAGCCACGGCGGGCGGAAAATACCTGGCCGTAGGCGAGGGGCTGGAGGACCTGGGCCAGAGGCTGCTGCGCGCGAACGGCGCGCTGCGCCTCGCCGTCCCGGACGGGAGCCAGGCGCCCGCTCCGCGCGCCGCCTGCGCGCCGGAGGACCCCGCGCTCATGATAGCCACGGGCGGCACGACGGGCGAGCCGAAGGCGGCCTGCCACAGCCGCCAGGGCCTGATGTGCCAGCTCCTGAGCTGCTACATGGCCGCACACGCCATCCGGGAGGACGACGTGTTCCTGAGCTACGCGCCGCTTTTCCACATTGGAGGGCTGACGGCTGCGCTGCAGACGCTGTGCATAGGCGCTACCCTCATCCTGGGCGGCAGCTATGACGCGGCCGCGATGCTCGGCCTCATCCGGCGCGAGGGCGTGACCCAGATGTCGCTCATCCCGCCCTCGCTCTGCTCGGACTTCGCAGCCTGCGAGGGCTTTGGCAGCGGCGACCTCGCCAGCGTGCGCATGGTCCGCGTCTCAGGCGGCTGCTGCACCGAGGAAAACATAAACGAGATATTCTCTACCTTCCCCAACGCCCGCGTCATAAACGGCTACGGCATGAGCGAGCGCGCGGTGAACATGCTCAACGTCATCGAGCGCGGCCGCCATATCCACGACGACCGCGGCAACATCTCCGTCGGCACGCCGTCGCCGCTCTGCGAGGCCAAGCTGGTTGACAGCTCCGGCGCCGCGGTCTCCGAGCCGGGCAGGCTGGGCGAGCTGTACGGGCGCAGCCCCTGCATGATGACGGGCTACTGCGGACGCGGCGGCGCCTTCGACAGCGGAGGCTGGTTCGCCACTGGCGACATCTTCTACTTCGACGCCGATGGCCGCTACTATTTCGTGGACCGTAAGAAGGACATGATAAAGTCCGGCGGCGAAAACGTCTACTCCGGCGAGGTGGAGCGCGTGCTGCGCGGCCACCCGGCGGTGTACGAGTGCTCCGTGGTCGGGCTGCCCGACGCCCGCTTCGGAGAGCTGGTGTCCGCCGCCGTGGTGCTCCGGCCCGGCTGCGAGGCCACGGGGCGGGAGCTTGCGGAGTACTGCGCGGGGCGGCTGGCCGGGTTCAAAAAACCTAGGAAATTCCTGTTTCTGCCCGCTCTGCCGCGCAGCAAGGTCGGGAAAGTGTCCAAAAGGGCGGTCAGGGCCGCCTTCCTGGAGGCCGGGCATGAGGCGCGCTGAACGGGCGAAGCAGCTTTTCCTGCTCGCAGGGCCGCACACCTGGAGCGCGGCGGTAATACCGTCTCTCCTCCCCCTGGCCCTGGCGGCGGGCCGGGGTTCCGGCCTCGCGCCGGGCTTTGCGGTGATGGCCGCGGCGGTGCTGCTGCAGTCTGCGGCCAACGCCCTGAACGACTACGCCGACTTCGTAAAGGGTACGGACACGGCCGAAAACTCGCCGGAGGCCTATGACGCCGTGGTCGTGAACGGCCTGCCGCCCAAGCACGCCCTGGCCGCCGGGCTGGCCTTCATGGCGGCCGCGGCGCTGCCCGGGGCCTATGCGGTCTCGCGCGCGGGCGCGCCGGTCCTTGCCGCGGGCGCGGTTGGAGCCATGGCCGTCCTTGCCTATTCGCTCGGGCGCAGTCCGCTCTCGTACCTCCCGCTCGGCGAGCTGGTCTCCGGCCTTGTTATGGGCGTGCTGATTCCCTTCGCCGGGGCGTCGGCGCAGCTGGGGCTGGCGGATCTCTCCATGCTGGCCCGGACGCCCCCGCTGGCGCTCGGCGTCGCGCTGATAATGTTCAGCAACAATCTCTGCGACCTGGAGCGGGACGCGGCGGCCGGACGGCGCACCTTCCCGCTGCTGCTGGGCGCGCGCCGGGCGCCGAAGCTCTACCGGGCGCTGTTGGCGCTCTGGCCGGCGTCGCAGGCGGCGCTGCTGCTGGCGCTGGACGGCCCGCGGGCCGCCGCGCTCTTCGCCGCCGCGTTTATCCCGGCCGCGCCGCTTATGGTCAGGCAGCTCGCCGCCGTACCCGGCCCGGATACCCGGCCGGCGATGATGGGCGGAATAAACGCGCTCAACGCCCTGCTTGGCCTCGCCTACTGCCTGGCCGCCGCGACGGGAGGCGCATGATGCCCGCAAAAGAGGAATTTGTCTACAGAGTGTTTGAGAACGTGGCCGAGGGCTACGACAGCGCGAACCGGCGCATCAGTCTCGGGCTGCATATGCGCTGGAAGGCGGCCGCGGCGCGTATGCTGGGGCTGCGGAGCGGCGAGCGCTGCCTGGACGCCGGCTGCGGCACGGGCGACATGCTCGAGCTGCTCTCTATCCTCGTCCCTGGCGCGGAGCTGGTGGGGCTGGACCTCTCGCCCGCCATGCTGCACCGGGCGCGCGAGCGCCTCGGCGGCGCGGCAGAGCTGAAGCTGGGCAACGCGCTCAGCCTACCCTTCCCGGACGGGAGCTTCGACGCGGCGGTCATATCCTTCGCGCTGCGCAACACCGCCGGCTACAGCCGCGCCCTAGCCGAACTGGCGCGGGTGCTGCGCGTCGGGGGCAGGCTGTGCTGCATAGATTCCTTCGTACCCGAGCGGCGCTGGGTGCGTCCGGCCTACAGCCTGTATTTCAACCGCCTCATGCCGCTGCTGGGCGGCGGGCGCGCCCTGCGCGAGGAATACCGCTGGCTGAGCGAGAGCACACGCGGCTTTGTCACGGCCTCGCGCCTCGAGGAGCTGATGCGCGCGCAGGGCCTCGCCGTCACGGCGCGGCGCGATTTCATGTTGGGCGCATCGGTCTGCCTGTGCGCCGTCAAGGAGGGAACTGATGAAGCGGACGGAATCTGACCTGCCCTGGCTGCGCCGCGCGCTGGACGGGACCGGCGCGGCCATGCGCGGGATGCTGGCCGCGGCAGGGGCGCACGGCCAGCTGCGCGGGGTGCTTGGCTCGGCGCTGGCGGCGCGCGGCAAGATGCTGCGCCCTGCGCTGCTTCTGCTGTGCGCGGGCGAGGCCGCGGCAGGCGGCGAACCCGGCCCGGCGCTGCTGCGCGCGGCCGCCGCGGTGGAGCTGGCGCACACGGCCTCGCTTATCCACGACGACATAACCGACGACGCGCCGACCCGGCGCGGCAGGCCCTCCGTCCAGAGCGCCTACGGCAAAAGCGCCGCGGTCTACGCCGGGGACTACGTGCTCATCTCCGCGCTGCGCGAGCTGGCTGCGCACGGCGATTCGCGCGTTGCGGAGGCGCTGGCCGCCTGCGTCCAGCGCATGTGCGACGGCGAGCTGATCCAGCTCTCGTCCAGATATGACGCGGGTACGGACGAGGCCGCGTACTTCGCCGCGGCGGAGGGCAAGACCGCCGCGCTCTTCGAGCTGGCCTGCCGCCTGGGCGCCGAGCTGGGCGGCGCGCGCGCCGCCGAGGCCGCCGCGCTTGCTCTATACGGGCGGAAGCTGGGCCTGATGTTCCAGATACGCGACGACCTGCTGGACTGGACGGCTGAGGAGGCGGAGACGGGCAAGCGCGTCAACAGCGACTTTTTCTCCGGCGTCTACACGCTGCCGGCGATCCACACCTTTGCAGACGCGCGCTATGGCCGGCGGCTGCGCGAGCTGGCGTCGGCTCCCGCGGACGCCGCCGCCGCGGCCGAGGCGAGGGACCTGGTCCGGCTCTCCGGCGGGATAGACGCCGCCAGGGCGAGGCTGGCCGTGCTGGGGGCCGAGGCCGCCGCCCTCGCGGCCAAGCGCCGGGACGCGCAATGCCGCGCGCTGCTGGAGGGTCTCGCCGCCGAGACGGCGGAAAACTAGATTAGAGGTGCAATGATGAGCGTAGACAAGTTTGACGTCATAGTCGTCGGCGGCGGCCCCGCAGGCTCCGCCGCGGCATATACGCTGGCGAAGGCCGGCGTAAAGGTGGCGGTGGTGGAGCGCGGCGAGCGCTGCGGCTGCAAGAACATGACTGGCGGCCGCCTCTACGGCCACAGCCTGAAGCGGCTGATCCCGGACTATGAACAGCGCGCGCCGCTGGAGCGGCGCATAACCAAGGAGCGCGTGAGCTTCGTCACCCGCCGCGGCGCCACCAGCCTGGAGTTCTCGTGCCGGGGCCTGGGCGGCAAGCAGGCCGCGTCCTACTCCGTCGTCCGGGCGAAGTTCGACGACTGGCTGGCCCGCGAGGCGGAGGCGCAGGGGGCCTTCTACATAAACGGCATCCGCGTCGACGACCTGGTCGTGCGCAACGGCAAGGTCTGCGGCATAGCCGCCGGCGAGGACAGCCTGGAGGCCGACGTCGTGATACTCGCCGACGGGGCCAATTCGCTGCTTGGGCAGAAGCTGGGTCTGGTAAAGCCGCTGCAGCCGAAGGAGTTCGCCGTGGGCGCAAAGGAGGTCATACGGCTTGGGCGCGGTACGATAGAGGAGCGCTTCTCGCTGAGCGGGGGCGAGGGCTGCGCCTGGATGTTCGTCGGCGAGCCGACGGGCGGAGGCATGGGCGGCGGCTTCCTCTACACCAACGAGGACAGCGTCGCCGTCGGCATCGTCGCCACCGTCTCCGACGTGGGCTATTCCGGCAAGAGCGTGGCCGGGCTGCTGGACGACTTTGTGTCCAGCCCGCTGATAGCGCCGCTGATAGAGGGCGGCGAGCTGTGCGAGTACTCCGCGCACCTTGTCCCCGAGGGCGGGCTGAAGATGATGCCGCAGCTCTATGGCCACGGCGTCATGCTCTGCGGCGACGCGGCCGCAATGGTCATGAACCTGGGCTACGTCGTGCGCGGCATGGACCTCGCCATTGAGTCCGGCCGCCTGGCGGCGGAGACGTACATCGAGCTGGCCGCGAGGCACGACTTCAGGCCCGAGGCCCTGCGCCTCTACAGGAAGAAGCTGGAGTCCAGCTTCGTGCTGCGCGAGATGCGCCGCCACCGCGGCGCGCCGAAGGCCTTCGCCTCGCGCGGTGTGTTCACCAGGCTGCCGGTGCTGGCGGAGGACGTGATGAAGGCCATGTTCACCGTGGACGGCGTCAACACCTCCGGCCTGCCGGTGAAAGTACTGGCGGCCGCGAAAAAATACGGCTTCGGCCAGCTGGCGCGCGATATGCTGCGCCTGCTGACCTCCGTCTGAGCAGGAGGCGCGAATATGCGGATAGAAGACAAACTCGGCAAAACTCGCTTTAAGGTGCGCGAGGAGAGCCACATACGACTCGCCCCCGGCGTTCCGGAGCGCAGGCGCGCGGAGAAGCTCTGCCTGGCCTGCCCGGCCGGGCTGTACTCGCTGGACGGCGACGGGCGGCTGCTCTTCAGCCACCTGGGCTGCCTGGAGTGCGGCACCTGCCGGCTGCTCGGCTGGAACAGGGAGCTGGAGGCCTGGGATTACCCCGTCTGTGATTTCGGGGTGCAGTACCGAAACAGCTGAAAAGAGGGAAGATATGAAAATAGTAGCCTGTTACAAGAACACGCCGGACTTTGAAAGCCTGCGCCTGCAGCCAGGCGAGGAGCCGGACGTCTCGGCCGCGCCCCTGGCCATAGGCCAGTACGACCTCAACGCGGTCGAGGCCGCGATGCAGCTGGCGCAGCTCGCGCCGGGCAGCGAGGTCATCGCCCTGACCGCGGCCGGGGCCGCCGCGGACAGCACCAAGCAGCGCAAGGCCATCCTCTCGCGCGGGCCGGACCGTCTGGTCGTCGTCAAGGACGAGGCCTTCGACGGCGCGGACAGCTTTGTCACCGCGTCCGCCCTCGCCGCCGCCATCGAGCGCATAGGCGGCGTGGACCTCGTCCTCTTCGGCGAAGGCTCGGCTGATATGTACGCCCAGCAGGTGGGCTGCATGGTGGGCGCGCTGCTGGGCTGGCGGGAGCTGAACTCTGTCTCGGAGCTGGGCCTGGACGGCGGTGCGCTCACCGTCCGCCGCGAGCTGGCCGACCGCAGCGAGACCTACCGTCTGAGCCTTCCGGCGGTGATTTCGGTCACGTCCAGCATAAACCGCCCGCGCATACCGTCCATGAAGGACATCCTCGGCGCGGGCAAGAAGGGCGTCGAGGTCATCGACTGCGCCGGCCTGGCGGCGGACAGCCGCGTGGAGACGCTGGGGCTTCGCGCGCCGGAGGCTGCGGAGCGGAAGGGGCGCGTGTTCCAGTCCGTCACCGACGAGGCCATAGAGGCGCTGGCGCTTGAGATACGCCGGCAGATGTGAGGAGGTCGGAACGATGGAAAAAGCAAAGATATGCCTCGCTGTCATAGACGACGCCGGCGCGGCCGCGCCGCTGACCGCTCTGGCCGGACGGCTGGCCGGGCGCGTATTCGTCGCGGCCATCGACGCGCCGGAGGCGGCGGTCAACGCGGAGAAGGCCTGGCTTATCTCCACGGGCGGCGCCGGGGCGGCCGCCGCCGTCGGCGCGGTGACGCGCCTGCTCGAGGAGCTTGCGCCCGAGCTGGTCATAACCGGGGCCGGCCGCGACAGCCGTATGCTCGCCGCGCACTGCGCCGCCGCGCTGCGGACCTCGGCGCTCACGGACGCCGACGAACTGACGCCGGAGCCGGGCGCTATAGCCGCGCGGCGCCTTGTATACGGCGGCGGCGCGTACAAGAGCGTGCGCGCGGCCTACCCCGCGGTCATATGCGCCGGGCCGTCCCTGGCCGGCGCAGCGGCGGAGGCCGCGCCCTGCGCCGTGCTGGAGGAGATAAGGGCGTCCCTGCCCGAGGGCATGGAGCTTACCGGCCGCGCGGAGAAATCCGTCGTGAAGGTGGGCCTGGGCGCCGCGAAGATAGTGCTGGGCCTCGGCCGCGGGGTCAAGGACGCCGCGAATGTTGAGCGGGCGGCGGCCTTCGCCGCGCGCATAGGCGCAGAGCTGGGCTGCACCAGGCCGGTGGCCGAGGACGAGGGCCTGCTGCCGCGGGAGCGCTACATCGGCGTCTCCGGCGCGGTGATAAAGCCGGCGCTGTACATAGCGGCGGGGATTTCCGGGCAGATACAGCACATGGCCGGCGTCAACTCGAGCGGCGTCATCATAGCCATAAACAAGGACAAACAGGCGGCGATCTTTGAAAACTGCGACTACGGCGTTGTCGGCGACATGATGGAGGTCCTCGACGCGCTGGACGAGAAACTGAGCTGAGGGGTGGAGAAAATGGCATACAACCGCATAGACAGGGCCGCCGCGGAGGCCCTTGAGGCCGCCGTCGGCGCGGACAATTTCCAGATCGGGGACCAGATAGGCGCGGACATGAGCCACGACGAGCGCAGCCTGTACGGCACGGCGGCGCCGGAGGCGGTGGTCTACCCGCGCAGCACCGAACAGGTTTCCGCCGTGCTGCGCATATGCAGCGAGCGGAGCATCCCCGTCACGCCGCGCGGCGCGGGTACGGGCCTCGCGGGCGGCGCCGTACCCGTAGAGGGCGGCGTCGTGCTGAGCACCGAGAGGATGAACGCCATACTGGGCATAGACGAGACGAACCTGTACGCCGACGTGCAGCCCGGCCTGCGCCTGAGCGAGCTGTGCGAGGCCGCCGCGGCGCGCTCGCTGCGCTACTGCCCGGACCCGGGCGAGCGCTCGGCCACCGTGGGCGGGAACGCCGCCACCAACGCCGGCGGACCCTGCGCGGACAGATACGGCTCCACGCGTGAAAATGTTATCGGCCTGACCGCCGTACTGGCCGGCGGCGAAGTGATAGAGCTGGGCGGCGTGCGCAAGAGCAGCAGCGGCTACGCCCTGATGCAGCTGCTGATAGGCTCCGAGGGTACCCTGGCCGTCATAACCCGGCTGCGGCTGCGGCTGCGCCCCGCCCCGGCGCAGCGGCTGGGCTTCATCTTCCCCTTCGGCAGCCTGGACGAGTGCGTCGCGGCGGCCCTGGCGCTGCGCGCCTCCGGCCTGGAGCCGGAGACGCTGGATTTCGCCGACAGGGATATGGTCAACTTCTCCGCCGCCGTCAGCGGGAACGAGAGCTTCCCGCAGGACGCCGCGGCAGTGCTGCTGGCGGAGTTCGGCGTTACGGGCGAGGCGGCCGCCGAGCTGCTGATGGAGCGGATAGCGGAGCTGTCCGAGGAGCTGGGCGCGCTGGACGTCCTGGTCGTGGACGAGCCGAACGTCGCGCGCAGCGTCGCCGAGGCCCACGCCGCGCTGCACAGCAGCGTAGAGGCCGTGACGCGCCGCTTTGACGAGAGCAACGCCGCCGTGCCTCCCGGCGAGCTGGCCGGCTACGTGGAATTCCTCCACGAGCTTGGCGCGGCGAAGGGGCTTACCGTACGGGTATTCGGCCACGCGGGCGACGGCAACGTACACGCCTATGTCTACAACGACGCGCTCTCAGACAGCGCCTTCGCCGCCGCTGCCGGGGAATTTATGGACGAGAACTACGCGCGCTGCCGCGCCCTGGGCGGGACTGTCTCCGCCGAGCACGGCATAGGCCTGGGCAAAAGGAAGTACCTGGCCGAGAGCTGCGGGGAGGCGCAGCTTCGCCTTATGCGCGCGATAAAGGCCGCCTTCGACCCCCAGGGCATACTCAACCCCGGGAAAATCTTCTGAAGGAGGAAGCTATGCTGAACATACTTGTCTGCGTCAAGCAGGTGCCGGATGTGGACCTGGTGACCATGGACCCGGAGACCGGCAATCTGGTGCGCGAAGGCGTACCCTCTATGCTCAACCCCCTGGACGGCAACGCCCTGGAGGCGGCCGTGCGCGTGAAGGAGCGGTACGGCGGCGCCGTCACCGTCATAACCATGGGTCCTCCCGCGGCGGAGAGCGCCCTGCGCGAGTGCCTGGCAGTCGGAGCCGACAGGGCCGTACTGGTCACGGGCCGCCCTTTCGGCGGCGCCGACACCCTCTCCACCAGCTACGTCCTGGAGGCGGCGGCGCGGATGGAGGGCCGCTTCGACCTCATATTCTGCGGCAAGGAATCCCTCGACGGCGCAACCGGCCAGATGGGGCCGCAGCTCGCCGAGCGCTTCGGCGCCACACAGATAACCGGCTCGCTGCTCATCGACGAGGTGGACATCGAGCGCGGCTGCATTACCGCCCGGCGCGAGCTGGAGGGCGGCACGGCGGCGGTCGAGGCCCAGCTGCCCTGCCTGCTGACGGTGGAGAAGGCCAACTTCCCCGCCCGCCTGCCCAGCCTTAAGGGAAAAATGGCCGCAAAGCGCGCCCAGGTCAAGGTCTACACCGAGAACGACATAGACGGCCTGGACCCGAAGCGCATAGGCGTCCCCGGTTCCGGGACGGTGGTGCCGGAGATTTATCCGCCGAAGCTGCCCGAGCCGGGGCAGATGATAGACGAGGGCGGCGTGGAGGCCGGCGTCTCCAAGCTGCTGGAGCTGCTCAGCGCCGCCGGGGCGATATAAGGAGGCTGGAAAATGGGAAAAAGCGCCTATAAGAATATGTGGGCCTACATCGAGCACGACGGGGCCAGGGCCATGGACGTTGGCCTGGAGCTGTGCTGCGAGCTGCGCCGGCTGTGCGACCGCTCCGGGGACAAGCTGCTGGCAGTGGTCGTCGGCAGCCTCCCGGACGGCGAGCTGCAGCGCGTGAAGGACTGCGGCGTGGACGGCCTGATATTGGTGAACCGCGACGAGCGCATGGAGTACAATACCGAGGCATACACCGAAATCTTCGCCCGCCTCGCAAACAAGTACAGGCCCTCCGCCATCTTTGTCGGCGGTACGGCCAACGGACGGGACTTCGCGCCGCGCTGCGCCGTGCGGATAAACACCGGCTGCACCAGCGACGCCATAGAGCTGGAGTACGACGAGGCTACGGGCGACATCCGCTTCATAGAGCCGGCCGTCGGCGGGAAAATCATGGCGGTCATCACCATACCCGAGCTTCGGCCCCAGATCGGCACCATACGGCCCGGCACCTTCCGCTATTCCCCGGCCGGGGCCAGGGAAAAGGTCAAGGTCATAGACGAGAGGATAGAGCTTGACCCTGCGTCCATACGCAGCCGCACCCTGTCCTTCGCGCCGGACAGCGCCGGCCCGGAGCTGAATATCGCGGACAGCGAGGTCGTGGTCTGCGTCGGCAACGGGCTTAAAAGCGCCGACGGCCTGGATATATACCGCGAGCTGGCGGCGCTGCTGGGCGGCAAGCTGGGCTGCACCAGGCCGCTGGTAGACCGCGAGATCCTGCCGTATCGCCTGCAGATAGGCCAATCCGGCGTCATGATAAAGCCAAGGCTGTACGTCTGCTTCGGCGTGTCCGGCGCGGTGAACCACACGGCCGGCGTCAGCGCGGACACCTTCGTCGCCGTCAACCGCGACCCGCAGGCGCAGATCTTCAACTACTGCGACTACGGCATAGTCGGCGACATGGACGAGGTCTGCCGCGAGATGATAAGGCAGCTCAAGGCGAGAAAGGCGCAGTGACCTGCCAAGCCGCGGGCGCGAGTCCCCGCCGCTCCCGGGCAGAGTAAAAGCTGAGGTCTTTGCGAGGCCCGGCGTCAACCGACGCCGGGCCTCGTTTTCGTGCGGCCGGGGCCTCTCCGGGCATGAAAAACCCCCGCCCGTCTCCGGGCGGGGAAGGTCTGGCGCGGCGGCTCAGGCCCCGGTTTTCTTCGCGGGTATCGCCTTGTTCACGACGTAGCAGAGCAGCATCGTTATGAGCACGCTGGGCAGGGTGTAGCCGGTGGGGAGGTCTACGTGCATCATGAGGCGGTAGATTGCAAGGCCGACGGCCCAGACTATGAGGTTCGGCCAGTCGAAGGCGGCGGAGAAGCTGTCCTTCTTCAATATGAAGTAGGTCGTGAGCTGTACGGCTATCATGGGCGCGAACACGCTTCCTATGAGATAGAGGAAGTTCATGATGTTGTCCATGACAAAGAGGCAGGCGCCCACGGTGCCGATCACGGTGG